>JAFULM010000036.1 GCA_017483185.1 Prevotella sp. | reverse complement strand
CCCTTTAACTCCTTAACTCCCTTTAACTCCTTTAACTCCTTAGCGGGCTTTGTCCGCGATAACTCCTAAAATACGAATACCCTGCAATCCTTTACGCTCTCGGGCGCTCCCTGTTCGGCGCGTGGCAGATATTCGATGCCCGTCACGGTCTCCGTGGCTCCGAGGTCGATGACGAGAAGATGGGGTAGGGCGGCGCCCTTTGCCGTCTGCCAATAGGTCGATTCCTGAAGGTCGAACGCCTTGTCGCCGGTGTTGTTGCCGCGTTCGTTTTCGCTGTCGGCATACTTGACCGACCACTGTTCGCGGCTCAGGCGCTTGCCGTCGGCGCCGGTCAGATAGATTTCGGCGATGGAGACGGCGTTGCCCGAATGGACGCTCTGACACTCTATTGCCACATAGCGGCCCTTGGCCTGAGCGGCAAAAGCGACACGCTGCCATCCGTTGCCGGTGGCAAACTGTGTGGTGAGTGCGGGCTTTATAGTGCTGAGGTCAGGCCGGTCTTTCGGGTTGTTGTGCTTGACGGCCTTCTCGCGGTTCAGCTTGTCCAGTTCCGGATGGTCCTGACAGAAAGCCACGCCTCCCTCTTTCGGGCCGACAATGTCGAGGACAATCACTTCGTTGTCGCCTTTCTTCAGCCAGCAGCCCGGCACGTAGAGAGTCTGCTGCGGGCCGATGTTCCAGAAGCGGCCGATGGCGTGGCCGTTGATCCACACCTGCCCCTTGCCGAAGGCTTCGGTGTTGATGAATGTGTCGCCGGGCTTCTTCAGTGTGAATTTGCCGCGGAAATATCCGCCCTTACTCGTTATTGTCTCGCGGCGTTTCACATCTTTATGTCCCTGCGCCATAGCCTTCTTTATGGCGTCATAGTCATCGGCCGTGGCCTGTATGAGCCAGTCTTTCAGGTTCCATGTAACCTCGTTGCCGTCGACGTCGGCTTGAATGGTCACGTCGCGGGTGATGCCCTTATAGTCCTTGATGGCGCGTCCGAAGTTGATGCGGCCCATCGCCTCGACCAATATCACCAGTGCGTCGCCCTTCTTAACCGGCGGCATCATGAGCGACTTCTCGTTTTTCACGCGGTCAATCTTGCCGATATAGTCGCCGTTGACGAACACCTGTGCGAAGTCGTGGCAGTCGTTCAGCGTCAGCAGGCTCTTCACAGGAACGTCGGGCAGCGTCGTGGTATATTTCACCATGCCCCAACCCGTGTTCATCTCCTCCATCGTGACCACGTCGCGGCTCTCCCGCTCGGCCGTCACGAGGTCGTTGAGGCTCATCACGCGCTCCAGCCGGAACTCAGGCACGCTTATCAGCGGCATCGGTGCGGCGGGCACGGCGGGCAGTTTTCCGTCGGCATATTTTTCCATGACCTTGCGCAATTCGTAGTATTTCGGCGTCGCCTGACCGTACTCGTTGATGGGCGCGTCGTAGTCATAGCTCGTCACGTCGGGCGCGAAGCCGGGCGAGTTGGCACCCGCCCAGTGGCCGAACGATGTTCCGCCGTGGGTCATGTAGAGCGAAAAGGATATGCCTTTTGACAGCATCTTGTCTATTCCGGCAGTCATCTTCTCGGCCGGACGCGTCTCGTGGCGTGCTCCCCACTTGTCGAACCATCCGCTCCAGAACTCCGAGCACATCAGCGGCGAGGTGGGACGCAGTTCCTTCAAGCGCTTGAACTGGCTGTCGATGTCGGCTCCCGTGCCGAAGTTCATCGTCCAGACGAGGTCGTCGAGTCCGTTCTTTGTGAAGTTGCTCGCCCAGTCACACTGGAAGAGCGTCACGTCGCTGAAGCCCGATTCGCGCACGATGTCACGTATGGCGCTGACGTACGGCTTGTCCTCACCGTAGGAACCGTATTCGTTTTCCACCTGCACCATGATGATCGGACCGCCGCGCTGTATGGTAAGCGGGGCGAGTTGCTCGCCGACTTTCTGCTCGAACAGGCGCACGCGCTCCATGAAATAAGGGTCCTGTTCGCGCAACCGGATGTCCTTCTTCTTCAGCAGCCACCACGGCAGACCGCCCATCTCCCATTCGGCGCAGACGTATGGACCGGGGCGCACGATGACATACATGCCGTTCTTCTGCGCCAGACGGCAGAACTCGGCCACGTCGTTCTGGCCCGTGAAGTCAAAGACGCCCTCCTGCTGCTCGTGGATGTTCCAGAAGACATATAGGCAGAGCGTGTTCATGCCCAGCGCCTTGCACATCCTGATGCGGTGCTCCCAATAGGAGCGCGGGATGCGCGGATAGTGGACTTCGGCCGCCTTGATGACGAAAGGCTTGCCGTTGAGCAGGAACGTCTTGTCGCCGACGGCGAATGTACCGGCCGTTTTCTTTGCTGAGGCTGACAGCGAGACGGTCAGCATGAGCAAAAGTGAGATTAGTAATCGTTTCATATCTGTATCGTTATTTGTTAAGGTAAGTATTCATTATTACTTTATAATAAGTTTTTGAACACAGAGACACGGAGACACAGAGTAATATTGTCCTCTGTGTCTCCGTGTCTCTGTGTTCAAAGTATAAACTAATTGTTGCAACATACTTATTTGATTGTCTTAGAGAAGTCGTCAGGCTCTATCATAGCCCCTATTTGATTGTGTATGTGATTTTGCCGGCGGTCGATTGGCCTGTCGTGGTGAGCACGATGCGATACATCTGCGGTCCCCACATATTGCGAATGACACTGTCCTGCTTGTCGCTGATATCCTCGACGGATGCCGACAACCGGCGTGCATCAAACGTGATGGCGTGATTTCCGATTGTGATGCGGCCGCCGTTTGCTTCCGGCGGGACGGTTGTGACGAACATCAGACGTGTCGGTTCGCGCCATTCTCTCAGCCGGTAGTCCTCCGTCACTTCCACTCCTCCCGCCTTTACGCTTACCGTCCGCTTCCATTGAGCCACGGCCGCATCTTCCGGATAAGCCCCGGCGATGTCCAATGTCAATGTCCCGGCCTTGCGGCTGACGACCTTTGCGGCATATTGGCGGCCCTCCTTCTGCATCACGCCGTTGATGAGCGGCAGATTGTGATAGGCCGACTGCATCGTCCAAATTGAATAACGGTCTTTTCCGAACGTCGCCGACGTATATTCGCCGACACCCGCGTCGATGATGAGGGGACTGTTGTCGGCATAGACGATGAAGTTGCCGACGTCGTTGTGGTTGTGGCTCTCGCCGTTCGTTCCGCCCTTCATGGCCACGAAAAGATTGCCGCGGCGCGCCGTCATGACCTGAAGATCGGGCAGCCACGTGTCCTTTGTCTGCGGCTCGCGCGGCGTCACGGCCATTGCCGCCTTGATGTCACGGAGCATGAACAGTTCGCGGCTGAGCGCGGGGAAGTTTCCGCTGCGGTCGTAGAGCGGTGCGGGGTCGGTGAATAGATTTGTTTCGCGGGCTATGTGGGCGGCGAATCCGAGCATGACGGGGTCCTGTGTGTCCAGTGCGATGGGCAGAATGATGTCCGGTTGCGCCTGCATGCGGTTGTCGTGGGCATCGGCGAAATTGACGCAATAGCCTCCGCCGATATACATCTTATATATATAGGCAATCATCTCGCGTACCTTCGGCGTCATCATGTCGGCCTTGCCGTCTGTCGCCAGACGCAGCAGACGGATGCACTCGTAGAGCGAAGCCGCCGCGCGGTCCCAGTAGCCGGTGCCTTCGTCGCATCCTCCGTCGGCGGGATAGGCGTCAGTGAACGCCTCCATCGCCTTGACAATTTGGCCTACGGCCTCCGTCCTGCGGGTGCTGTCCCGCTCGCAGATGAGCACGCAGGTGAGCCAGTTGGAACATATCCACGGGTTCCAGTTCATGCCAGCCTTCTTCCACCAGTAGTTCTTGGCGACGGCGGGACGGAGCATCCGGCGCGTGATTTCGTCGTCGATGTGGCGGCAGAAGCCCGGCGCGAACGCTTCGAGCTGCGTCTCCAGCATATATCTCGTCCATGCTATAAGCCCTGCCGTCTCTGCGTTGAAGAGGTCGACGGTCTGGTCGGAGGCGACGGGAAAGCGCTTGCCATAGTGGGCCGGTATGCCCCACCACGTCTCCTCGCAGAAGCTGCCCAGCCCGTTGATGATGTCGGCGGTGAACCGTCCCTTACCTTCGACAATCTCCGCCATGACGAGGGCGGCCAGCTGGCGGCGCTTCGCGAAGCTGGCGGCTTCGTAGCGGGTACGGTTTCCGTTGGTTTTGAACTCGGCGAATGAGGTCAGCGGCAGCGTCGTCCACGGTCGTCCGAGAAATTGTTCGCCGTAGCCGATATAGCTCTGGCGCATCGCCTCCGGCACGGAGTCATGCCAAAAACGGTCGTCCGCTTTCGGCAGAGGGGCGAAACGGCCCGGCTCTACCATCGCTTTTGGCAAATCAGACGCCGTCTGCGCCATCCCCGCGGTGTGGCAGCAGATGAGGCAGACGGCACCGATGATGATGTCCTTGATGTTCATATATAGTTCAGAAGATGTTTTGCGGTAGTCTTATTATGCCGTCCGTCACCACTTGTCTTTTGTCTTAATGTCGTCACCCCAGCGGTGGTCCTTCGGGAACGGCTGTCCGCCCCACGCCTTGACCTGCGTCCACGGCTGCGGCGCGTCGGTCCAGAAGGGATTGTCGGCGGGCAGTCCGAGAGGCATGAAGGCTAATGAAGTCATATAGAGCGAGCCGTTGTTGGTGTACCAGTCGGCCGTCTCGGGCTGATGACCGCAGAATCCGATGGTCAGAAAGCCGCTCTCGTTGAAGTTGTTCTGCGTGTCGAACATGCGGTGGAGAACCTTTGTCAGAGCCGCTCGCACCTGTCCGTTGGTCAGGTCTTGCGGCAGTTTTTCGTACCATGCCATCAGCGCCAGCGGCTGCATGGCGGCCATGCGGTAGGGCGTGCTGCGGCCTATGACAGGGAAAGTGCCTTCGGGCGAGATGAAACGTTCGAGGATGATGGCATACTTCTGCGCACGTTTGAGCGCGCGGTCATAGTATTTCCGGTAGTCCAGCCGCGTGTTGGCCTTGGCGTCAACCATAGCCCGGAGCGTCTCGAGATACATCGCGTGGAAGACATAGCTGGAGTAGTAGTCGAACGCGAAGTCAGGTCCGTCGGCATACCAGCCGTCTCCGACATACCATTCCTCCACCTTGCGGCATGCCGTGTTGACGCGAAACTGGTCGTATCCGGCGCCCGCCTTGGCCATGAAGCTCTCGATGATGGAGGAGAAGAGGAACCAGTTGGTGTACGGCGGGTCAATCTTGCGCAGTCGGGTGAATTCCTTTATGTAGCGTTCTTTGGTCTCCTTGTCGAGCGGCGTCCACAGTTGGTCATAGGCGCGGAGGAAACTCTCGGCGATGTATGCTGCGTCGACGAGATTCTGTCCGGCGCGTCCCCAACAGAGATAGTCGGGTGACGACGGGTCGACGGCATTTTTGTATGAAGCCAACGCCCATTCGCGCAGCTGGCGGCGCTGTTTTCCCTCAGCCGTCTCGTCGTCCGGAAGGGCTATCCACGGGGCTATTCCGGCCATGAGACGGCCGAACGTCTCCATATAGACCACGCTTCGGTCGCGCTTGTCGAAGGACGGGCTGAACTCCGTCTGCATGTTCTTCTGCAGTTCGCCGCGGGCCATGTTCTCCAGCACGGGCTGTGCCATCCTGTAAGCCAGAGTGCACCAATATTCGCGGTCGCTCTGCTGCTGCACCTTCTTCTTTGCTCCGATGCCGGCCGTTACGGCCAGCATGGCGATGATGATAAGTATCTTTCTCATGTTCATAATATTGTAATTGTAGTGCGTGGAATTCATGCTTACTCTCCCAGACCGTCAAAATCCCGTGCCATCCAGACGTCCATGCGTCCGGCGCCGCGGTGGTTCCATGCGTAATAGGGGATGAGCGTGAGCCGCACGTCCTTGGCCCGTAGCGTGCCGTCGGCGTCGATAGAAGCCTCCTGAGCGTTGTCCACCGTGATGGCCGTCACGCTGAAGGGTCGTCCGTCGCTCTCCGTGTTCATGATTTTGTAGCCTTCAGCGACAGAAAACTTCGGATGGCGGCTGAGCAGGACGTGGTGACTGTTGAAACCGTCGTTGTCCGCCTGTTCGGCGCAGTAGACCAGCGGGCCGCGCTCGACGGCTATCTTGCCGCGGTCGTCGGCAACCTTTGCGTTGGCCTTGACGACGCGCGGGAGCATGTCGAGGTGGATGCGGACGACGTCGCCACGTTTCCATCGGCGGCTGATGGACATGTAGCCGTCGGAGGTCAGCGCGTCGTTGACCTCCGTGCCGTTGACGGTGACACTGTATTTCGGCGTCGCTCCGTCGTCATAGCTGTAGAGATCGCCGGGCACGACCTGACCGCGCACCCATCCGGGGATGCGGATCTTCATCGTGAATTCCTTGCCGCGGTTGCGGTCGATGTGTATCGTGATGTCGCCGTTCCACGGATAAGCCGTCTCTTGCGTGAGCGTCACGTCGCGTCCGCCGACCGCCATCGTGGCCGTGCAGGCGGCGAAGAGATTGACATAGAGGCTGTTGTCACGTACGGCATAGACGTAGCCGGGCAGCGAGGGGATGAAGCGGCTCAGATTGCTCGGGCAGCAGGCGCAGCCGAACCACGGCTGTCGCGTGGTGTTGCCATCGGCGTTGAAGGCGTAACGGCCGTCGGAAGCTAATGGGTTGGGATAGAAGAAGCGTCCGCCGTCGACGGACATGCCGCTGATGACACCGTTATATAATGTGCGTTCGAGACAGTCGATGTATCGGCTCTCGCCTTTCAGGAGGAACATGCGCTGAAAGAGATAGACCATCGAGATGGCCGCGCAGGTCTCGTTGTAGGCCGTCAGATTCGGCAGTTCATAGTTGGCGCCGAACGACTCGCCCGCGTGGCGTGCGCCGACACCGCCCGTGAGATAATACTTCTTGCCGATGATATTCTCGCAGATGGTGTCGATCGCTTTGATATAGGAACTGTCGCCCGTGAGCGCGGCCACGTCGGCCATGCCCGCATACATGTATCCCGCCCGCACGGCGTGGCCCACGGCCTCGGTCTGCTCCGTCACCGGCTTGTGGCTCTGGCTGTATGCGTTCTTGCGTTTTGTCTTGCCGCGCATGTCGAGGAAAAATTTCGCCTCGTCGAGATAACGCTTGTCACCCGTGAGAACATACATCCGGGCCAGCGCCATCTCGGCTATCTGATGGCCGGGGACGACGTGTGCCTGTCCTTCGGCCGGGCCGACCTCGCGGATGACGCAGTCGGCATAGCGCTTGACGATGTCGAGAAACTTGCGGCTGCCCGTGGCCTGATAGTGGGCGCAGGCCGCGTCGGCCATGTGTCCGAGGTTGTAGAGCTCGTGGCTGAGGTCCTCCTCCTTGACCCATCTGCGGTTGCCGGCCCAGGGATGGGGTTTGGCGGGATTGATGGTGCGGGCGGTATAGAGATAGCCGTCCTTCTCCTGTGCGGCGCCGACGATGTCGAGCACACTGTCGATATATGCCTCCAACCGCTTGTCGGGATAGGTCTGGAGCAGATAGCTCGCGCCCTCTATGGTCTTGTAGACGTCAGTATCGTCGAACGAGAAGCCCATGAACTTGCCGACGTCGTAGGTCTCGCTCGGGTGGGCGGCCTTGACGAAGTTGGCATAACGTCCCTCGCTCTCGCATTTGCTGAAGGCCAGCGGAACGGTTGTCTCGCGTGCGGCCTTGATGCGGTTTCCCCAGAAAGTGGATGGCGCAATCTTGACGGAAGTGAACGCCACGGGCTTGTAGGGATAGCCGAAGTCATGGCTTTGGGCTCCGGCATGGCCGAAGGCCAGTGCTGCGGCAAAAAGGATGATGGTTCGTTTCATTATGTCAGGTTGTTTTAAGTGATTGCTTTGTGGGAAAACACGGTTCTCAGTTGAACCCTACAAAGATAGCGAAAAAAATCGAGACCGCACCGTCTTTGCATGTCATTGTTGGCCGTAGCCTGATTAAAGTGACATTACGATTGTCTTACGTGGAAAATACGACGATAATACACACCAAAAGTAGGGTCGCGACCCGTCGCGACCGCCTCTTGGTCCACCTGACCAACCACATATATCATCCTGTCGAACGGATTGAATCGTGTGCCAAGGTGGCGGTCGCGACGGGTCGCGACCCTACGACTGGATGTAATTTTGTCAGAAAAAGATTGTTAATATTAACATTTCGCAACGTGCAAAAAATTGTATAAAAACGTTGTAATCCGACCGAAAAACTGCTTCCGTCGTTCAAAATCCGGTCGGCCTCCGAGCCGTAAGGGCCCCGTTGGTCTGCAACGGCGTGCTTGTTGTCGTGCAGCGGCAGCCCCGTCGTGATGCAACGGCGGCCCCGTTGCAGAGCCGTAAGGCCCTTACGGCGTGGAAAAATCGGTGAAAAAGTTGCACACTTCCGTGATTTTAGTCGTAACATGCTGGCCGTCAGGAGAAAAAAGATGCACGCGCAAAACTCGCATATTTGAAGCCGAGGGACGACTTGGTGGAAAATCCGTGTTAAAATGGAGGGCGTTTGTAAGAATTATTCTGAATTTAACAATTACCGTCCGGCAGTGGCTCATCGTATCTCCGGATGGACCATTATCCGTTATTATCATCGCGCGAAACATGGCGAGATACCGCCGTAGAGACATTCTTTCGCTTTTTTTGCTGCGCATGAGCAAAAAAATAGGGCAAAACGGCCGTTGTAAGGCCAAAGTTTTGTATATTTGCTGCATATTAATTTGAATACACTATGGAAAGTTTTGCAAATAGAGTGAAACACTTTTGCAGCCCTGCCGCACATTTGGACTGGTGGATGTCGTGGGTGGGCATATTCATCGGATGTACCATCCTGGCCGCCGGATTTGTGTTTTTCATCAACCCCTATAACATCGTGCCGGGCGGTGTCTATGGCGCGAGCATCGTTTTGCACAATCTTTTTCCGTCGATGCAGGTGGGTACGTTCGGCTATATGTTTGACATCCCGCTGCTCATCCTGTCCGTCTGTCTGCTTGGGTCCAAACTCGGTTCGCGCACGATAGTCGCGGCGATGACCACCCCGCTCATAATGAACGTCCTTTCGGCTGTGGTCTATCCGACGAGTGAGGCTCTCCACCGGCTTGACCCGACCCAACTGCTGGGCGGATGTATGGACATGACGGACCACCTGATGCTCACGAGCATCGTCGGAGCGACGCTGATCGGTGTCGGCCAGGGCATCGTGGTGCGCAATCAGGCGACCACCGGCGGCAGCGACATCGTGGCGATGATACTCCAGAAGTTCGGACACATACGCTTCTCGATAGGCATAATGATTGTGGATGCCTGCGTCGTGGGCTTCGGACTGGTGGTCATCGGTTTCGGTGTGGGCAGTTCGGACGACACGTCGAGTCCCTCGTGGCTGCTCTCGTTCTATTCGCTGATAGCCATATTCATCTCCGCCCGCGTGCTGGCATACGTCATCAACGGTGCGAAGGACGACAAACTGCTCTTTGTCATCAGTGACACAAAGATGGTCGAGCTGCATCGGTTCATCATGAAAGACCTCGACCGCACAGCCACATGTATCAAGAGCAGCGGACTGTATACCGGCGCGGAGAAGGAGATGCTCTTTCTCGTCGTGAGCCATAAGGAGGTCACGGCCGTGAAAAGCAAAATCAAGGAGGCAGACCCGCGGGCCTTTGTCGTCGTCACGGACGCATACGATACGTTCGGAGAAGGCTGGAAGCAGCTGCCTTCGGCCGACGAGGTGCATCCGGAATAGGGTGCGGGAGAAACGTTGAAGACGCTTTCCTGATAGGATAAGGCATAACGCAAAGACGCGAAAACGCAGAGACTTCATATCTGTTCTCTGCGTTTTCGCGTCTTTGCGTTATGATATTATGTTGTTCTTGTTCTTTATTTAGAACAGTGTCAGCGTGTAGAGATAGACCACTGCGGCCGGAATGGCGAGCAGCGAGGAGTCGAAACGGTCGAGCATGCCACCGTGGCCGGGCAGTATCGTGCCGCTGTCCTTGATGCCGAGGGTGCGCTTGAAGAGGCTTTCGACGAGATCACCCCATGTTCCGAAGATGACGACGACGAGTCCGAGGCCCATCCATTCATACATGTTCAGCGACAGATCGTTGACACCGTAGGTCTCGGTGAAATGCCATATCGCCGCGGCTGCACCCATGACGACCACTGCCCCGCCGATGGAGCCTTCCCAACTCTTGCCCGGGCTGACGCGTGGAAAGAGCTTGTGGCGGCCCAACAGCGAACCGCAACAGTAGGCGCCGGTGTCGTTCAGCCACAGGAAGACGAACACGCTGAGCGGCATCAGATAGGTGTAGACGACGCCTTCGGGTGTCGCGCGGAACGCAAGGACGTTGAGCAGCGAGAACGGAAGGGCGATGTAGAGCTGCGCCATCATCGTGTATGCCCAGTCGTTGATGGGGTCGGGGTTCTTTGCGTAAAGCTCTGCGACAAGCAGATAGATGATGGTCACAAGGTAGGGGATGAACACTGTCGACGGCGTGAGGCTGCTGCAGAATCCGGTCATGGCAAAAAAGAGATAGACTCCGGCGACGGTCGAGATGAAACGGTTGGTGTCCACGCCGTCGCGCATGTTTACCAGACCGGTAAACTCCCATACGGTCAGACCCGTGATGAGGGCGAAGAGCAGCGTCATGGCTGCATGGTTGAGGAAACAGACCACGATGGCAGCCACGAAAAGGACACCGGTGATGGCGCGCACTATGAAGTTTTTCATACGCTGATACTTTTTATTTGTTGTGTGACAACATTCTGTTTGTCGTATTATTTTGTACTCTCCGGAGTACTGTATTGCATTTTCTATGTTGTTATTTGGTATTCTCCGGAGTGTTGTCTGCGTCTGCCGGCTCTACTGTCGTGTCGCTACCGGTCTCGGCTGCCTCACCGTTTTGCTCGGCTGCCTGTCTTGCCAGTTCCTCGGCGCGGCGCTCCGCCATCGCTTCGGCCTCGGCACGCTGCTGAGCTTCGAGCAGTTCTTCGGCACGGCTCGTCCACGGGCGCTTTCCGAAGATAGCCTCCACGTCTTCGGCGAAGATGACTTCGCGGCTCACCAACAGCTCGGCCAACTTGGCGTGGCCCTCGCTGTGCTCGCTCAGTATGCGCTTGGCGCGGTCATACTGCTCGTTGATCATCCGGAGAACCTCGTCGTCCATGATCTTGGCCGTGGTCTCGGAGTAGGGCCGTTGGAAGTTGTATTCGTTGTTGTTATAGTAGCAGATGTTCGGCAACTTGTCGCTCATGCCGGCAAAGGCAATCATGCCGTAGGCGCTCTTTGTCACGCGTTCGAGGTCGTTCATGGCTCCGGTGGAGATCTTTCCGGTGAAGAGTTCTTCGGCGGCACGGCCTCCGAGCGTCGCGCACATCTCGTCGAGCATCTCCTCCTTGGTCGTGATGGCGCGCTCCTCGGGCAGATACCATGCTGCACCGAGAGCCCGTCCGCGCGGCACGATGCTCACCTTGACGAGCGGGTTGGCGTGTTCCGTAAACCACGAAATGGTCGCGTGGCCGGCTTCATGTATCGCGATGGTGCGCTTCTCGCTGTCGGTCATGATCTTTGTCTTCTTCTCCAGACCGCCGATGATGCGGTCGACGGCGTTGAGGAAGTCCTGTTTGCCGACCGTCTTGCTGTCGTGGCGGGCGGCGATGAGGGCGGCCTCGTTGCACACATTGGCTATGTCGGCACCGGAGAAGCCCGGTGTCTGGCGGGCGAGATAGTCGACATCGAGCGTCTCGTCGGTCTTGATGGGCTTCAGGTGGACCCTGAATATGGCTTTGCGCTCGTTGAGATCGGGCAGGTCGACATGTATCTGGCGGTCGAAACGGCCCGCGCGCATCAGTGCCGAGTCGAGCATGTCGGCGCGGTTTGTGGCGGCGAGGATGATCACACCGCTGTTGGTACCGAATCCGTCCATCTCCGTGAGCAGCGCGTTGAGCGTGTTCTCGCGCTCGTCGTTGCCTCCCATTGCCGGATTCTTGCTGCGGGCGCGGCCCACGGCGTCTATTTCGTCGATGAAGATGATGCACGGCGACTTCTCCTTGGCCTGCCGGAACAGGTCGCGGACACGGCTTGCGCCGACACCCACGAACATCTCCACAAAGTCACTGCCGCTCATCGAGAAGAACGGAACGCCCGCCTCACCGGCCACGGCTTTGGCCAGCAGGGTCTTTCCCGTGCCCGGAGGGCCGACGAGAAGGGCTCCCTTGGGAATCTTTCCGCCCAGTTCGGTGTACTTCTGCGGGTTCTTCAGGAACTCGACAATCTCTTCCACTTCCTGCTTTGCACCTGCCTGACCGGCGACGTCCTTGAACGTCACCTTTATCTCTCCGCCGTTCTCATACATCTTGGCTTTGCTCTTGCCGACGTTGAATACGCCTCCCGCGCCGCCGGCACCGCCTCCCATGCGCCGCATGATGAATATCCAGATGGCGATGATGATGACGAGCGGCAGGAGATTGTAGATCATCATGTTGATGAAGTTGCTTTCCTTCTTGTTGTCGTAACTATAATCTCCGGAGAACTTCTTTTGCTGACGGGCATTGTTGACGAACTGTTCCACCTGATCGACGGAACCGAACTGCACCGAGACGGATGGCTCCTTGCCGGTCTGTTCCACTCCTTGCTTGAACACTTCTCGTATGTGTTCGGGTTTGACATACATCAGCAGCGTGTTCTGTTCCTTGTTGACCACAATCTTAGAGGCATAGCCTTTGTTGACCATAGTCTGGAATTGCTGGTATGATGTTTCTGTCCTGATGCTGGAGTTGTCAGCTCCTCCCTGTGTGAAATATATTCCTAACAGTACTATTCCGGCGATGATATATATCCAGTTCATGTTGAACTTCGGCATATTCATCTTGGGATCGTTCTGATTGTTGTTGTCCATACTCTTGTCGTTAAAGTGAGTGATGTGTCCGTCAACCGTGCGGCCGACGGGATATGAAGGCCAAACCGATGTCTGGGATTGGCTTAGTCGAGATCCTGAATGTGTGTGATGGCGGCGTCCTCCCAAAGGTGTTCGAGGTCATAGTATTCGCGGACGTCCGGCAGGAATATGTGGACCATGACGTCTCCGTAGTCCATCGCCACCCATTGGGCATTGGTCAGACCGACCGTCCGGACCGGTTTTTCGCCGGCATTGATGCGTACGTATTCGCTGACGGAGTCTGCCACGGCTTCGACTTGTGCCGGCGATGAACCTTGGCAAATCACGAAGTTCCGACAGACGGCTCCGTCGATGTTGCTCAAATCCGCTATTACTATATTGCTGCCCTTTTTCTCTTGTATCCCGTTTATGATGGCTTGAACCAGATTGTTTGTTTGTTCCATTAATATATATTATGTGTGTAATAAACTCCCGCAAAGGTAATGTAATTCAGACTAACGGCAAAATAAATTGGGATTTATTAGCAATTTCCGGTCTGTTGCGCTTATAACTGAAACGGCGAACGGAGCTTTTGCTCTATTCGCCGTTTCTTTGTTGGGATACTCGGACTCGAACCAAGAATGACAGGACCAGAATCTGTAGTGTTACCATTACACCATATCCCAATTTTTCAGTTGCTTTCGGTTTGCTTCCCGATTGCGAGTGCAAAGGTACTACATTTTTTGAAGCCAACAAAACTTTTGCCGATTTTTTTTAGTTTCAGACAAATTTTTCTCTGTTTTGGATAGGGAATGTATGGGATAATGATGGAAATCGCTGGTGGGAAGATGGGGAGGGTGTTGAGGTTTCATATAAAAAATCAACCGTCTGCGTGTGCCGGAGTTGCTACGCAGACGGTTGGTTATGTTTATGTATAACGCTTCGGGGGATGTTATTCCTTGTTTTCGGCGTCGATGGCCTTGATTTTCTCACGAACAAGGTTCATTTCGTCCTTCAGCTTCTGCACCTTGCGGTTCATCTCGTCAATGAGACTGTTGCCCTTCTTGCTCGAAGCGTTGAGGAAGCCGAGGTTGTTTTCGTATGTCTGAACCTCGCTGCGGATGGTCTCAAACTGGCGCATCAGACGGGCGCGCTCGTTGTCAAGCGCGTTTTCGCCCTGCTCGGCCACGTTCTTCAGCTTGTTCTTGAAGTTGGACAGACGACGGCGTGCGACGTTGATGTTCAGTTCCTTGTAGATCTTGTCCAAGGTTGCGTGATATTCTTCGTAGAGCTTGTCTTTCTCTTTGTATGGCACATGACCGATCGAGTTGTACTCCTCGATGAGACCCTGCACGGCTTCTTGTGTCGCTTCGGCGGCGTTTTCAATCAGCGCTTTCAGCTTGCCGATGACCTCGCGTTTCTTGTCCAGGTTGGCGTGCTCCTCGCTGCGTTGTCCGGCGTTGGCTGCGTTGCGTGCTTCAAAGAAGTGGTTGCATGCTCCGAGGAACTCTTCCCACAGCTGGTCGCCCTGTTTCTTGGGTACGATGCCGATGGTTTTCCACTCTTTCTGCAGAGCGATCATCTTGTCAGATGTCGACTTCCAGTCCGTACTGTCCTGCAGAGCCTTTGCCTTTTCGACAAGTGCGCGTTTGCGCTCTGCGTTATCTTTGAATGTCTCTTTGAGCGTCTTGAAGTATTCGGCCTTGCGTCCGAAGAAGTCGTCGCAGGTGGCGCGGAAACGTTCGAAGATCTTGACGTTCATCTTCTGCGGAGCAAATCCGATTGTCTTCCATTCCGTCTGAACCTCGATGATTTCCTTGGTATGGCGCTCCCAGTCGTTTGAACCCTTGTTTTCTTCGGCTGCGATGGCTTCCACCTTTTCGCAGAGAGCCGTCTTGCGTGCGAGGTTTTCCTCCTCTTTGGCGCGCAAATCCTCAAAATGCTGCTGGTGGCGCTTGTTGATGACGGTCGATGCGGCCTTGAAGCGGGCCCATATCTCCTCTCTCAGCTCTTTGCTCACCGGACCGATTTCGCGATATTCCTGATGGAGTTTCTGCAGTTGATGGAATGCGCTGATGAGGTCTTCCTCTTCGGCCAGTTTCTCGGCGGCCTCGCAGAGTTTTGTTTTCAGTTCCAGATTTTTCTTGAAGTCGTATTCGCGAGCCTCGCTGTTCAGTTTGAGCAGGTCGTAGAACTGCTCGACGTATAGCTGATAGCTGCGCCATACCTCGTTGGCGCGTGCCGGCGGTATGTTCTTTATCTCCTTCCACTCCTGCTGCAGAGTCTTGAATTCCGGATAAGACTTGTTGGCCTCTTCGGGTGAGGTCACCATCGCCTTGATTTTCTCTATGATGTCCAGTTTGCGCTGGAGGTTAGCCTCTTTCTCGGCCTCCTGCTCTTTGAAGATGCGTGTGCGCTTCTCCTTGACGATGCTCATTTCGGCCTTGAAGGTCTCCTCATCGGCATCGGGTACGACCTGATAGCTCTCCGGATCTCCGCCGCCGTCGATGTATGCTTTCTGTGCTGCCTCGCGCTCGGCGGAGAGCATTTTGTAGAAAGCCGTCTTCAGCAGTTCGATCTCATCCTTGCGGGGTTCCTCTTCGCCGTGGGCAATCTCCCTGACTCTTTCGAGCACTTCCTTTCTTGTCGTGTAGTTCTTTCGGAAAGTCTCTTCAGCGGGAGCCTCTGTCGTTTCGGAATCATTTTCCACTTGGGCGGCCGCGGTGTCGGTTGTCGTTTCGGCAACGGTCTCGGCGGCTTCCACTACGTTTTTCACGTCTTCTGTCTTGCCCATTTCGAGGGCATTTTCTTGAGAGTCCATCATTTCAAACCTTTTTAGTCGATGATTCTTTTGGATATTCTTTCTCAACGGCTGTGTCGTCACGCGGTGGCGGTGTTGTCCGCCGGACGTGTTCCGACATTGCCGTTTGCAGCCGTTCCTTGTGTGTCGGACGGCTGTCGTTTGTGTATCAATTCAGCCACAAACTTACGGAAAATTATTTTATTTGCCTAAACTTCAGGCGTTTTTTTTCACTTTTGCGGTCAAATGAGCCTTTTGTGACGGAAAATCCACCAGAATATGGCGGATATGCCGACCGAAAGCACCAGAGCGATGATGAAGCCGTAGCGGCTTGTCTCCATGCCGTTGATGAGGTTCATGCCGAAGAGGCTGGCGATGAGCGTGGGGAACATCATGAGGATGGATACGGAGGTGAGCGTACGCATGACCGTATTCATATTGTTGTTGATGATGCTCGAATAGGTGTCCATTGTCGACTCGAGAATGTTCGAGTAGATGTTGGTCGTCTCCCGGGCCTGTGTGATCTCGATGTTGACGTCTTCGATGAGGTCGGCGTCCAGCTCGTCTATCTGCAGCTTGAACTTCAGCTTCGACAGCAGGGTCTCGTTGCCGCGGATGGACGTGATGAAGTATGTGAGCGAGTCCTGCAGCCGGCTGAGTCCGATGAGCGACTCGTTGTTGACCTCGCGGTCGAGGTTGCGCTTGGCTTTTTCGATGAGGCTGTTGATCTGCTTGAGCCGCTTCAGATACCATACGGCCGAGGAGAGGAACAGGCGGAAGATCATGTCCACATGGTCCGTGAATCCCTCGCCACGCTTCTGCTGGTAGCTGACGAAGTCGATCATCATGTTGGTCTCATAGTAGCAGACCGTGATGGTCACGTCGCGCTTGTGGATGATGCCCAGCGGCAGGGTGGTGTAGGGTGTCCGCGAGCGTATCTCCTTGACGTAGGGGATGCGCAGGATGATGAGCATCCAGCCGTCGTCATATTCATAACGCGCGCGCTCGTCGGTATCGCTGATGTCGGAAAAGAAGTAGTCGGGTATCTTGAAGCGTTTCTCCAGTTCTTCCTGATCTTCCTCGGTGGGACATGTCACTTGTATCCAGCAGTTGGGCTGCCACTCCTCAAGGGCGGTCAGCCCTCCGGTTGTGTTCCAGTAAGTCTTCATAATTGCTAATCCTCCGTTTTTTCGGTGAGTCAAAACAGGCGCGGCGGATTAGCTCATCGGGAGCTATCCACGGCACCTAAAATGTTAAGTTCTCCGCGTGATAATCGTCCATAAATGCTGTTTTGATTTTACTTTTGCGGTGCAAAGGTAAGAAAAAAGTTGGAAAACACCGTCCTGTTGGCGCTTTCTTTTTATGTCGAAAATGTATTTATATACACTCTCCACATAACCGCAAGTAGGGTCGCGACCCGTCGCGACCGCCTCGGGGCTTATGTATAATCACCTTTGTACATTGCTCTTTCGAACGGGGCGTGCCGGTTGACACGGAGGCGGTCGCGACGGGTCGCGACCCTACTTGGGTTTAAACATATTAAAAGCAGGGTGGTAGTTCGTTTATGGGGCGTTGGGACCAATGGCCGACGATAAGCCCGTCATGTAATAACGACATAAGTGTCTGATTGTCATCGTGATATGTTTGAAAAATCTTGGGCTGTTTTTGATGGCCGTCCGAAAATGCGCCGAAAACGGGGTGACATGGGTTGCGATGAGCAGCGAGATGTGTTAAGAAGGGTTAAACGCCCGGGTGGATGAAGCCTCGGCGACGTGCCGGGAGGCCCTTGCGGCATGTTTGGAGAATGAAAAAGAATGGAGTAATGTAATGATAATATCACAAATTTAACACACGAAAATCGCTCGAAAAAAACGGCGATAAGGTCGTGATTTCATGATTTCGGCCCCGTTTTCCGACGAAAAAAGTTCCGCGGCCGAGCCGTAAGGGCCCCGTTGGTCCGCAACGGCATGCTTATTGTTGTGCAACGGCGTGCTCGTTGCGATGCAACGAGGGCCCCGTTGCAATGCCGTAAGGCCCTTACGGCAAAACTTTTTGGCCTAAATCATTGCACACTTTCGTAATTTCTGTTGTAACACGCTGTCGTTCAGGCGGTAAAAGATGCACGCGAAAATTTGAAGAATTTGCGACCTCGGGCGAATAATTTCAAAAAGTCGTGTTAAAATCGGGGGTGTTTGTAAGAAATAATCCGAATTTTAACACATTGAGGAAAAACAATGTTCATCCGCCGTTTGGCGTAACATAGTAGGGCGTATCAAAAGACTATAATCAAAATATGAACTCATCAGGAAGTCTTTAAGTGTGGTAACCGCAGTCCCCTCCTTTCGAAGGAGGGGTTAGGGGGTGGTTAGTCATCCTCCGTCATCTAAAACAATTATTATCAGTGACTTGTTGTCTAACTACCCCTAACCCCTCCTTCGAAAGGAGGGGACTGCGGTTGCCCCACTTAAAGGCTTCCAGATGAGTTCGTATTTTGATATACACTCATGTTACCCTAAAACGGCGGATGAACCTTATTTAGCCGGCACCTCTTCGAGCGTCTTCTTCAGCAGTGCCCAGAACGGGGCGACGGTCTCGATCAGTGCGCGCTCGCTCGTCGTGTGGGGAGAACGCATGGTCGGGCCCATCGACACGACGTCGAGATGAGGATATTTGCCGAGAATGATGGAACACTCCAGTCCGGCGTGGTCAACCTGTATGATGCCGTCCTCGCCGTTGAGCTCCTTGTAGACGCGGAGCAGCAGGTGGAGTATCTCGCTGTCGGGATTGGGGTCCCAACCACAGTAGCTGCCGGAGGTCTCCACCTTCATGCCGGCCATAGAGAGACAGCTCTCGATCATCGTCGTCACATACTCCTTCATGTCCTCGCGTGAGCTGCGGGGCAGGAGTTTGATGGCTGCATGGCCGCCCTCGATGTCGATGATGGCGAGGTTGCTCGATGTCTCGACGACGTCGGGATAGGACGGTATCATGCGGATGACGCCGTCGTGGCAGGCGTAGATGGCATTGACCAGATTGTCCTGTATCTCCTCCGGAACCTCCGTCTTGGGTGTCTCGGTGTCTTCGGCGGTGAACGATATGCCGCTTTCGATGCCCTTATACTCGTCGATGAAGTCCTGTTCCCATTCCTTCACCATCTCCTTCAGCGCGTCGACATTCTCCTTCGGCAGTGTCAGGACGACTTCGGCCTTGAAGGGGATGGCGTTGCGCATGTTGCCTCCGTGCCATGTCGCCAGGCGTGCCTCACACTCGGCGATGGCCTCGCGGACGAAGCGTACCATGAGTTTGTTGGCGTTTCCGCGGCCCTCGTGTATCTCCAGTCCGGAGTGGCCGCCCTTGAGACCCTGCAGCGTCACGCGCACGGCAGCGTCCTCGGGGTCTGTCTCGGCTTCCTTGTAGTCGAGCGTGGCGTTCACGTCGATACCTCCGGCGCTTCCGATGACAAACTTGCCCCATGTCTCGGAGTCGAGATTGATGAGTATGTCGCCGTTGAGCTCGCCTTCGGGAAGATTTGTCGCACCGAAGAGACCGGTCTCCTCGTCAGCCGTGATGAGTGCTTCGACGGGACCGTGACGCAACGTCTTGTCTTCCATTATGGCCATGATTGCGGCCACGCCCAGACCGTTGTCAGCGCCGAGGGTCGTTCCCTTGGCTTTCACCCAGCCGTCCTCGACGTATGTCTGGATGGGGTCGGTGACGAAGTCATGCGTGCTGTCCGGTGCTTTCTGCGGCACCATGTCCATGTGTGCCTGCAGGATGATGCCCTTGCGGTCTTCCATGCCCGGTGTGGCGGGTTTGCGCATGACGATGTTGTCGGCAGCATCCTTGAAGGCTTCCACGCCGGCTTCCTTTGCGAAGTCGAGCAGAAATTGCTGCACTTTCTCCAAATGTCCCGAAGGACGCGGCACCTGTGTCAGCGCGTGGAAGTTGCGCCAGATGCACTCGGGGTTGAGGTTCTTGATCTCTGTAGCCATAATCGATTGGTTTTGTAGGTTTATTGTATTAATACGTTTGTTCGTTTCGTAAATGCCAAAGCTGCCCATGCCCATATTCCAAGAAATATTACAAGAAACGTTTGGACGGTGTGGACGATGAGCACGAAGTAGAGCGCGTCGCTCTCCGACACGCCGTAGAGTATCAGCATCGTCTTGACTGCAAAATGCCACGGCCCGGCACCGTTGGGTGTGGGGACGAGGACTGCGATGCTGCCGACGACAAATGTCACTAACGCGCAGGCCATCCCGAGGCCGGCGGTGAAGTCGAAGCAGAAGAAAGTGAGGTAATAGTGGAGGAAATAGCAGGCCCAGATGCCTATCGTTGACGCGATGAAGAACGGTATGTTGCGCACCTTGCGCAGCGACATGATGCCCTGGAGGATACCGTTCAACGTCATTTTCACCTTATTATATATGGCCAGCTTCTTCAGAAGAACATGTAGAAGCAGAGCCGCGGCAACGGCGCAGATGGCCGTCACGGCATATCCGGCAGGCGAAAAACCACGCATGATGGTCTCCAGACTTGTGCCCGTGCGATCGAAAAAGATGTCGAAGATTCTGAATTGAAGCAGCAGTGTCATTCCCGCTACGGCTGCCACGACCAACGAGTCGATGGCGCGCTCGGTCACAACCGTGCCCAACGCCTTGGCAAACGAGACCCCGTCGTAGCGTTTGAGAACTCCGCAACGGGTGAACTCACCGATGCGCGGAATGACGAGACTGGCCGCGTATGACAGAAAGACGGAATTGATGCAGGTCATCGTGCGTGGCCGTTCGCCCACCGGTTCGAGCGTCTGGCGCCACCGCAGACCGCGGAACAACTGTGCGCCGATGCCGAAAGGGAAGGACAGCAGCATCCATGTCCAGTCCATGTCGTGGCGCATGAAGTGGCCGATGCTCCTGATGTCGAACCCGCGATACATCCAATACAGGATGGCACCGCCAAGAATGACCGGCATCATTATCTTGATGATACCTTGTACTGTCTTTTTCAGTTCCATAACGATATGCAAAAATACACCATTTTGACCATAATGCAAAATAAATTTGCCATAAGTTGTCATCAGTTAGGGCTTTCCCTATTCATTTTTCGGGATATTCCTATCGACATTATGTTTAATTTTCTTATCTTTGCAGATGTTAGGTGTGCGTGACATCAGCCCACCCGCAATGATTGTAAACATAAAAATAGAATGACATGAAGAAATATCCGGCTTATCTGTTGTGCGTCCTGCTCGTGCTGAGCAGCTGTGGCACCAACACTCATGCTGAGCAGGGCGCAGCTACCGGCGCTATGTTCGGTTCCATATTCGGTTCTGCTCTCGGAGGCATATTGGGCGGCCCGCGTGGCAGCGACATCGGTACGCTGACCGGAATGGCGGGCGGCGCAGTGCTTGGAGCGTCAGTCGGTTCGGCCGTCGACGCCTCGGAGCAGCGTGACAGATACCCGCGTGGCGGATATGACCGTCCGCAGCGGCGTTCCGCCAAGGAGAGGACAAGAGACTATGACCAACCGACGCGAGACTATGACAATGGTGCGCAAGGTTATGACGACGGCAGTGGTTTTGATCCGACCAATAGCGGAGACGACCGTATCACGTTTGATGCGTCCCCGTCGGATGGCTATCCTGCGTCAGGCAGCGATGTCTATACCACCGTTCAGCCGCGCACGGTATCTCTCGAACAGCTCAGCCGGACGTTGCCCGAGGCCAACGGCGTGCGCTTCAACAGGCTCATCGAGATACGCAACGCCAGTTTTGTCGATGCCGATGGTGACGGAATGATCTGTCGCGGAGAGCAGTGCAAGGTGTCATTTGACATCATGAACCGTTCGTCGGAGGCACTTCTCGACATCAATCCTGTCGTGGCAGAGACCACGGGAAACAGCCATATCCGCATATCTGCTCCCGTGAAAATCGAGCGTATCGCGCCCGGGCACGGCATGCGATATACGGCTTCGGTCTATGGCGACAGCCGATTGAAGGATGGCGAGATAGTCCTGAAGGTCTGTGTCGTGCAGGGCGGCAGTGAGATTGGCTCGCAGGTGGAGGAGTTTCACATCGCCACGAAGAAGAAATAGACAGGTTCTGCAGATAGAATAAAAAAGCGGGGGATGTCTCATATAGCCACATCCCCCGCTTTTTCAGTATGTATTCATGGCAGAGTCGTACATTTTGATGATTCAAACTGCAAACTTTTGCAAGTTTTGTTCATGTAATTTGAAGAAATGGTTTGATACACAGAACCTGTTTGCCCTATCCGATGGTATCTTCTTCGGTGGAAAATGAGTAAAAGCTGACGAATTTTCTTTCTGCAATGACGTTTTCTGTTTATTTTGTTTATCTTTGCATAAGATAAGTGTCATTCGGCAATCTGTTTGCCGGCGTCACCTTTTGGAATGACTGATAAACATAATCTACATAACAAGATGAAAAGACTACTATCTTTATTGCTTTCTGCCGCAGCCTTTACAACTGTCATGGGACAGGACCGGACACCGGCCTTCCCCGGAGCAGAGGGTTTCGGACGCTATGCCACGGGAGGCCGTGGCGGCAATGTCTACTACGTGACACGCAACGACGACTGTACGGACAATAATCTCGTGGAAGGCACACTGCGCTGGGCTTTGCGCACGGGTGACGACACTCCGCGCACGATTCTCTTCAAGACCAGCGGCACGATCTATCTCAACAGCGTGCTCAAATTTGCACATCCTAATGTCACCATCGCGGGGCAGACGGCACCCGGAGGCGGAATCTGCATTGCGGGCTATAATATATATGTATGCAAGCCCAACGTGATCCTGCGCCACCTGCGCTTCCGTGCGGGCGATTTGGCGGCAAAGAGCCGTACGGCGCTCGACATCGAGAACACGCGCAACGTCATCATCGACCATTGCTCGATGACGTGGTCGATGGAGGAGTGTATGACGATGTACGACTGCGACAGCACGACCGTCCAGTGGTGTATCATCGGCGAGGGCCTCTACAACTCGCGCAATGCCAAGGGTGCACGCTCCTACGCCATGCAGTGGGGCGGCGAGCACACCTCCATGCACCACACGCTCATCACCAACTGCAACAACCGCATGCCGCGATTTAACGGTGTGCGCTCGGAAAGCAAGAACCGCGGAGACCACGACCAGTTTGTCGACTCGGAGTTCTTCAACAACGTGATCTTCAACTGGGGTAAGTCAAATTCCCTCTATGGCGGCGAATGTTATACGGCCATCAATGAGGGAAACAGCTATAACCGAGTCTACGTGCGTGGCAACTATTTCCGCCCGGGCCCCAATACGCAGAAGAACGTGCAGAAGAACCGTTACTTCTTCCAAGGTGACAACAGCACTCAGGGCACGGGGCAGTGGCTCGTAGAGGGTAATATGTTCGAGAAAGGCAATCCGTATGCCACGACAAAGAACTCCTGCTGGACCGATGCTACGCTCGACAAGGTGAACGCCGACAACTGGTACGGATTTACGACAAACAGTGCGGACAAGGCTGTCAACCTCGGTGTGGGCAACAATCAGGCCAATTATGACCTCTATGCGCTCACCGAACAGACCGTCAAGAGCGGACTTACGGCTGAACCGGCAGTTGATGCCTACACGAAGGTGGTGGGTCGCAACAGGTCTTCAGAGGTGTACTATTGCGCCGGAGCGACACGTCCCCGCTTGGACGAAGTGGACACACGTCTGCTCGCTGAGGCCGCCGGAGAGATAGAGCCGCAGTTTGCCGGTCGGGACGCCAATGGCAATCTGAGCCGCGGAATGGGCATCATAGACTCACCTGCTGATGTCACTCTCGCCGAGCATGACACGTTTGAAGCTCTCCACGAGACCACCGGACAGGGCGTGGGAGAGGTTAAGACGACCACACTGTGGCCCTATCTCGGGCTGCGCGAAGGCGACCGGCTCATCGAGGATACCGACGGTGACGGACTGCCGGATGTCTACGAACGCAAGAAGGGACTTAACCCGAACGACGCTTCCGACGGCGCGGCGCTGACTCCGGAAGGTTATAGCAATCTGGAGGTGTTCCTCAACGGCGTAGCCGACGGCTCCATCGACAAGTCAGAATATGAGACCATCGAATCGGGTATGGCAAAAACGAAGGTCGGTGATGTACGGACAGTATCACGTACCTATTATAATATAGGTGGCGTGGAGACCGCAGCAAAGTCTGCCACCGGAGTATCCATCGTGCGCGAAAACCATGCTGACGGTACGGTCAGCGTGCGGAAGGTCGCCGGACGCTGATTGCGGGCGCACGGAATGGTGCAAAACGTCTCGTGTTTAACAATTTGTAACCAAATCGTCGAAATTTTTTCGTGTTTTGCTTTGCCGTTACCCTCTTTTTTCTTATATTTGTGCTGTCTTAATGACATACTGCTAATAACAAACGTACAACCTTTATATATACATTTACTATGGAAGTTGAGAAAATCATGCAGGCTCTGGAGCAGAAGCATCCGGGCGAAGCAGAATATCTGCAGGCAGTCAGAGAAGTGCTTATTTCAGTGAAAGATGTCTACAACCAGCATCCTGAATTTGAAAAGGCAAAGTTAATCGAACGTATTGTAGAACCCGAGCGGATTCTTACTTTCCGCGTGCCTTGGGTCGACGACAAGGGAGAAGTGCATGTGAACATCGGTTATCGCGTGCAGTTCAACAGCGCCATTGGTCCGTATAAGGGCGGACTTCGTTTCCATCCGTCGGTCAATCTGTCCATATTGAAGTTCCTCGGGTTTGAGCAGACCTTCAAGAATGCGCTCACCACACTGCCTATGGGCGGTGGCAAGGGCGGTTCGGACTTCTCCATCCGTGGTCGTTCGGACAACGAGGTGATGCGCTTCTGTCAGTCGTTCATGACCGAACTCTATCGCGTCATTGGTCCCGACGAGGACATTCCCGCAGGCGATATCGGTGTCGGAGCACGCGAGATAGGCTATCTCTTCGGCATGTATAAGAAGCTGAAGCACGAGTGGAGTGGCATGATGACAGGCAAGGGACTCGAGTGGGGCGGTTCGCGCATTCGTCCGGAGGCCACCGGCTACGGCGCGCTCTACTTCGTAAATCAGATGCTTCAGACCCACGGCATCGACATCAAGGGCAAGACCGTCGCCATCAGCGGTTTCGGCAATGTCGCTTGGGGTGCCGCAAAGAAAGCCACGGAGTTGGGTGCCAAGGTCATCACCATCAGCGGTCCCGACGGCTATATCTACGATCCGGCCGGTCTCGACGACGAGAAGATAGCATATATGCTTGAGCTTCGCGCCAGCGGCAACGACGTATGTCAGCCCTACGCGGATGAGTTCCCCGGCTCACAGTTCGTTCCCGGCAAGAAGCCGTGGGAGGTCAAGTGTGACATCGCGCTGCCCTGCGCAACGCAAAACGAGCTCAACGGCGCCGATGCCGACATGCTTTTGGCTAACAAACCGCTTTGTGTCGCCGAGGTGTCCAACATGGGTTGCACGGCCGAAGCTGTCGAGAAGTTTGTCGCAGCCAAGATGCTCTTCGCACCGGGTAAGGCAGTTAATGCCGGCGGCGTAGCCACATCAGGACTTGAAATGACCCAAAATGCCATCCGGTTGAACTGGAGTGAGGCCGAAGTGGACGAAAAACTGCACTACATCATGCACAGCATCCACGAGCAGTGCGTCAAATACGGCAAGCAGGCCGACGGCTACATCGACTACGTGAAGGGCGCCAACATCGCCGGCTTCATGAAGGTGGCCAACGCCATGATGGCTCAGGGCATCGTCTGATGGTCGCCGTGACTAACCAATGAAACGAATGTGAATCTGAAAACGATATTGATTTTCATAATATCAGCATTATGCTTTACCTTTCTGCCGGCACAAGTACGGCAGAAAGGTAAGGCTTCTTATTATTCCAAAAAGGCCACCGGGGCGCGCACCAGCAGCGGTGAAAGGCTGCATCACGACAGCATGACATGTGCCCATCGCACCTATCCGTTCGGTACGCGACTGAAGGTGACCAATCCGTCAAATGGCAAGATCGTTATCGTCCGTGTCACAGATCGCGGTCCTTTCAGCCGTGGCCGCATCATAGACCTGTCCTGGGGAGCGGCCAAGGCATTGGGTATGTTGGCTCAGGGCGTGGCCACAGTTCTTGTGGAACAGGTTGACGAGACCATCGTTCCGTTCCGGCCGAGCGACGAGAAGATAGCCGCTGAGTTCGACTATGAGTCTTCCGGACTGACCGACGAGCTCCATCCGTCGTGGAAGGAAATAAAAGAGGCCAATCATAAGATACCGACCGGTCATCCGAAAAAGCAGTCAAAGCCGCAGAAACCCAATCCGTCGATGCGCCGTTAACCCCGTTTTATTTTAAAGGCAAAGGCGCAATCAATTTAAAGGCAAAGGCGCAATCAATTTAAACGCAAAGACGCGAAGACGCAAAGAATATATTTTGTTCTTTGCGTCTTCGCGTCTTTGCGTTTGAGTTCTACCGGTTCTCCTTTTTCCGATCCGGCTCTTTTTCTTCTAAATGCGGTCCAGCGCCTGCCGGATGTCGT
This sequence comes from Prevotella sp., assembly GCA_017483185.1. Taxonomy (GTDB): domain Bacteria; phylum Bacteroidota; class Bacteroidia; order Bacteroidales; family Bacteroidaceae; genus Prevotella. The sequence goes on along the minus strand of JAFULM010000036.1, from coordinate 35,531 downwards.
CGAGTATGTCCTCGATGTCCTCTATTCCGACCGAGAGGCGGATGAGGTCGGGGGCCACGCCGGCTTCACGCAGCTGTTCGTCGGAGAGCTGGCGGTGGGTATGGCTGGCCGGATGGAGCACACAGGTGCGCACGTCGGCCACGTGGGTGACGATGTTGATCATCTCGAGAGAGTCCATGAAGCGGATGGCGGTGTCGCGGTCTCCCTTCAGACCGAACGCCAGCACTCCGCAGCTGCCCTGCGGAAGATATTTTGCGGCAAGTGCATGACACTCGTCTCCGGGCAGTCCCGAATAGTGAACCCACGCCACGCGGCTGTCGGCGGCGAGGAATTCGGCCACCCGCTGAGCGTTGGCGCAGTGCTGACGCATGCGCAGCGCGAGCGTCTCCAGACCGAGATTGAGCAGGAACGAGTTCTGCGGAGCGGGGATGGAGCCGAGGTCGCGCATGAGCTGGGCCACCAGTTTGGTGACATATCCCATCCGTCCGAAGGCCTTGGTGTATGTCAGTCCGTGGTATGACTCATCCGGTGTGCACAGTCCCGGATACTTCTCCGCATGGTCATCCCACGGGAAGTTGCCGCTGTCGATGACACATCCGCCCACCTGAGTGGCGTGACCGTCCATATATTTTGTGGTCGAGTGGGTGACTATGTCGGCTCCCCATTCGAACGGCCGGCAGTTGACAGGCGTGGCGAACGTGTTGTCGACGATGAGCGGCACACCGTTGCGGTGGGCTATACGGGCAAACTTCTCGATGTCGAGCACCTTGCATCCCGGGTTGGATATGGTCTCTCCGAAGAGTGCCCGCGTGTTTGGGCGGAAAGCCTGCTGTATCTCTTCCTCCGGAGCTTCGGGGCTGACGAACGTGCACTCGATGCCGAGCTTCTTCAGTGTCACACCGAAGAGATTGTACGTACCGCCGTATATCTCGCTTGAAGCGACGATATGGCTGCCAGCTTCACATATATTGAACACCGCGTAGAAGTTTGCCGCCTGTCCGCTCGATGTCAGTACGGCCCCCACGCCGCCCTCCATCGTGGCTATTTTTGCTGCCACGGCGTCGTTGGTCGGGTTTTGCAGTCGGGTGTAGAAATATCCTTCCTTCTTCAAGTCGAAGAGCATGGCCATCTCCTCGCTGTTGTCATACTTGAAAGTGGTGCTCTGTACGATGGGCAGTTCTATCGGCTCACCGTTTTTCGGTTGCCATCCTGCGTGTATGCAGAGTGACCCCGGTCTCAGTTTTTTGTCCATATCGTTTTCTTGTTTTTTTTGTTCTCTCGTTCTTTCGTGCCGTCCCGTCCGTTTCGGTCCGTCGGCGTGCAAAGTTACAGAAAAATGTCCGATTCGCCATCATTGTGTCATCAAAAAACGCTTTTGCCCTGCCGTGCGGTCCATATTTGCTTTTTTTTACGTACCTTTGCCCCTATGATTAAGCAAGTCAGACCCAAAAAGAATCTCGGTCAGCACTTCCTGACCGATCTCGACATAGCCCGCCGCATCGCCGATACGGTCGATGCCTGTCCCGATCTGCCCGTTCTCGAGGTAGGCCCGGGCATGGGTGTGCTCACGCAATATCTGATTGAGAAGCCGCGTGAGGTCCGCGTCGTCGAGATCGACCGTGAGTCGGTCGTCTATCTCAACGAGCATTTCCCACGTCTGCGTGATAATATAATAGGTGAGGACTTCCTCCGCATGGACCTGACGCGCCTCTTCGATGGCGGCCAATTTGTCCTGACGGGCAACTATCCCTACGACATATCGTCCCAGATCTTCTTCAAGATGATCGACAACAAGGACCTCATACCCTGCTGTACGGGAATGATCCAGCGCGAGGTGGCCCTGCGCATGGCCTCGGCACCGGGCTGCAAGGCCTACGGCATATTGAGTGTGCTCATTCAGGCGTGGTATGATGTCGAATATCTGTTTACGGTCGACGAAGATGTCTTCAATCCCCCGCCCAAGGTCAAGAGTGCCGTCATCCGCATGACGCGCAACGGAGTGACCTCGCTCGGCTGCGACGAACAGCTCTTCCGCCGCGTCGTCAAGACCGTCTTCAATCAGCGTCGCAAGATGCTCCGCGTCAGCCTGCGTCCGCTCTTGGCCGGTCATGACGTGCCGTCGGACTTCTTCGATCACCCCATGATGACCCGCCGTCCGGAACAACTCTCCGTCGCCGAGTTTGTCGAACTGACGAATTGGGTAGGGGAGGCACAAACAGCCCCATAATACCACCTAACACCCATCCCTAACAGCCACCTAACACCCACCCCAACCCTCCCGAAGGGAGGGAGCTTGATATGCGTTAAGACATTCAAGTACCTCCCTTCGGGATACATTCTCTGTACACATTTATTTGGAGTGGCATGGTAGGGTCGCGACCCGTCGCGACCGCCTCGGTGCCAACTGATTTAATCGTTCGTTGGGTTATATACATGGGCGGTTACATATTGACCACGAGGCGGTCGCGACCCTACCATTCATTCCAAATGTCGGAAAAATAACGACTGTGTGCGCACACAACGCTTGATTTGCATCAATTTTCTGCCGTTTTTTTTGAATAACAGCTACATTTTTGTTGCCGGTTTTGCTATTCGTCGTACCTTTGCATCGTCAAACGACGGAAGATGCCGCCGCGAGACGAAAGGAGAAAGCATATAGCTAAAGGTAAAAAAGAGATTATTAAAATTGTAGTCAGATATCGGTTTGTGTAAAATCGACGATTGAATTTAGGATAAACAGATGATAGGTAAGTCCAAAGGTAATAAAAAAGATTGATTCAGGAGACACCCCGCTGCGTATGAGTGTCGTGACGACAGAGCGGCGACAGATTTGAATGATTGGTATGTCACGACTCATCGAGGTCGCGTACTTTAGTTTTAGAGAAACTTCCGATCAGGCCGGACACAATCAAGCAGACTTGTCGTTTCGGCAGAGGAAGGCATAGAGATGAAGGTTTTTAGTTATTAATAGCGTTATTTAGCGGTACTCGGGTCGTTGAGACACGGTGCCGCTTTTTTTGGGGTGTGTCCCACTGCTGCGTAGATGAAAGACAAATGTTGTGTCATGATAATATCAAAAATTTAACACACGAAAAACGCTCGAAAAAAACGGCGGTGACGCTCCGATTTTAACATTCGGCGGCCATTTTCCGACGAAAAAAATTCCGTGGCCTTGCCGTAAGGGCCCCGCGGGGTCGCAACGGCATGCTTATTGTCTTGCAACGGGCACGCCGTCGTGATGCAACGAGCGCCCCGTTGCAACCCCGCGGGGCCCTTACGGTATGGGAAAAACGGTGAAAAAGTTGCACATTTTGTCGATTCCTGCCGTAACACATTGTGACTCAGGGAGAAAAAGATGCACGCGCAAAACTCGCATATTTGAGACCGAGGGACGACTCGCTGCAGAATTTATGTTAAAATCGAGGCTTTTTGTTGTGATAATTCCGAGTTTTTAACATTTCCGTTCCGTGTTTGTAACTATTCTGTCCCCCCGCTTAGGTCAAACCTAAGAAACAAAAAGAGGTAAATGTACGGAGGTTTACATAGTAAAGAGCAAGTTACGGACATGTTAAATGCACTTCACGACTTGGCGGCAGAGATGCGGTTGATGCGCGAAACAGCCAACAGACAAGCGGGAGAACACTGGAATAATACTGGGAGAACACTGGGAGGGCAGGCTTCCAGCCTGCCAACAATAAGTATGTTGCAACAATTAGTTTATATTTTGAACACAGAGACACGGAGACACAGAGTTCTATTGTCCTCTGTGTCTCCGTGTCTCTGTGTTCGGAAAACTTATTATAAAGTAATAATGAATACTTACTTAATAAAATAATATTATCAATATGAACGATGAGGATTTTGGCAGGCTGGAAGCCTGCCCTCCCAGTGTTTTCCCAGTGTTCTTCTGCTTGTCTGTTGGCTGTTTCGCGCATCAACCGCATCTCTGCCGCAGCAAGGGAAAAGGCACATTTTCTTAAACGATCACATATTTTTTACATGTCGTTTATTGACAAAAGTAAAGATGTTACAAAAACCGTTGAATAGTTTTCCGTGTTTCGATACTTCTCTTTATAAGAGAGAGACAGAGGCGTACAACCATCTTGGCGGCAGTACTTTATGACGGAAATGGATAGAATGTTTGTTTGACACTTATTGATTTCGCTCAACTTTTTTTCTTTTTTGTAAATTTTTAATAACAAACGATACTGTTGTTATCTATAATTATTTTATCTTTGCCAAAATAAACTCTCTCTTATAAAGAGAAAGAGGCGGATAGCGGTGACAAACGCCGCGGTGTTCGCTAATGAAAATGTTGATTAGAAAGAAAGTGGTCGAGAGCAACCGTCCGAGTTATGACGACAGAGGTCTGGTGCTTGGAGGTGGATATGATGAATGAATAGATATGTGTGACGGAAGTGACGGTTGACTGAGTGCATCTCTTACCAAGAGAAGTTTTTGGCGACTGTGATTTCCGTTGTGTCTTATTACAGACAACCCTGTTGGGGCACCAGTTCGGATTCGCCGTATGGTTTGCGATGTCATTCTGTAACATTCGCACAACAGGAGCACACACTCAGGTATGTCAGAACTCACTGACAGGCAACGTCATGAGTGACAATTTTGCTTTGCGGACTTTCTCTTGGTAAGAGAAGTGCTTAAGGCCGAAACAAAGAGTATACAGGATATTATATAAAATGAAAAGGATTATCTTATATCTGGTGACAACCTTGGCGGGAGCCCTCGGTTCTGTCAGTGCACAGGATATTGCGGTCAAGAGCAATCTCCTCTCCGACGTGTTGCTCAATCCGAATGTCGGTGTCGAGATCGGACTTGCACCACGCTGGACGCTGGATGTCACGGGACAGCTGAACGCATGGGACCTTTCGCACGACCGGCGTTGGAAACATTGGGCCTTGCAGCCAGAGGCACGCTATTGGTTCTGCGACCGCTTCGGTGGCCACTTTGTCGGTCTGCACGCCCACGGCGGACAGTTCAATATCGGCGGTTTCGACGGCCGTGTCAACCTCTTCGGCACCGACGCGCGCAAGCTCGCCGACACCCGCTATCAGGGGTGGTTTGTCGGCGCCGGCGTCGCCTACGGCTATGCCTGGGTGCTCGGTCGTCACTGGAATCTCGAAGGTGAGATAGGCCTCGGCTATTCCTATACCCGTTATGACCGCTTCCGCTGCGCCGGCTGCGGCAAGAAGACCGAGACAGGACGCAGCCACCACTATGTCGGACCGACCAAGGCCGCAATCAACTTAGTATATCTGTTCTAAAACGAAGAAACGCGATGAAGACAAAGCATATCATACTCTTGATGGCAGCCGCGGCCGCTACGGCCATGCCGGCTGTGGCGCAGACCACCGTCGGGGGCGTCGGGGTCGACGGACTGCAGACCAAACGCAACGGTGACTATATGTCCGTCGACATGACCCTGCGTCTGGCCGAGGTCAACGTCAGCTCCAACCGTGCCATGCTGCTCACGCCGCGCATCGTCGCCGGACGTGACTCCATGCAGCTGCCCTCCGTGGCCGTCTATGGCCGTCGCCGTTACTACTACTATCAGCGCAACGCCGAAAACCGGCTCACCGGCTCCGACGGTACCGACTATCGCGCCAAAGACATGCCCGACACCGTCGCCTATCACGCTCTCGTGCCCTACGAGAAGTGGATGGAGGGAGCCTCCGTCTCGCTCCACCGCGAGGACTATGGCTGCTGCAACACCATCGTCGACGAGGCCGACGGACTCCTTGGTCGCCACTACGGCGACTTCTTCCCGGCCCTCGTCTACATCCGGCCGCAGGCCGACGCCCAGAAGCGCGACTCGCTCGAAGGCTCGGCGTTCGTCGACTTCCCCGTCAACCGCACGGAGATACGTCCCGACTACCGGCGCAACACCGTCGAACTCGGCAAGATAGAGGCCACGATCGACTCCGTCCGTTCCGACCGCGACATCACCATCACCAACGTCTGGCTCAAGGGTTACGCTTCGCCGGAAAGCCCTTATGCCCACAACCGTGACCTTGCCCGCGGACGTACGGCAGCGCTCAAGGCTCACATACAGCAGCTCTACCACTTCGCCGACGGCGTCATCACGACCGACTCGGAGCCGGAAGACTGGGCCGGGCTGCGCCGATATGTCGACCGGTCAAACATCGCCAACCGCGAGGCCATCCTCTCTCTGATAGACAGCGACATGGAGCCTGACGCCAAGGAGGCGAAAATTAAGCGTACATATCCGGAAGACTATCGCTTCATGCTGCAACACTTCTATCCGGCGTTGCGCCACACGGACTACCGCATCGCCTACACCATACGCTCGTACAGCGACATAGATGAGATACGCCGCGTGATGAAGACGCAACCGCAAAAGCTCGCGCAAAACGAGTTCTACCTCGTCGCACAGGAGTGTGAGCCGGGCACGGACGAATTCACCGAAGTCTTTGAGACCGCCGTCCGCATGTTCCCGACGGACAGCGTCGCCAATCTCAATGCCGCCAACGCCGCCATCCGACGTGACGACCTCGAGGCTGCCGCACGCTATCTCGACCGTGCGGGCAGTTCGGCCGAGGCTGTCTATGCCCGCGGAGCCTTGGCCATACGCCGTGACGACCTGACCGCTGCACGCAAATTCCTTTCAGAGGCCGCCGCACTCGGACTGGATCAGGCCGCAGTGACACTGCGTCAGCTCGACGAAGGACGGAGGAGAAACGACTGAGGACGGCGGAAGCGAAAAGGAAAAAGAAGAATGGAATGGATAGGAAACCCACTTCCACTCACAATAGAATAAGGAAACAATAAATATTTATAAACAGTAAAAACATTTTTTATGAAAAAGAACAAGTTATTCCTGACGTTGCTCGCTTTCGCATGCACATCGTTCTACGCATGCTCGAGCAGTGATGATGACGTGGCCGAGACAGGTTCCGGCCCGGGTGTAGAGACCGGTGACATCACAGAAGGCAGCCGTTTTATGACGGTTCAGATTGTTAATCCCGCAGGGACAAAAGCAGTTACAGACGGAGGCAATGAAAAAGGCACTGACGACGAGAACAAGATAAACAACCTCCGTTTCTACTTCTTCGACGACAACGGCGCCCCCATTACAGTGAATGCGACTGCCGCTGTTAATAACAACAAGAATTTTTTCGACGCTCAAGACATCATTCCCGCGGGAGACAACATGCCGAATGTGGAGAAGATTATCAAGGCGACAATCGTGATCAACACCAAGACTGGTGACAACATCAATGTGAAGAAGATCGTTGCTGTCGCAAATCATGATGTAGCCGCTCTTGGAGACGCCCCCAAGTCTCTTGCAGACCTCTGTGCCATAATCGGTGATTACAGCAACATCTCCCAAACCGTAGACGAAGTTACGACCGGCGACAACTTTCTCATGACAAGCTCTTCTTATGCCGGCGCCGACGGACAGGTTACGGCCGTAAACATTGAGCCGGGCAATCTCTGCAACACCAAGGAAGCAGCCGAAGCCAACCCTGTCAACATCTATATCGAGCGCGTGGTCGCCAAGGTCAAAATGGACATAAACTGGAACGAGAGCATTGAGACGGAAAGCGTGACGTTCGGAGGTGAAACCGTTAAGGCGGTGAAGCTGAAGGATGGCGCCAACTACGTCACCGTCAATGTCGATGGCACGAACAAACAACTGTATGTCATCTTCAACAAATGGGATGTCACAGGCACCGCTCCCGAATCATATCTGATCAAGAAGGTGGGTAGCACAACAGCATGGAACGGTCTGTTCACAGGTTGGAATAGTCCTGGTCTCCGTTCTTACTGGGCAGAGAACACAGCCGGTGTCACCAATACGACCATAAAGCATTTCAAATATAATGAAATTGGTCAGGACTTCAAGACGGGACGTGTCTACTGCCTTGAGAACGCCGGTGACGCCGGCGCTGCGGACGGTTCAAAGACTGTCTACGACCCGAAGACAACAATCACTAACCGTACTCAGGCTATCATCGCAGCTACTCTGGTGACTGTCGACGGAGGTGTGGCTACGGCATTGGGACTGGTTAACTTTGGTGGTGCATATTATAAAGAGGACGGAGCGAAGGCTACTATTCTGGGATTCCTGCCAAGTAAAATATATACGGATGCTGCCAAGACAACCCAAATACCGGCATCTGATGTAGAATTTGTTACTGCGACTAAGGCCGGTGCCGCCGATGATGCCAGCGAGACAAGTCCGAGATACTTTAGTTATTTGCAGCTGACTTCTACCGCAGAGTCAAAGACATATTATGATGAGGAAGGAAACGCATTGAATACGACAGACGTAAACAACATGCTGAAATCACTGCCTGGTACGAAGGTTTGGCATGAAGGCAGGACCTATTACTATACTGACATCGAGCACTTCGGCGCTGACGATGCAAAGGGTAAGTACGGCGTGGTCCGCAACCATGTCTATGACATCAACCTCACGTCTGTCAAAGGAATGGGTACTCCGGTGCTTGATCCAACAGAGGTCATCGTTCCCCAGCATCCGGAGAACGTCGACACGTATATCGCCGCTCAGATCAACATCCTCTCTTGGCGTATCGTCAAGCAGGACGTAAGTCTGGAGTGGTAAGAAACATTCCGAAAGGAAACTCTTTTCAACTTTGGACATGAGGCGAAGAATCTGATGAGTGGAAACCGTGGCAATCGCGCTGCGGTTTCCACATCAGACTCCGAGACACTCACATCGTGTCCTTACAATTAAGAAGACCAAACATTTAAGTATTTAGATGAATATATTGCATAATATCAGACAGATGATAATGGTGTTGACAGCACTGTTTCTGATAACGTCGTGCGACAGCCTTGTCTATGACGATGAGGGCGATTGCACGGTCACTTACCGCTTGAAGTTCCGCTACGACATGAACCTGAAGTTTGCCGATGCCTTCGCCAACGAGGTGAAGTCGGTGAGTCTCTATGCGTTCGACGAAGAGGGGAAGCTGGTGTGGACGTCATCCGAACGGGGAGCGGCTCTCGCGTCTGATGATTATGCCATGACCTTGTCTCTCGCTCCGGGCAAATACCGTCTGGTGGCCTGGTGCGGACTGGGAGAAGGAGAGACTTTCACGCTGCCTGACGCCGACAAGGCGGAAGACATAGAAGACCTGAACTGCCGCATCAGCGGCGTGACGGCAACACAACAGCAGCCTTTCCGTTCGGACAAGGATCTGCAACCGCTGTTCCACGGCATGATGGACGTCGTGCTGCCGGACAGCGACGATGGTGAAGACTATATCTACACTATGCGACTGACGAAGGACACCAACGTGTTCCGCGTCGTGTTGCAACATCTGTCGGGCGAGGACATCAATCCCGACGACTTTGAATTCAGTATTGAGGACAACAACGGATGGCTGGCTTATGACAACTCCATGCTCATGGAGGCTCCAGTCGTCTATCGCCCGTGGGCTGTCTATCCGGTGGAAGCCGGTGTCGGTTCCGACGAAAGCGAAGCCAAGACACATGCCGACGCTACGACACGCGCCATCACCAACGTCAAGGCCGTGGTCGCAGAGATGACGACCAACCGTCTGTTTGCACGGGACTGGACGCAATTTGCCAAGCCCATGCTGAAGATACGCGCCGTCGAAAGCGGCAAAACGGTAGTGTCCCTGCCGGTGATAGACTATGCCTTGATGGTCAAAGGCAAGCATCTTGAGGAAATGGGCGATCAGGAATACTTGGACAGAGCCGACGAATATAACATGACGCTCATCCTTGATAAAGACAACAAGTGGGTAAGCACTGTGATAAACATCCTCTCATGGCGACTTGTCGTCAACAACGTTGACGTGGGCGGATGACGGTGACATCAATAATCGAAAGCGAACATTCATAGCAACTATATATAATAAGCGATAACGACGGAGACATAATAAGTCTGACTGTCAACAACTGTATATAAACAGAGTAGGGATAATGTACTGTACAATACGACACATATTGTCATTGGCTTCGATAGCATGTCTTTTGATGCTGTCTGCTTGTGGCCGTGGTGGCGATACGGTCTTCATGGACGACGAAGCGGTGTTCACGGAAGAAGATATGGTCACGCTCGTATTGAATACAGACGTCATCGGCATGACACGTGCGGGAGTGGCCGACGTGCCGGACAACGAAAAGATGAAAACTCTGCGCATCGTTATCTTGCATCCCGACGGTACGGTGGAACACAATAAGTTCATTGATTTCGAAAGTGGGCAGACGGAATATAACACACAGATATTTAAGGTAAAGAACCGCGAGAAGAAGACCATCTATCTGCTGGCTAATGAGAAAAGCGTGAACGGCCTGCCCGATTTGGACGTCTATACGTCGGGAATGGCAGGGTTTAAGGCCGCCGTGGACGATTTCCATTTCGTGCCGGTATTTGCCCAAGACACTCCCATCCCCATGAGCTCGGTATATGAGATAGAGATTGGCACCGGCACTAACCGTATAGAGTGTCAATACTATCTGGTACGCGCTGCCACCAAGTTCACGTTCCGCTTCAAGAACTTGTGGAGCTACGACATGAAAGTGACCGGATTGACGGTGAGCAACATAGCGGACCGTATGTATCTGATGCCCCACAAGCAGAACCCCGGCACGCCGCTTCTGTTTCTGGAGAACGACGGCAGCAAGACCAGTCTCTATTGGGTGGACTGGCTGAAAAAGGTGTCGGACGAGACGCTGCAATATCCGGATGACAAGACATTGGCGGATTGGCGCGGATGGATCAACGACTACGATATCCCCGGGACGGCGGTACAAGCGAAAAGAGATATAACTCCGGCTTCCTTCACTGTGCCAAAATACAATAACAGCACGCCGGGAGAAGCAGAGTTCTACTTGTATCTGCCCGAAAGCAAGAACCTGATCAACGCGGCTGACCCATACGGCGAACAGTCATATACGATGGACATCACGTTCGAGTATACACAGAGAGGCGAAACTTACACGAAGACATTCTCGGGCGAGGCGTTTGACAATCTGAGAGCGTTGTTCCGCAATACACACGTTGTGGTGGACGTCGCGCTCATTCAGGGAAATACAATAACGTTGACTTACACGGTTTGTCCGTGGTTAGAATATACAATAGAAATACCTTCATTCGAATAAACAACAAGGTGATGAGAATACTGTCGTTGAAAAATCATGCGGTTTGGTGCGCATTGCTGCTTTTGTCTTGTCTGTTTGGCTGCAATGATGACTTCGCTATGGAAGCCGTCCCCGAAGGAGAACAAGCCACGATCAGCCTTCAGGTGGATTTGAGCGGAATGGAGCGGCTGACCCGTTCCGACATAAGTTCGGATTTGGAAAATCGTGTCAATGACTTGTGGATAGGTGTCTATAATGTCAATAGCGGCAAACGTACGGGGTATACGTTCATCACCAACGACAAGACCTTTGATTATCCGGAACCGACGACAGGTTCCGTAAAACTCGACACCCAATCGGGGGAAAGCTATATAGTGGCAGTGGCAAACTGTCAGAACAACATGGCCATCAAGATCAAAGGCGCCAACTCCAGGGAAGAGGTCAACATCAAGGAACATTTGGACCAGGCGGACACGTGGGACAAGTTCCGTTCGCTTGCCGTAAAGCAGAACTTCCATGACTACGCCGTTGTCGACGCTCCCACGGCAGGTCTGTCTCAAGGCCTTGTCATGCATGGTTCTTATCGCGCATCCGGCCATAGCGGCACACCCAATGACGACAATCCTGAGACAGTCATCATCCAGCCCGGCAATCAGACCTTGTCCGGACGGATACATTTGCGCCGCCTTTGGACACAGAACACAATCAACATCCAGCCCGACGGCAATGACATCGCTCTGGAACTTTTGGACATGGAACTCGTCAATATTCCCGAATACACTTGGATTCAAGGCCGCGAACAGGGAGCGGACGCCAGCGTCAACCGCGTCTTGGAATATGCAAATGCCGGCGACGCCGTGTCACCAGAACTGCCTTCGTCACCCGCCGAACGCCATCCGACATATTGGACCTCACTCACGATAACCCCGGCGTCGATGGATGTCACCACAACCAAAGAGACCGTCGATGGGAAAGAAATTACCAAGACGCTCTATTCATACAGCTTCTGGCAGTATGAGAACAAGCGCACGGGGCATATAGCCGACGCCACGGGGGATAAAGCATACGCAAAGCGCGAGTTGGAGAAGAAAGATGACTCCAATCTTGATACAGGCATATATACGGCCTTGTGTCCCGACGGCAGACTGACGTTGAACAACTATGCCACATATCTCCGCTTCAGGGCCAACATTACTTACAGGAACAAGCCGGGCGACAATATTGACGGCGTCGACGGTGACTTCTCGGACGTGACGAACCGTACGGCTTTGGTCACATACGTCGTACATCTCGGCTATATCGGTAAAGATGCCAATGACTTCAACTGCTACCGCAATGCCCGATATACTTATAATATAAAGGTGAAGAGTGTGAACAATGTCATTGTGGAGGCCTTCAGAAATGGCGAGAACCAGCCCGGGGCGGAGGGTGAAGTCAACGACGTTACGGAAACGTTCTTCAATCTTGACTGCCACTTCAATGTGTTCAACATCTATTTCACAAAAGAACAATTGGACAAGTTCAATTTCCTCATTCGCACATACGAGAACAATGTTCCCTACGAAATCAAGTATTTCGGAAAGGGCAACCCTAACAATATCAATGAGCCGCACGATACGGACGACAGACACACAGACCCGAACTGGAAGTATTACGGCTGGGTACAGTTTGTGCGCAACGACAACATCACGGCGACCTCCGACCTCAGCACAGCCGCTTTGGCCGCGTTTCCGAAGCCGGCAGACTATAATGGCAGACTCTATTATCTGAAAGACCTTGCCGACCAGAAGAGCACTCTGACAAACGGCAAGAGCGGTCAGGGCTTTACAGTCTATGTGAAAGAATACACCTACGAGGCCGAATATGGAGAGACCGGCTACGGAAATGAGGAGGGCAACAGGTGGATAGGCTATGTCAACCAGCCCAACCGCATCGCCCAGTTCAATGTCGACCTGCAGGAGTCATCCGACAAAGGCTGCATATACTATAAGTCAAAATACGCCCTGTCGCAGGAATCCATACAGACATACTACAATCTGTCCGGCATCGGCAGCGACGAGAAGGTCACCGCCCTCGGGATTGAGCACGACAACGAGGTGTTCGGAATGAATCTGAGATGGCCCTCTGAAGTGACGGGCTTGGATTCCGACAACGGACGCTACAATGTCTATCTCGGCTATGGTGGAGGAAAAAGCAAAGTCGAATGGAAAACTGTTGTCGATTTGACAAGCCTTCAGAACATCAACGCAATCAACAATACGAAGCAGACCGCCCTCGCCTATCACATTCCAACTGCCGCGCGCACCACTTCCGTGCCAAAGACCGTCCAGATAGCCTCAGGTTCACTGACGGGTATTTCCGGAAAGTATAATGGTCCGGGCGACAAGGATTTTGATCCCCAGAACGGTTCCAATGCGCAGTATATACATGCACTTAGCGCATGTATGAACCGCAACAAGGACGAAAACGGGAACGGCATAATCGACAATGAGGAGCTGAAATGGTACGTCCCGGCCGCAGGAAAATATCTGCGTGTCATCATCGGACGCAACAGTCTTAGGACACCGCTCATGAATTACGACCAGCTGACCCTTCCGGCCGGATGTAGCGGCGATGCCAACACGCTGTATCACTTTGCCTCAAGTGACAACAAGATTATCTGGGTTGACGAGGGCGCGTCCAGCAGCATGTTTTATGAAGGAAAAGACTGGTCACACGCGCCCTGGCAGGTGCGCTGCATAAGAAATCTCGGCACAAACCTCACGACCGTTACAAAAGGAGAGAAAGTCACCCCCGCCTATCTCACAGAGCACGATCCAACGACGTATGGCGGCGTCGTGAAGGTGCATCGCTATTACGGTGCCTCGCTGCGTGAACCGCAGACAGCCCCGCTGCCAATGCACAAGTCCAGCGATGCGTACAACCGTATGGCGCGTTACGGTTTTGAAATCGCGCCCAGAGGAAACAACTTCTCCGACAACAGTGCGGAAGAGGTGCCGAAATTGAATCAGAATACGGTGACACCGTCAAACAGCGGTACTTCATATGCAAGCTATTCGAACGCAATCATCAACAACACGTTCTGCCAGAAGCTGGTGACCGAGACCGGCAGGACCGGATGGCGTGTGCCCAACCAGAAGGAGATCATCATCATCATGCGAATGGGCTTGCTCTCCGGTTCGCTTTATGCGACATGCACTCAGGAACATTGGGCCAACTTTGGCACACCGGGCAGCTCGTCGCTTCCTCTGAGCTGGAACTACCGGATGGTCACGGTCAACGCGTCCGATAAGATTGCTACAGCCCCTGCCAAAACGCTGAACGGTCTGCGGTGCGTGCGCGACCTGACCGAAGGGGAAGCCAACAAGTCCTACTCGGCGATTGTCTCACAAAAGACTGCGGCCAAACCGCGGCGCCAGCCCGTACGTCGCAAGAGCAACGCCAGACGATGAGGCCCGTGTATCAGAAACATATGATCTATGCAGAAGAAACAACATAAAAAGCTGAACGAGATGAAACTCATGTGCTTCATGATGACCGTGGCGGCCGTAGTGATTACGGCCTGCAACGGCTCGGCCGGAGGGTGGTCTGCTAAAGCGACCGACACAATCGGGGTTGTGACAGGCGAGGGTGGGGAACTGCCTTTACCGGTCATGCCCTCCGGCATTACCGACCCGACCGAGCGCGCCGACTATCTCATGGCCCACTTTTGGGATGCTATGGACTTCGCTGACGGACGTCTTTGCCGCGACACGGCGTTCATGGAGCAAAACTTCGTCAACTTCATCCAGCTCCATCACTACGGAACGACAGATGGCTCACACGCGGCCATGCGCCGGCTGCTTGACGCCGCCGTGACGAGCGAAAGCGCGTTAGCGATGATCCGCTATGTGGCCGAACGCTATCTGAACGACCCGGAGTCGCCGATGCGCGACGAACGCACATGGACTGTCTTTCTTGAGGAACTTCTCGCCACAGACGAACTGTCGGAAGACGACCGTCTCAGACCCGCCGCCCAACTGGCTACGGCCCGGAAAAACAGCCCCGGCACCGTGGCGGCCGACTTCTCTTATGTCACACGCGACGGCCGCCGGCAGACGCTCCACGGCGCGCCCGCCGCCCGCCGAACACTCCTGCTCTTCTACGACCCGTCGTGCGAACACTGCGAAGAGGAGATCACGGCTCTCCGCGACAATGACATGCTTGGCATGCTCGTCTCCGGAGGTGCGCTTCGCGTGCTGGCTGTCTGCGCGGAGGAGGACCGCGCATTGTGGGAGCGGACCAAATCCGACCTGCCCGCGGACTGGACGGTGGCCTACGACGTGAGCGGCATATTGCAGAAGGAACTCTACGCTCTGCCCGCCATGCCGACGATATATGTGCTCGACAGCGACAACACCGTCGTCCTGAAAGACCCGCGCATGGACGTCCTCTACGGATGGATAGCCGACGAAGCCTCCGGTCTATAACATCCGAAAGTAGGGTCGCGACTCGTCGCAACCGCCTCCGAGCCTCTTGATTTGATTTGTTTGGTTGACATATATATGGTCGGTTAGACGGTTGCTTATGTGGCATGGAGGCGGTCGCGACGGGTCGCGACCCTACTTTCGGATGTTATATATAAACGCAAAGACCGCAAAGACGCAAAGATGATATCATAGTACTGCGGTAAAACCTTTGCGTCTTTGCGGTCTTTGCGTTTTAAATTCCGAATTGTCTTTTTGTTTTAAATCCGTCTTTGCGTTTTAAAATTCGTCTTACCGGATGCATTTCTCCCCCGTCCGGAGAAAAATATTTGTTCTTGTCCGACGATTTTGTCAGTCAATTTCTCTTTTAGAATTTGCATATAAACTAAATTGCGGCCCTTAACACAATCATTTATTTAGTATTTATATGGCTACAATCAAAGTTAAGTATCGTCCGTCCACCGTCAAGGGACGGGAGGGGACACTGTTTTTTCAAATCATCCACAGACGAATCGCACGGCAGATCAACACCGGCTACCGCCTCTTCACTCACGAATGGGACTGCGCGCAGGGCAGAGTTGACGTCACATCCGCCACCGACAACGTCCGTCACCGCTATCTCGAGGCGCTGGAGACCGATCTGCGAAACGACCTGTCACGGCTGCAGGCCATCGTCACCAGAATCGAGGGCAGCGGGCGCAACTACGACGCCGACGGCATTGTCGCCCTCTTCGGGACGGCACGGAACGACGTCGGTTTTGTCGCTTTCGCCCGCACCCTCATCGCCCATCTGTCGGGGATAGGACGGACCAGCATAAGCACTGCCTACGCGACGACAATAAGCAGTTTCCTCCGTTTTCTCGACGACCGTCGGGACGTCGCCTTGGCCGACTTCGACTCCGACCTGATGCAGGCGTATGAAGTGTGGCTGAGGGCCGGCGGACTGTGTCCGAACTCGTCATCCTACTATATGCGCAACCTCAGAGCCATCTACAACCGTGCCGTCGAACGTGAACTGACCGTCCAGAACCACCCCTTCCGCCACGTCTACACCGGCGTCGACAAGACCGTCAAGCGAGCCGTCCCACTGCGCGTGATACGCCGCATACGCGACATGGATCTCACGGATAGCCCCGCACTGGACTACGCCCGCGACATGTTCATGTTCTCATTCTACACCCGTGGCATGTCCTTCGTCGACATGGCTTTCCTCCAGAAGAAAGACCTCCACAACGGCATCCTCTCCTACCGGCGGCGAAAGACCAACCAGCTGCTGACAATCAAGTGGGAAAAACCGATGCAGGACATCGTGGACAAATATGACACGACGGCCTCGCCCTACATCCTGCCCATCATCAGGGACATCGGACGGGACGGCCGGCGACAGTATAAGAACGTGGCACACTTTGTCAACATCAAACTGAAGAGCATCGGCCGACGCATCAATCTCGACATCCCGCTCACCACATACGTCGCGCGTCACGGATGGGCCAGCATCGCACGGAGCAAAAACATCCCCCTGGCCACCATCAGCGAGGCGATGGGCCACGACTCGGAGACCACCACGCGCATATATCTCGCCTCACTCGACACGTCGGTGGTCGACCGTGCCAACCACATCATACTCAGTTCGCTGTGAGCAGCGGCAGGCAGAGATAGTGGCCTGTCTGGCATATTTCAATCAATTGATATCAACGCAACAACCTCATCTGTGAGTCTTTAAGTGGGGTAACTGTAGTCCCCTCCTTTCGAAGGAGGGGTAGGGGTGGTTAGTCATTTGTTGTTATCTAAAACAATGATTATTAATGAGTTATTGTCTAACCACCCCTAACCCTTCCTTCGAAAGCTACTCTCTGCACACATCTTTATCCCGGGTTTATACTACAAAGCTTGCTCATTTGGAAGTCTTTAAGTGAGATTACCCCACTTAAAGACGTCCAAATGAGCTTGTCACGTTGTTTCCAATAAGACAAAAGATGTGTGCAGAGAGTAGCTTTTGAAGGAGGGAACTAAGATTACCCCACATAAAGACTTCCCGATGGGGTTGTCACGCTGATATTGATTGAAATACTCCAAATGTCAGACGAACTAAAATAATTTACAAAATTCCGCACGGTTTTTCCTCCGTTTATGCCTGTTTTCGGGCCTCTCGGGCACTGTTCCGCCCCATTTAGCATGTCTTTTGGCGACTGAAACACGCTCACTCCGACCCCGTAAGGGCCCCGCAGCTCTCGTTTTTTTGCAAAACTCGGCGACTTTTTGATGTCCGTTTTCGGGCAAAAAGACGGCTTTCTCCGACCAACGGGGCCCTCCCGGCTCTGCAACGGGCACGCCGTCATGTTGCAACGGGGCGCTCGTTGCAATGCCGCGGGGGCCCCGTTGTAGCGCCGTAAGGCCCTTACGGGAAGGCTCCACCCCGCCCTCCCCAAGGTGATGGAGACGGGTGTGATTGTAAATGGTTGTGCAGCAGTGTGTTATAAAAACGGTAAGATTTGTCACAAAAAAATCCCGCGATTTTTGCCTTCGCGAGATTTGAAAATTTGGGTGCACGGCGGAAATTTTTTCAAAAGTGCCCCGAAAAAACGACCTTAAATTCGGAATTATTTTTACAGGATGAGCATGAATTAAATCCTGAAGACTCGTCGCGCACTAAAGCAATAGAATAGTTTTTTTACTGCTGTCCGGTAAACATTTTTGAACCCATGAAAAATGTTTATCGGACAGCAGTATTTGTTAATATTAGCGTAATCTTCACGTTTTAGAAAGAAAGTGACATAAAAGTATCGTTGGCATGACAAAAATATTTATCTTTGCACATATTTAATAATATCAAGAAAATGGAACGAAATTACGTCAAACCCGAAATAATCATTACGCCGTTGGAACCCGAACACCTGTTGGCTGCCACAGAACCTGCCATGAGGACCGGAAAAGACCTTCATGGATGTTTTACGGAAGATACAGAGTCTTTGTCAAAATCACATGGGAGCTCAATGTCTTGGGATGATGATGGGGAGTGATCGTGTCTGGCTTTAGATGCTATTGAGAATAATGATAGCCCGAATGGGCGTAATGCGGTGAGTCTGTGTCTGATTTAAGGCGCAGACTTATTTTCTGTCAATGCTGTGTAATAGGGTGGTGTGAAAAGAAGCCACCATAGCAATCATGCCCCACCCATAAATGCAAAAAGCGTGCAACTCACCAGAGCTGCACGCTTTTGCTTATTGTTTATTATCTGTATCCTTATCGGAATCATTTGACCTCCTCAAAAACGACTCTAACTGACTATCAATGCGTTAGCACCAGATGTTGCACACATGTCGCAAAATCAAAAATAAGCATTGATAATCAACATGTTACAAAATCAATGCAAAGGTATAAATTTCTCCCCAAACAACCAAAAGAAAACACAGAAAAAACCATAAACTTGTAATTTTTAAATTTTTAAATTTGGATTGACTATGCATATGATGTTAGACGGCATAATCTCGACTATTTCATGGAGGATATTATGGAACTATAATGTCTTGGTCTCATGATGATTCTAAACGGCACAATGTAATTCCGCCGTTCACATAATTCGATATGTTTAAAATAAAATGCCTCGTTGATTAACATCTGCGAGGCACATCCTAAAATCATTTTTCTTTTCTCACGCCTTTGAATGGAGTTCCGTCCTGTTTGCCATCCATAAACTGTCCATTGGGACCACGTTTAGTCCAAATACCTGTTTTTGGATTAAAGACTTGACTCCTTTGGCGCACCATTCCATTTCTGTGTCCATCGCCACTTGGGGGATTTGTTGCCATATCCAATCTTTACCCGTCCTTTTCGGGGATTAAGTTGGCTGCATGTTTCAGGCAGCCGTTATATACATATGAAAATAGATTCTTAATCCATTCTTTTACACAGCAGAACCAACTATTGTTGAGCGTTTTCTCATCATCCGATTCTATAAATATGACCTCATTCTCCTTAATATAATAGTGCGAACAGCAAGGGAATTGGTAATTCCCGATTGATGGAGACAGGCTTAATCTTTGTCCATCGAATGTAAGTATCCAACCATACTTTCGATTAAGTGGGTTTACAACCTTCTCTCCACATCCGCAGGCACATAAATGAGCAGTTGTATGATATTTCATAGACACATATAATATGTCCTCTTTTAGATGTGCCGGTATATGGTCAACGAATTCCAACTTAAATTTTCGGGTCATCATAAATAATTTTGTTCTTATTCAATACAAACTCTAAATCATAAGTAATTGCTGAATTCTGATAGAACCCCAAAGATTGTTTCCATCTGAATACCGATTCCATAGCAGCGAACGCATTCAGCTCTGCTATCTGAATATTATCCCGATAGAGATCATTTTCCCCGACTTCATTTGTTGCATCAAAAGCATCGTTAAGGTATTGGTAATTGTCCGGCTCACCATATGAGACACGGATAATACCTGCAAGACCACCTTCTCTAAGAGAAACTCCTATTCCAGAATTCACAAACTTTTTATTGTTCTGAATCAGGAAATGTGCTATTTCATTTCTCACGGTAGCCTTGTCGATGCACAAGAAGATGAAGTCCATTCCTAACAAGAAATCCTTGTTATTTGGATTGATGTTTTCCGGGTGCGGAACTATAGCTTCATTCATGTTCCTATACACTTCAGTTAGGTACTGAACTTTTGAAATGTTTTTCTCCAGTATTTGTGATGGAGCAGCACCAGGCGCCCTAAAAGCATTGTGTTGCTTGAAAATGTCAGAGTCAAAAAGGTGAATCTCTTCAAGTGGCAACTTGGCAATAAAGTCAAGGATATATGACCCCGTACCTCCCAAACCGATAATGGCGACCTTCATACCTTTGAACATGTCTGTTAATCCAGCAATATGTGCGCGAGACGAATTGATGTCCCAATAAACAAGTTTGCTATCTGCAGGTTTAATCAATTTATTTTTTTTGAGTGCCTGACATGCTAAAGGATCAGTGTTTACTGCGGGTGCAGTTATTACTCTCCAATAATTGATCACCTTGTCATAATAGGTCGGGTACATGCCTTTATCTGGATAACATGAAAAGCGATAATTACTGACAATGGTATCAAACAAAGGATGTCGCATCTCCAATATACCCAGTCCTTTTATTGGAGTACCATCCATTTCACATGGCTTACCGCCGATGAAGTATGCGGTGTGGTCATTCGGCTTAAGAATCTTCTGATTCTCCATATTCATGGGAAAGACAAGTATTCCTGCCTTTATCTCTTTCGATTCAGTAAGGTAAGGTACGCAGTCGGCAACAAAATTGCCGCTGCGTACGTCAAAGCTAATTCCCTCATCCAGGATTTTCTGCAAATCCTCATTAAGACTGATGAGAGATGGCAACATCGAATTCCATTCCATTTGTGACATAAACAACTTTTCCTTTAGACATTAATCCTTCTTCATTCTCAGATGGTCCTTTACTATATGCCATTGAATACACACGATTTGGATCGTAGTCCTTACCATATGCGAGAGCAGCAACTTTCTCGTATGAGATAGTAGGCTGGTCATATTTGAAAGCCACTGAGTTCACATAGATAGTGCATTCGTGTTCATGACCTTTCTTGCGAGTAATGAACTTATCCATACCAGGAGAAGACAGGTCAACGTCTTCACCTCTATTAATAAGAGCCTCTCTCCAGTTGCCAGGCAAATCCAGATATATATCTTCATTTTCTGGAACTTGTCCAATCCTCCTTATGTCGGCCTCATTAATAATAGGTGTAGGCCAATTGTAGGGCTTTCCACCATTGATTTTAAACTTGTAGGACTTTTTGTTTTCATTGGGCTTGTGTTCTCCTACGTTACCCTGATTGCCTTCTTGTTCAGCGAAGGACTTTGAATTATTAACTATCATAATAATATAATTTAAAAATATTGTTAAGTCGGACAAAATCCTCCTAATTCCGCTGCAAAGGTACAATAAAAATCTAAATATACCAAGCAAATCTAAGAAAATTTAATGGGAATTCTTAAAATATCAAATTTTTCTTGTTTAATTTAGATTTTCTTGCTAAATTTGCACCGTCATTTAGTTATATACTCCCTTTTATGGAAACATTAGGCAAACTATTAAAGCAATATCGTGAGCTAAATAAACTGACGTTAAGAGCTGTTGAAGAAAAAACAGGAATTTCAAACGCGTATCTGAGCCAGTTAGAGAATGACAAAATTGCTCATCCGTCAGCAAATACTCTCTACAAACTTTCTCAGACATATGATGTTGAGTTGGAAACTTTGCTTTCTGCTGGTGGTGTTATCGAAAAGAAAGAGCAAAGCACCCCTAAACACAAGATTCTTCAGTCTGTAGCAGCTTCTGCTGGTACAGCATTGACTGATGAAGAAGAAAAAGAACTCTTAAACTATCTCAACTTTATAAGGCAACGGGATAAATAATGGCTATCGTTTTAGAAGAATCAACAAAACAAGACATCAAGAAGTGGTCACATGATTTACTTGTGTCAAGTCGTTGTATTGATACATTCCCAACTCCCGCAGATAAATTAGCTGCTTTTATAAACCTAAAGGTATCGCCACAGGATTTATCTATAGTTACACCTATATATATAAATAGAGATTCCTCTATTCTTAAAAAACTGCTTGGTCAACTGCGAGGGCTTCTTGTTCGAGAGGCTAGAATAATATATTTAGATAGGTCGTGTAATTTAGAAAGACAGAGGTTTACACTATTACATGAGGTTGGACATAATCTTCCATGGCAGGTGGCGATAGCCTCCATGCATGCAGACGATGATTTTACGCTAAGCCCAAAGACAAAGGAGCAGTTTGAGGCAGAGGCAAGTTATTTTGCCTCTGAAACAATGTTCCAAGGAGATAAGTTTGCTGAGATGGTAAAAGATGAACCGTTGACAATACAGACAGCAATAAAGGTTTCTCCATTCTTTGGTGCTTCAATTCATGCAACTCTTCGTAGACTTGTTGAGTTTTCGCCAGTACGATGTGCGTTACTTGTGATGAAAGATCCTACGCCTACCAAGGCAACTCTTAGAGATTTATTTCATTCTCAATCATTTTTGTCTGATATCGGAAGCATCGAGTTTGGAGAGAATTTAGAGAGTGTAAAATATCCGTTTGTGGAATCTTATGTTAGACGTGAGAATACTGGTTATGGAAAGTTTCTCGCCCCTGTTAATGAGAGTTCTATTGAGTTAAGGTATGAGTATTTTTTCAATGGTTATAATGGTTTTGTGTTATTCTATCCGTAATAGAACCATCCTAATCAGATACTTTTAATCGTCCATGGACAATTTGATGTGTACTATAGAAAAAGTGACACACGTCTTACTAAATATCCGTGAATTGCGGATGACTTGCAGAAGAACGTATAAAAAGGGTGACGGTGTATACCTTTCATTACCCAAATCTGCCGTCATTGGAAATTATAAGTCATGAGCCGTAATCAAACAACATTATATTTCTGTCAATCTGGACACTTTTTATCCAGATCATTCTACATTACGTCCCTTAGATAAACAAAGAGAATAATTCCCAAATCGATATCCAACCCATTTTTAAGTGTGATTTTTGTAGTTTTCTCACAAAAAAAGCACTTAAATCGTAAAATACTTTTTTTCGCTTGTTCCCTATAGAATGGATGTTCCCGAACCCGTTTCCGAACTTTCATTGCTTCCATCATGAATGGGGATTGTTACTAAGAACATCAAAAGGAAGTCGTTTATTTCAAATGATACTTCAGATACACATTATATATAATAATAAGCGTGATTATTGTTATGTATTCATCAAAAGATTGGTCTTTTAATCAAATTTTGGCTTATTTGTGTAGTTTTTTTGAGCATATTAGCATTTGTTTCGATTAATTTTTGTAACTTTGCCGTCAAACAACAGAAATCTATCATGGCAAAGTTAAATCGTATAAGAGTCGTTCTCGCTGAACGTGACCTGAACAATAAGTGGCTGTCCGACAAACTCGGCAAGGATCCTGCTACAGTGTCCAAATGGGTCACCAATACCACCCAACCCAGCCTTGAAGCCCTCATTACAATAGCAAATGCACTTGAAGTACCTGTGCAGGAGTTGGTGAGACAAGAAGAATTCAATCAAGAGAAATAAGCCAAATGATAACAAAAGACGAGATACAAGAACTACTGCATAGCACGGAAACCTATCGTGTGGAGCGAACTACGTCAACAGGTGACATGGATAAGTTCCAGGAGGCTATATGTGCCTTTGCCAACGATCTGCCAAATTCACGAAAGAATGGCTACCTGATATTGGGTGCTTACGACAACGGAGAGTTGTCGGGTCTGAAGGTAACTGATGACTTACTGAAGAAGATTGCAGCCATACGCAGCAACGGAAACATCCTGCCTATACCTGTTATGAGCGTTGACCGTTTCCAGTTCCCCGAGGGTGATTTGCTGGTGGCTGAGGTTAGTCCGTCTGACCTGCCGCCTGTGCGCTATCGTGGACGCACCTTTATTCGTATTGGTCCTCGTCGCGACATAGCTACGGAGGCAGAAGAGCGCATCCTTGCAGAACGAAGGATGTCATTCATGGCCACCTTCGATACCATGCCTTGTTTGGCTGCCAAACTGAATGATATCAATACGGACTTGCTGCGCACAAAGTATCTGATACCGCTATTAGGTAATGAGTTAGTAGAATCTGATACTCGTCCCATCGAGGAACAGATGGCCGCTGTGGGTATGTATGACACGGAACATCAATGCCCCACATACGCAGCAGTCGTTCTATTTGGCTACAAGCCACGCCGTTTTATGCCAGGTCTTTATGTGCAGTATGTTCGTTTCAAGGGCGAAGACGTGACCAGTGAGGTGGAGAACGAAATGCAATTGGAAGGCAATTATTGTGAACTGCTACCACGTCTGGAATCACTTTTGGAGTTGTCTGTCATCAAGAAGAAACCCGTTTTCGTTTCTATTCTACGCGAGGAAATGGTCAGCAACTACCCTATCAGGCTATCCGAGAACTTCTTCTCAACGCCTGTATGCACCGCGATATGCAGAGTAATACCCCACTTCGCTTCTATGAGTTTGCCAGCCATCTGGAGATTCTGAATGCTGGTGGCTTGTATGGAAATGCCCGTCCTGAGAATTTCCCAAGTGTGAACGACTATCGCAATCCACTTGTAGCCAGTGCCATGAAGACGCTGGGCTATGTCAATATGTTCAATCGAGGTGTAGGCCAAGTCCAGACTGACCTGAAGGAAAATGGCAACCAACCCGCAGAGTTCAACGTCAATCTTATCACGGCATTCAAGGTTGATGTGAGAGTCTCACAGAGTTATACCAAAGAGGATGGCGGTAAAACTGGCGGTAAAGTTGGCGGTGATGTGGCGCTAATAGAAATGACTGATATTCAGAAAAGTATAATAGATTTGATTGGGGTTGATGCTTCAATTTCTATCGACCTAATGGCGGTAAAGATGGCGGTAAAGAAACGCACGTTGGAGAGAGAAATTGCTAAAATGAAACAGAAAGGCTATATCTCTCGAACAGGTTCCCCTCGTTCTGGCAAATGGGAGGTTATTATCCCTTACAATTACGTTATTGAGATTGTGTAGCTATATATCGAACTGAGGGTGAGAAGTAAACAAGAATAAGAAGAAAGAATAATTGTAATGAACGTGATATCATTCTTTGCTGGTTGCGGAGGTCTTGACCTTGGTTTTGAAAAGGCTGGATTCCGTGTGGTTTGGGCTAATGAGTTCGAACCAGGCGTTCATGCGACCTATGAAAAGAATCATCCTAATACGATTCTCTGCAAAGAAGATATAATTAGTGTTGACCCCAAAGATGTGCCAGATTGTGACGGTTTCATTGGTGGTCCTCCTTGTCAGTCTTGGAGCGTAGCAGGTAAGCAACAGGGACTTGATGATAAGCGAGGCCAGTTGTTTCTCACCTACATCGGCATGATTAGGGCAAAGATGCCCAAGTTCTTTGTAATTGAGAATGTCAAGGGATTGCTCGATGAAAAGTTCAAGGATGTCTTTGAAACCTTCCTTGCTCAACTGGACGAGATTGGTTATGATGTGAAATATCGTTTGCTCGATGCCGTTGACTATGAGGTTCCCCAGAATCGTGAACGTGTGTTCCTAATTGGTTTCCGTCACGACTTGGGAATTGACTACCATTTCCCTCTGCCTTCAACTAATAAGCCATTGACGCTAAAGGATGCCATAGGCGACATTACGGCAACACCCATTCCATGTGAAGAGGTCGAGGTGATGACTGATTGCAACATCTATTACAACGGCAAGTTTGGGCCACATTATTATCGCGGAAATCGCCGCCGCAGTTGGGATAAGCCATCATTCACTATCCATGCTACAGGTTACAACATACCCCTGCATCCATCCTCGCCAAGCATGATTTATAATGCTCATGAGGATTGGTCGTTTATCAAGGGACGGTATCGTGAATACAGGCGTTTGACTGTGCGCGAATGTGCCAGAATACAAACCTTCCCTGATAGTTTTGAGATAGATTGTCCCAACATCATTGATGCCTATAAGATGATAGGCAATGCTGTGCCTGTAAGGATGGCAGAGATTCTGGCAACTTCTATCAAAGAGGCTATCGAGAAAGTTACCTCTGAACGCAAACAGCAGCGTGGTGACATCAAGCCAGAAGACCGTGTACTGGTAGGCTTCTACAAGGGCTATCCCCATTGGAAAATCATCACCCACCAAGGCTTCTATTACGTCAGAGCTGATGGACGTAAAGGTTCAATGAGTGTTGAGGATTTGCAACCCCTCCCTAGATTGCTTCTGCTTCATTCTAATGGACGGATGCAGTTGTACGAACTGACAGATTCTGAGCCTAAATATTTTGGAAAGGATTATATAATACGCTTAGGATTCCAGCCATCAGGAGATACATACATCGGTGTTGGCTTTGATGTTTCGTCAAAATACAAACTGAAGTCTGTAGGAATCAACAAAGATACTATTAGGCTCAAACAGCGTTATGCACCATATTTAACAACGATTGAAGAATTGATTAATAAGAAATAATATGCCATTAAAGTTCATAGATTTATTTGCCGGCTTAGGAGGCTTCCATTTCGCTCTTAGTGAATTAGGGCATGAATGCGTATTTGCGTCAGAATTACGTGAAGATTTAAGAAAACTATACGCTATTAATTTCCCTGGTACTAGGATAGAGGGAAATATAACGAGCATTAGACCAGAAGACATTCCTGCCCACGATATACTTTGTGCTGGTTTTCCTTGTCAACCATTCAGTCAGGCTGGTAAGCGACAAGGATTTAACGATGAGAAAAACAGAGGTAATTTGTTTACATATATCTGCAAAATAATAGAACATCATCGCCCGCGATACGTTTTTCTTGAAAATGTTTCTAACTTGAAAGGACATGATGGGGGGAGTACATGGCAAACCATCCATAGGATGCTTGACAAAGAATTGAACTATGAAGTGGCTGAACCTGCGATATTATCACCTCATCAATGGGGAATACCACAACACCGCCGACGTATATACATAGTATGTGAAAATAGGGAAATGGGAAATCTGAAAAATTTCAGGTTCCCTATTCCACCAAAGTCATGGCCTAGCAATATAAAGCAGATTATTGACGAAGACGATTCTGATTTTATTAAACTCAAAGCTGATACACGTCAACAACTGGCACTATGGCAGGAATTTATAGATTTAACCATAGCTCATGGTCAGAAGATTCCTCGTTTCCCAATATGGGCGATGGAGTTTGGCGCTGACTACGAATTTAAAAAGAAGGCACCTGCGTTTCAATCTTTAAAAGAATTGAAAGGGAAGCATGGTCATTTAGGCAGGCCCATAGATGGTGTTGGTAAGGCCCAGTGTTTAGGGTGTCTTCCAATCTATTCACAAACAGATAAGGCTGAGTTTTTTCCAGACTGGAAAATTAGATACATAGAACAGAATCGAGAATTCTACAAAAAAAACAAAGAATGGCTCGATCCTTGGATATCTAAGATTCAGCATTTAGAGAACAGCCATCTTAAATTAGAATGGAATTGTGGTGATGATGCAAAACCCATATTGGAGGACAAAATTATACAGTTCCGTGCATCTGGTATACGAGTTAAATTACCAACTTTCTCTCCCGCATTGAATCTGGTTGGCACGCAAATTCCGATTTTTCTATGGATAGATTTACCCAAAGGTTCTTATAAACCAGGAGAGCCCTCTAAAGGACGATATATGACCAGAAAAGAGGCAGCCAAATTGCAGGGAATGATGAAACTCAAGTTTGGTGATGAGAGATTCCGATTGTCGGTAGCTCGTTCATATGCAGCTCTTGGTAATGCAGTGAATGTAACTATAGTTAAACATATTGCAAAAAACCTTCTGAGTTTATGACAAATCAAAACATTTCATCCGTTGACATAACAATCGGTGCAAACATGTACGGACGCATTCCCGATCTGCCCAACACACCTTCACATGTGCTGGCTGAGTTTGTGGATAATGCCCTACAGTCGTCACGTGATAAGAAGGAGAAACTTCTTGCGGTTGATTCAGAGTATCGGCTTCGAATTGATATTGACTTTGAGTGGGATGGAAACACCAATCAGGCAACGGCAATCATAATCACAGATAATGCAGGCGGAATTGATGCTTCAAACTACACCAAAGCATTCAAACTTGCCAATACCCCAGAAAACAATGAGGGATTGAATGAGTTTGGTATGGGCTTGAAGACTGCTGCGCTTTGGCTTGGCAACGAATGGAGTCTGAAAACTTCTGCACTAGGTGAAGTGGTTTCCCGTTCAATCACATTCGACCTTAATAAGGTGCTAGCCGACAGTCTCACCAAACTTGTAGTCAAAGAAGAGGAAGCTGAGACTGCAGAACATTACACCTCTATTCGGATAACTTCGCCAACGCCTAAGGCACCGACCAAGAAGGCTTTGGATAAGATAAGAACAGAACTAAGCAGTATTTATCGCAAATCTTTGCGTATGAATGAGGCCGACATCTATGTTGATGGCATAAAATTGGCATTTGAAGAGTCTGAAATACTCACAGCACCATCGGTAAAGAACCCAAATGGTCCTGCAATCTATTGGCGCAAGGATATTGATTTCAAGTTTGGCAAATACCGAGCTACGGGTTTCATTGGAATCCTGAAGGACATCAATAGTACGAAGAACGGTTTCGTCCTGTTGCGTCGTGGACGTGTTGTCTATGGCGCAGAAACTGATGGACGATACTTTCCAAAGAGCCTTTCGGGTTCTACTGGTACATTCCGTTACAAGCGTATCTTCGGAGAGTTGGAGTTGGAGGGCTTTGCAGTATCCTTCAATAAGAATGATCTTCAGGACAAAGAGAATCTTAAAGCTCTGATGGAGATGCTTCGTGGTGAAATACACACCAAGGAGTTTGACCTTTACAATCAGGCAGAAGATTATCGTCTTGACGAACGCCAGAAGAAAGTAAACAAACTGGTAAAGTCGCACAACAACGACAAGAAAAAGAACGAGAAGGTTGAAGTGGTTACAAAGCCACAGCCAGTAACTACAACCACCACGACAACCTACACCACCGGCACAACTCCTCAACCATCAATCGTGAGTGAAACCGTAGAGGACACACCACTTGTAATGGGACACTTTGATGATACTTACAACATCAATGGGAAGGATTACAAACTACGTGTTGAGATGGTTGATAAGGGAAGTGAACTTGTATGGCTTGATACCATGCAGCAGGACGAAAATGTGGTTACTTGCAAAATAAACATGAACCATGTTTTCTTCCAGCATTTCCAGAACTCAGAGAAAGCCATTGTTGCCATCCTCAAAACCATGGCTCTTGCAAAGTTCATGGCTAAGGAAGAAGGTAATGACTCAACGGCTGAACTCTTCGACTCATTCAACGCTTACATCAAAAAGACCAAAGTATAAAGTATGCAGCATATTATTATAAACGACACGCCAACAGGTGCGAATGCGGTTGACGCAACAAACAGTTCTGTCTTAAACGAGGTGGAACTGGGTGCGCATTTCAACTCATTTGTATTTTCGCAGATGATAGGTCCTAAACCTGATGGCTCATACAAGAAGAAAGGTATTACACCAGTTGGAGCAGCAACTTTACGCGAAGAAACTGCTCACATTCTTGCGCATTGCAATCCTCATAATGCTGTGCATAATCCAGAAACAACGCATCTTGTTGTCGGTTATGTGCAGAGTGGTAAGACCATGTCGTTTACAGGCCTTACGGCACTTGCTCTCGACAATCACTATCGAGTGGTTGTTTATCTGGCAGGCTCTAAGACAAACCTTCTAGATCAGACATCAAAACGATTGAAGAAGGACTTGATAAAGGAGAGTGGAGTCAACAATCGTGAAGTCTTCAAGATACACAAAGACCCAAAGATTGATGACCTTGACCAGATTGTGGGCAACCTCTACATGGACAACACCATTCTGCTCATACCTATCCTCAAACATCATAAGCACATTGACGCTTTGACTTCCATCTTCAAGTCAAACGACTTTATTGAAGCCATGGAGGATGAAACTGTTCTTATCATTGACGATGAGGCAGATCAGGCTTCTCTCAATAGCTATGGCCGTAAAAATAGTAAGAAGGCAGAGGATGAGGAAGAAGAAAAGTCAGCGACCTATGATTCTATTATCAAGATGCGTAATGCGCTTCCAGGTAATACTTACATCCAATACACAGCTACTCCACAAGCCAACATCCTTATCAGTATGAAGGACATGCTGTCTCCTAAGAGTCACACTCTGCTGACTCCGGGGAAAGGTTACATTGGAGGCAAATTGTATTTCGGACGTGAAGCAAACCATGAATTGTATAGAGGCAGGTTGATTCAGCAGATTCCAAACGAGGAGGTTTTCCATAAAACAAAGAATCCGCTTGACCGCATGCCAAAATCCTTGAAGGATGCTTTACTTATGCACATTCTTGCCGTAGCAATTGTGGTTAAGTACCTACGAAGAGATGGAGTAAACTATCTTTCGATGATGGTTCACCCTGCTACAGAGAAGAAGTACAACTCGAAGTTCAAGAAGTGGATTGACGCGCAGTTGAAATCATGGCGTAAGTCAATACGCAAAGATGAAGGCAACGATGACAAACGTAGTTTGATTAAACGTCTGCGCGAATTGTTCCCGGCTGCAATAGAGTTCTATAACGTAGAGGAACGACCTGAATTTGAAGAGTTGCTCCCTCTGATTCAAAATGTGCTGTGTAGTTGGAAAGTTTATCTTGTGAACACCGATAAGGATGCCCAAACAGAAATAGAATGGGATGAGTACGCCATGCATGTATTAGTTGGTGCTGAAATGCTCAATCGTGGATTCACCGTTGAGAACCTTGCAACAACCTACATGCCTCGATACTCTACAGGACCAGCTAATGCGGACACCATCCAGCAGCGTTGCCGTTTCTTTGGTTATAAGCGTGATTACATCGAATCTTGTCGCGTTTATCTGCCAAGTTGGACAATGAACGACTACAAGGCTTACATTGACCACGAAGAAGAATTGCGTTCTGTTCTTGCTACATGCGATAACCTTGCAGCAGCTGAGCGTAAGATACTTCTTTCTCCAAAGATGAGAGCTACACGCGCAAATGTGTTGCCAATCAGTATTGTCAATAGCCAATTGAAGGGCGTAAAGGAAATGCAAGCATACGAGAGCAAAGAGCGTATTGAGCAAAACAGACGAGTGGCAGAGGCGTTTATTGAAAGGCATATCGAAGACTTTAACATCGAAGAAGATTATCATACAGATGACCGCTGTCATCGTGGCTTTCGAATGCCCGTTGATGAGGCAATAGAGTTCCTTGATGATTTCCAGTTTGGGAATTATAAGGATGCCACTAGAAAGGCTGCGACGATACGCTACTTACGCTATTTGGCTGATAAAGAAGATGAACCATTACAGTTCGTTTATTTCTACCAGATGGCATACAAGCGAATTGGCGCAAACCTTCGTTCCCGTAATTTTGATTACAATGCTTTGAGGATAACCGTTCCTCTGGCGACTGGTCGATCTACGAGTGGTGCAGACGTTTACCCTGGTGATTTGGCGATTGTCGGCTCTGATTCTATTACCATTCAACTATACCACATTAAGTTGGATGGAGTAAAGCCAGTAGATTACCCCGATGATGCTTACTCGCTTGCAATCAGCTACCCAGAGTCATTTGCAACAAATTATGTCCTCTCAGAACAAGCTAATCAAGAGGACGAGGATGTTGAAGACGATGATTAAAATAAGGAATGACTATGCAAAATAAAGTTTTATTTGAGCAGTTCAAAGCTCTGGCCAAAATCACAACAGAAGACAAAAACTTTGCGGTTATTCCAATCATGGATACTAACCACAAATTGGGAATCTCGAAGGAGGGGTACCCTAAGTTCTTCGTATGTACTAACGATACAGTATCGTCCATCCCAAATACGACACTTGATATTCTGTCCGTTGAGTATAATCTATCATGCACTTTTGTTGATGACAATGATACGAAAACGCCGCACCATTACACCATCTTAACCCTCCGTTCTGTTGATCAGATACTACAGGAGGACTTTTTCGACATTGTTATAATGATGTTTGACAGAATGCCAGAGATTCCTTCAAAGCGCGAAATCGCCATTGAGGTTGAGAATCTAATCTCTATTTTTTCTGCTATGACGTGTCCGCCACGCAAGAAAATTCAAGGATTATGGACAGAACTACTGATAATCGAACAAAGCTACATGCCAGAGGTAATGATAAAAGCATGGCACGAGTCGCCTACGGCTAAGTATGATTTTTCAATGGGACGCGACAAGGTGGAAGTTAAGAGCACAAGCAGCGAAACACGCATTCATCACTTCTCTTTGGATCAATTGTGTCCTTCCGCACATTCTCGTGTTGTCGTGGCTTCTGCAATAGTCAGAGAATCGGCACAGAGCAAGGATGGCTTGTCTGTCCGAGACCTTTACGATAAGATTTGTAGTAGAGTTAATTCTGTTGATGCACGAATGCACATGATGAGAGTGATTGCAGAAACCATTGGTACAGACATGCATCGGCTCAATGAGGTTTTCTTTGATTACGTTGAAGCATGTGATACGCTTCGATACTATGATTCCAAAGATGTGCCTGGTGTTGACAAGGATGGTGTTCACCCTGGAGTTACAGGCGTTGGGTTCAACAGCAATCTTTCAGGTATTCTGGATATTCAATCACCTGATTCAGAATTCAAACGTGGTGAAAGCCCATTGTATAAAAGTTTGTTCAAATAAAACTATAGTAAATATGGACGAAGTAAATAAAATACTGGAACCAGAGCAGCAAACGCCCATTCAGCGTAAGAATCTTACATCATCTGAGTTGCTAAACATATTTGTATCAGAGATGAATGCCTCTGCTACCTTCAAATTTATTGATGGTCAGAAAAATCCTTGTCATATAATGTTCGAGGGCGTAGAGTATTACATCTATATTAAGAATCTTTCATCTGCTTATTTTAGCAACCCTGATGTCTCACGAGCCCAGTTGACTGGTGTTGACACATTGCTTCAGATAAAAGAGACAGAGGCTTTGTTTATCTTGCTTGGTTATGATTCGGACAACCGAGTATTTGCAGCATGGAATCCTCATGTAGCTAAGCAACGTATTGGTACTGCGTCAAGTCCTTCTCTTTATTCTCGTTTCTCATGGCAGAAGGAGGCGGTTGAACAGGGAGACTTCATCACACGTGAGTTAAAGAATGATGGTTCCGTTCTTTTATTCCCTCAAGAATACATCAGTCTATTCCTTGCCAATATTGAAATGTTTTTCCCTGATACATCTGAATATGTTGCTATGGGATCGAAACGCAGAAGTGAAGCCAATGCAGCTTATCGCGAGTTAACGAACACACAACATCTGGGTGATTTTGCCAGATACTTAAATGCTGCTGGTTACGACCAACCAACGGTACAGGAGCATGTGCGTGCAATAAAGCAACTTATTAGCACTTCGCTCATTTCTAACAACAGAAGGATTTTTCTCGCTTGTGACACGCTGGAGGAATATCGTAATGCTGTCAATGAATTCCTTTCATTGGATGAAATAAAACAGTTGGATGCCGAGGTGGATAATACATTTTCATATGCCCTGCCTGCATATATCGACTTCCTGATAGACGAATATAGTGAAAACGAAAAGGACGCGGGAAATGGTAGTGATGAATTGCCTGAGCCAACAGAGGAGGAACTGGGATTGACTCCAGAAGATGAGAATAGTGCTGAAGCAGAGGAGGTTGACTATGAAACACCTTTTACTGACGCTCACGGTATTCTGACTTGCATTGCTAATCCTACTTTAATAGACCTATTACGTGAAGATTTAGATTCTGAATATCCGCGTCCAATGTCTGCCTATGCTACAGTAGAAGATTTCTATGGCGATTTATTCCCAAATATGGAAATGTTCCATTGGCAGGCACTATTTAAGAAAATAGACTGGAACAACCCTTATCCCACTTTGGATAGCATCCATATGTCATCGGAAAGAAGACGTTCCGTTAGACAAAAGATTCGCATAGTGTTTGATGATGGTAGAGAGATTTGCGAAAAACAAGTTGTGAATACCCTAATCGAGGTAATCAAGTATGCAGGCGTTGATAATGTTCGAGCACTCAATATTACAATGGGAAAGAATGGCGGTTCCCCTCTAATTGATACAATGGTTAATCCGAAATATGCAAACGCATTCAAGGAATTAGGAAATGGACTTTACGCTAACACGTGCTCAGATACAGTGACAAAATACTTGCAAATTCAAAAGATAAATACAGCTCTAGGGCTTAATATGCAAATTTCTTTGGAATAAATAGTATCAGAATGGATGGTTTATTCCATTGAGATAATCAGAAGGTTTTACAGTTAAGAACATAAAAGGCTGCAATATATGGAACTTCAATTTGATAAAAAAGGCAATATAGTTCGCTTAAAAGACATGTGCGACCATGTTATAGGGTCTGGTGTTTTGTATTACGAGGAATACCTGGGTGGAAGACTCTATGCATTGACAGCAGCTCATAACCTATATGAAGATGGCGATCTTTTTGGAGTTCTCTGAAAGAGTATCTATGTAGAGGTCTACTCATACACTCATCAATGCTATGAACCTATAACTATTAGAAACCTCTCCGATTCTGTAGCATGTTCACCAAAGAAAGATGCAGATTTTGCTATAATTGTATTGAACAAAGTCGATGTTGATTCTATAAATTCAAACTTATCAACAATACAAATTGTTAACAATTGCGCAGAAACCAAAAGCATGCTTTTATTGGGTTTTCCAAAAGCGAATAATCACAAAGAAGTATTGTCAAGTAATGTTACAAGAATAGAAGAACGTATAGGAGAACAGCAATTTCTCCTAAATATGGAACAAGGCATTGCAAACTTTTATGTGGAGGGCTATTCGGGAGGCGGTATTTTTGTTGAGAATGAAGCCAATGAAAATGTTCTTCTTGGTTTGTTTGTGAGGGTGCAGGCAAATGAAGAACGTGGGCATTTTGGTTACGGCCAATATCTTAAAGACATTAATACCATTTTAGAAGACAAAAGGTTACCAACAATTCGTTTCAGCTATTTTGGCGTGAGCGGACTGACTCATAATAAATTGTCGAATCTCTGTAGTAAATCAAAGAAGAATTTAGGACCTGATTTTGGTATTGATGTTAAAACAACGATTCAACCATATTTAGATGCAGTTTGTCGTAATGATAGTTTTTTTTTATTACTGTCCGCTAAACCATAAAACATCTTGTCCAACCTCTTGAAACATAGAAGTTGGACTTATTTGTATGCGTGGACAAGCCCCCTTAGTCTATTTCCTCCCCTTCCGGAGGTGGATTTGTTGCCTCTACCAGCATT
>JAFULM010000035.1 GCA_017483185.1 Prevotella sp. | reverse complement strand
CGTCGCGACCGCCTCCTTGCCAACTGATACAACACGTTTGGTTGGCTTATGTGCACGTTCCGTCAGGTGCTTGATTATGTGCCTACGAGGCGGTCGCGACGGGTCGCGACCCTACTTGTGGGTGATGCATAATATGTATGAACTGCGATAAAGATGTGTGCAGAGAGTACTTGTCGTATGGGAAAACTCTGTCGGACGGGCTTTGATGACTTTTCAAAAGGTCATCCTAACGTGTGGCTGTCGAGATATGCCATGACCTCGTCCTTATAGCTGTCGGATATGGGGATGTAGGTATCGCCGAAGACGATGCGCAGGCGTTCGATGAGCGTGATTTTGTTCATGTGGACGATATATGAACGATGGGTCCGCATGAACTCCGGGTGCGGCAGGAAGTCTTCGAGTTTCTTCAGATTCATGAGGGAGACAATCTTTTCGCCGTTTGCGAGAAAAATCCGGACGTAGTCTTTGAGGCCCTCGATGTAGAGGATGTCGTCCAGCGACACCTTGACCAGTTTGTAGTCGCTCTTGACCAACATGAAGCGGTCCTTCAGGCATGTCTCGTTGCGGCGGGTGGAGGTGAACCATTCGAGAGCCTTGTTCGCAGCCCGGAGAAACTCTTCGTAACTTATCGGTTTCAAAAGATAGTCGATGGCGTTGACCTTATAGCCCTCGACGGCATACTGGCTGAAAGCTGTGGTGAAGATTATTTTGGACTCTTTGGGCAGTATTCGGGCAAATTCCGTACCGCTCAGCTCCGGCATCTGTATGTCGAGGAATATCAGATCGGCCGGATGGTCGCGCAAGTCCTTTATTGCACTGATGGCACTGTTGTAGGTCCCGTTCAGGTTGAGGAACGGAGTTTTGGCGGCATAGGCAGCCAGCAGGTCGGCCGCAAGGGGCTCGTCGTCAATTATTACGCAGCTTAGTGTCATGGATGATTATTGTTGATGAATATATGTTGTTGTCATTGTCTGTCCCTCTCGTCCATTCGTATGTTCCCGGATAGGCCATCTCCAACCGTGTCGCTACTTGTTGCAGACCGATGCCGTGGCCGCTGCGGTCGACAGAACCTTTGGGATAGTTGCTGTTCCTGATGTGGAACGTTATGCTTTCGTCGTCCGCTTTGAGGCTGATGTGTATGAAGGATGGGTGTGTCGCGCTCACTCCGTGTTTGAAGGCATTCTCAATGAGCGAGATGAAAATCAGCGGGGCAATCCTTATGCAGCACGGAGAGGGGATGGCGGTGTCCATCCGTACGTCGACATCGGCGCTCAGACGGATGCGCATCAGGCGGACATAGTTGGTGAGAAACTGGACTTCCTTCTCCAGATTGACATACTGTTCCTCGTTGTCGTAGAGCATGTAGCGGAGCATCTTGCTCAGTTCGAGTATGGCTTCCTGAGCCCTGGCGGTGTCAAAGGCCGTCAGGGCGTAGATGTTGTTGAGCGTGTTCAGAAGGAAGTGGGGATTGATCTGCGAACGCAGATTCTTCAGTTCGGCTTCGGTGCGTGCGGCTTCAGCCTCGCGGCGTGCGGTTTCCGACTGATGCCAGCGGAAAGCCAGTTGGACGCTCATGGCGATGACCGCCGATATGGTGAGGTTGAAAATGTTGCGGAGGATGAGGAAAACGGTGACTAAAGGTGCCGGACTGTGTCTCATGAAGTCGGAACCGTGAGGTCCCATCGGGCGTGGATGGGTGAATGTCATCCAGTAGTGGAGGGCTATTCCCATGCTGACGATGACTATCACGTTGATAATCCAGAAGTAGCTCTTGCGGTTGGTGACAAAGAGATGGGGTGTCAGCCAGAGATAGTTCAGATAGAAAACGACAAAAAGCGAAATCGGGCCTACGCTGAAAAAGACGAATTCGCGTAGGCTCACACCGTTTCCGTGGTTGAATGACATGAGCGGCGACAGGAATATTATGATCCATATCGACGCGTGGATGAGATAGACGAGTTTGCTTCTGTCATTCATATCTCAGAGCTTCAATTGGGTCGAGCTGGGCGGCTTTCTTGGCCGGATACCATCCGAAGAAGACACCCGTGAACGTGCAGACGGCAAAACTCATGACGATTGTCCATGCCTGAATGGCGATGGGCCAGTGGGCCAGCATCTTGATGGCGTAGGAGGCGCTGATGCCTATCAGCACTCCGATGATGCCGCCGGTGACGCTGAGCAGGATGGCTTCGATGAGAAACTGGTTGAGTATGTCTATACCGCGGGCACCGACACTCATTCGGAGTCCGATCTCGCGGGTCCGCTCGGTGACGCTGACGTACATGATGTTCATGATACCGATGCCTCCCACGATGAGCGAGATGCCGGCAACGCAGCCTAAAAGAATGGTCAGCATGTTCGTCGTTGAATTCATCATCGAGGCAAGCTCCTCCTGTGAGCGGATGTTGAAGTCGTCTTCGTCGGCCTCGGTGTTGTCCGTCGCGTCGTGGAGCTTGTGGTTACGGCGCAGGATTTCGGTAATCTCGGCTGTGGCTTTGTCTGTCGCGCCTTCCGTGATGGCCGAACACTGTATGCTGCCGAGATAGGTCTGGGCGAGCAGTCGCTTCATTACGGAGGTATAGGGAGCCAGCACGAGGTCGTCCTGGTCCATGCCCATAGAGTTGTAGCCCTTCTTCTTCAGCACTCCGATGACGCGGAACGGAATGGAATTGAAGCGCACTACCTTGCCGATGGGGTCGCTGCCGTCGGGAAAGAGATTGTCCACAACGGTCTGACCGAGTATGCAGACCTTCGCGCTCGACTTTATCTCGCCGTCCGTGAACATCTCGCCGTCGGCCACACTGAGCTGCCGTATGTCGAGATATTCCTGATTGACGCCGTAGATTGTCGACGGTGTGTTCTCGTTTCCGTAGATGAACTGGCCGCTTTTGGTCACCACGGGACTGATGCCTTTGATGTATTTGCACTCGTCGCGGATGGCTTCGTAGTCCGTCATCTTCAGGGTTTCCATCGACGAAGCGTCCTGACGGACACCTCCCCGGCGGTCTGCTCCGGGATGAATCATGATCATGTTTGAGCCCATCTCGGCGATGTTGGCTTGTATGCTTTGCTTTGTGCCTTGTCCGACGGCAAGCATCGTTATCACCGACCCGATGCCGATGATGATTCCCAAGGCCGTGAGAAAAGAGCGGGTCTTGTTGGCGGCTATGGCGCGGAGTGCTATTTTGAAGAGATTTGTGTAGTTCATTGTTGCTCGTTTTGCTGTTGTCTGCCGTTCCGCGGCTGTTTATTCGTCCGTGTTCGGCGGCAATGCGGCCAGACCTTCGGCGGCTGACATTATGTTGTTATTGTATTCGTCGCTTATCACCCGGCCGTCCCTCAGCATGATGTTACGGCTGGAATAGTTGGCAATATCAGGGTTGTGAGTAACAAAAATGATTGTCCTGCCCTCGGCATGCAGTTTCTGAAAAAGCACGAGGATTTCGAAAGAAGTTCGCGTGTCGAGGTTTCCGGTGGCCTCGTCGGCCAGTATCACGGCCGGATTGTTGACCAAAGCACGGGCAATCGCCACACGTTGCATCTGGCCTCCGGACATCTGGTTGGACTTGTGAGAGAGGCGGTTGCCGAGCCCTACGGCTTTCAGTGCATCTACGGCACGCTCGTGGCGTTCGGCTGCGGAAATCCCGCTGTTGTACATCAGCGGCAGTTCAACGTTCTCGACACTTGTCGTCTTGGCCAGAAGATTATAGTTCTGGAAGATGAAACCAATCTTGCGGTTGCGCAATACGGCTCTCTGTGATTTGGACATCGTGCGCACGGACACTCCGTCCAGATAGTACTCGCCGCTGGTGGGCGTGTCGAGACAGCCTAATTGGTTGAGCAGCGTCGACTTTCCGGAGCCGGATTTTCCCATGATGGTGACGAACTCGCCCTCATAAATCTTGAAGGAGACACCGCGGAGGGCATGGACCATTTCGTCGCCAACCATAAACTGGCGCTTCACGTCCTGCAGTTCGATGACTACTTTTCTATCTTTTTCAGCCATGCCTCATTTCTTCTTTTCGTTCCTTCTCGGTCCCGGGGCAAACGGAGACCGCTCCTGCTGAGTCTTGTCAGCACCTTCTTCCATTATCTCGGTGATGCCGGTGATGACCTCTGTGCCTTCTTTTATGCCGCCGAGGACTTCTGTGTTCACTCCGTCGGACATGCCGATCTGTACTGTGTGGGCCGTCAGCGTCTTGCCGTCGAATGTCCATACCTTGTTCTTTCCGTTCTTGTCGGCAATCTTATATTTGCCCACGGTCTCAGGGGTGGGGGAGAAGCGCAATGCCTTGCCGGGCACGCTGACGACTCCTTGCTTTTCCGCCGTATAGATGGTGACGCTCGCCGTGAGGCCCGGTTTGAGTTTGAGATCGGCGTTCGGGGCGCTTATGACAACCTCGTATGTCACCACATTGTTGGTCGTTGTGGCCTCCTGACGAACCTGAGTGACCGTTCCTTCGAACGTGTCGTCGGGATATGCGTCCACCGTGAAGGTCACGCGCTCGCCTTCTTTCACGTCGCCAATGTCGGCTTCGTCAACGTCCGCCACGACGCGCATGTCGGTAAGGTCCTGTGCGATGGTGAAAAGTTCAGGCGTGCTGAAGCTCGCTGCCACTGTCTGGCCCTCTTCAACGGCCTTCGAAAGAACGATGCCGTCAATCGGCGAGGTGATGGTTGCATAGCCGAGGTTGGTCTGCGCCTTCTGAACGGTCTCCCGGGAAGATGCCACAGTCTCCTTTGCCTTGAGATAGCTCAGCTCTGCCGACTCATATTCATCGGCGCTGACGAGGCCCTTTGAATATAGCGTCTTGTAGCGTTTGAAGTTTGCCGCCTCATACGCCAGCGTACTTTGAGCGCTTGAAAGGTTGGCTTTGGCCGTATTAAGCTCGCTTATCAGGTTGGTCTTGTCAAGCTCGGCGATGACCTGTCCCTTCTTTACGGTGCTGTTGTAGTCTACATACAGTTTGCTGACGATACCCGAAACCTGCGTTCCGACGGTCACCGATGTGACCGGTTCGATGGTTCCCGTGGCGGTGATACTGTTGCGGATGTTAACCCGTTTTACCGTGTCTTTCTCAAATTCAATCGGTCGTTCCTTTTTCATACCCGACAGAAGCCATGCGCCTACGGCAATCGCGATGATGGCTGCTATACCTATCCATACTTTGCTTATCTTCTTCATGTTCGTCAGTTGTATATTTAATGTATCTCGATTATATATTATATGTGCTGTTGTTGTCTATCAGATATTCATTGTCTCGCCCCGATAGAAGTTCAGAAGTTGTATGTCAAGTATCGTCATATACTTGCTTTGCAGTCTGTTTTGTTGTGCGTTGAGTAGGTTTGTCTTGCCTGTCATCAGTTCTACGATGTTCTTCAGGCCGAGCCGGAATTGCTCGCTCAGCAGGTCGTAGCTGGCCTGCTCGCTCTCTGTGCTGGCCATTGCGGCGCGGAACTTCTGCTGGTTGGTGTTGGCGTCGAGCCAATATCCCTCAATCGTACTGTA
This sequence comes from Prevotella sp., assembly GCA_017483185.1. Lineage (GTDB taxonomy): Bacteria > Bacteroidota > Bacteroidia > Bacteroidales > Bacteroidaceae > Prevotella. Next base: position 52,973 of record JAFULM010000035.1, on the reverse strand, counting down.
CAGTTGCTTCTGTTTGTCCTGCAAATCGAGGATGCTTTCCTCCTGCTGCAACCGTGCTTTGTTGATTGCAGTGCGTGTCTTCCGATTATCAAAGATGGGCACACTCACCGTCGCACCGACAGAAGCGTCAAAGTTTGTCTTGATCTGTGTGCCCCAAGTCTTGTCGTTCATGGATGTCGTGCTTGTACCGACGCCGCCTGTGAGGCTCACGGTAGGGAGTTTGCCGGCTTTGGCAATGGCCATGTTGAGCTTGCTGCCCTCGATGCCGAGTTTCCCGCTCTCTATTTCCGGCCGTGTGGCAAGTGCAGTCTCGTAGACCGCTCCCAATGCAGGGATGTCGGCGAGAGCCTGTTCGTCCGGAGCGGCGGGAGTGCTGATGTCAAACTCTCCGGCATCTGTTATTTCGAGAAGTTGTTTCAGTTGAAGTTTATAGCGGGCCAGATTGCTTTCCGCTTCCACCATATTATACTTGTCTTGAGCCGTCTGTGCCGTTAGCTGGGCAAGGTCTGCTTTCGACATTTTGCCTGCTACCATCATTTCGCGACCACGTTCTTCGTTCTTCAGACTCGTCTCATGGCTATGGCGAGCCACTCCAATCATTTCTTTGAGATAGAGTATCTGGACGTACAATTGCGCTATCTGTTCTTGAATGTTGTTTGCTGTCGCGGTAGAATCCAGCTCGGCTTGTTTCTCGGTAATCCGGCTGAGCTTTATGTTGTTGCGGTTTTGGTTGCCGTTCCACACCGTCCAACTGGCGTTTATGCCGTAGCTTCCGTTGTAGTAGGACTTGTTTATGCTCGTGGCGACAGTTCCGTTGGACACCGTACTTACACCGTCGTTCACCCACGGTCGGTAACCTACCGACTGGTTTGTCGAAGCGCTCAGTGACGGCAATAGGGCGGCAGACGCCTGTTTGCGGTCTTCCGTAGCCGACATGCGTGACAGTTGCGTCTTTTTCAGCGAGATATTGTTGGCTATGGCATACTCGATACATTCGCCGAGCGTCCAAGTCTTGCCGTTTCCGGCATTTGCTCCGACACAGCAAAGGAGCATGGCCATGACTGAAAGCATGATACTTCTGTTCATATTCCTTTCTTATTGTTTTTGTACGGTGCAAATATAGGAAGAATAATCAGATACAAAAAATAAGATATATGTATGTTGGGAGTTAGTAGAAAGAAAGCTCCGTTTCTTCGATAAGAAACGGAGCAGTTAACGTATGTTCAGAATTGGTTCAGTCGGGCGATATATTTGCCGATTATGTCAAATTCTATATTGACTTTCGTCCCTATCCGTATGTCGCAGAAGTTGGTATGTTCAAATGTGTATGGGATGATGGCCACTTGAAACGAGGAGGCCGTAGGGTTGCACACGGTGAGTGAGACGCCGTTGACGGTGACGCTTCCCTTGTCGACAGTGAAATAGCCGTGGCGGGCCATTTCGGCGTCCGCTTCATACGCAAACGTGAAGTATGTGCTTCCGTCGGCGTCCTTGATGTCCGTGCATACGGCTGTCTGGTCGACGTGTCCCTGCACGATATGACCGTCCAGACGTCCGTTCATCATCATCGAGCGTTCGACGTTGACCTTGTCGCCCACGTGGAGCAGTCCGAGGTTGCTGCGGTCCAGTGTCTCTTTCATTGCTGTCACGGTATATGTGCCGTCCTCTATTCTGACCACGGTGAGACACACGCCGTTGTGTGCCACGCTCTGGTCTATCTTCAGTTCGTCTACAAACGAGCACTTGAGAGTGAAGTCGATGTTCTCCCGGTCTTTGACGATAGCCGTCACGGTGGCAAATTCTTCTATTATTCCAGAAAACATATTGTAAAGGATTGAGTGGTTGAAAAATAAAGAGAGGTCGTATCGATGATGTGATGAAAACTCCTATTAATATAAGATTTGAGAGTTCTCCGCCGTTGTAATCCACCGACATTGCTGTTGCCCTTTTGGGGTGTGGCCCGCCATTGGCAAGAGAAGTATTCTCGGTTTTCAAGTTTATTTGATGAGTATCCCAATCTAACCGATACGACCCTTTTTCTATTTGCAAAGGTAGCACGAATTATTCAAAAAGCCAAACCTTTGCTCCTCTTTTTTCGTTATTGTGCAGATTTCGTCATGCAGCCGCGTTCGCATCACGTCGGTGGTGTACCGCCGGATACGCCACTGGAGCATCAGGCGTCTCCCTCCGGTATGTTGTCAGCGGCATCATCTGTTGTTGTCTGTGCGTTTCCTTTGCGCTTTTCGCGCAGAGCCAGTTTCCTTTGTCGCCAGAACATGAATCCGATCATGCCGACCACACCCAAGGCCATGTAGAGCCAGATGGCATCGGAAGAGAGCAGGAAGTGGTGGGGCATGACAACGACTATCGTCTTCATGTCATATTTGTCGGGCGCTTCGAGCAGGAATGCTTTCACCTTGAACGTGTATCGTCCTGCCGGAACGTTCGTATATACGGCAGTCCTCGTCCTGTCAGTGTTTATCCAGTCCTTGTCGTATCCCTCCAGCATATACTGATAGTGTACGCGGTGCTGCAACTGATAGTTGAGTGAGGCGAATCGCAGGGCGAAAGCGCAACCGGAGTTGGGCAACTCGACCTCTTTACATTCCGGTATATATTTGTCGAAGGTGCTGTTGAGGCGCGGGGACATGAGCTCGTCGTCCACGAAGAAGTCCGTTATGCGCAATTTGAGCATGGAACCATTGTCGTTTCTCAGTTTGTTTCTGTCCACGATATAACATCCGTCCAACGTTCCGAACATGATGTTTGAGCCTGGTAGTCTTATCGCCGCACCTTCCGAACAGATGGTGTTGTCCACACCGTCGAGGGTGGAGAACGTGCTGAAGATGCGTTTTTCGGCTTCGAAAGAGCAGAGCACATTGTCTGTGGCAAACCACACCTTTCCCTTCTTGTCGAACGTGATGCTCTTGATCTCCTCCGAAGGCAGACCGTCGCTGCAACCGAAGTTTTCAAACTCCCAGTTGCCCTGCTCGTCCCGGCCTATGGTGCGGCTCAGACCGCCACCGTTCGTTCCGATCCAGATGGTGCCTTTGCTGCCACATGCCAGAGCGACTATATCCTTGCTCATGAGGTTACGCTCGCCGTTGTCCGTGTCCATGACTTTCTCTATCTTGATTCTGTTGTTATGGTAGGACATGATCAGCAGACCATCGGTCGTTCCCGCCCAGACATTTCCGTTGTGGTCGACCGTAAGCGTGCGTACCTTATTATATGAGTTGCGAGGATACTGGCGGATGGAGTTGCCGCTGTGCAGGAAGATCGTGCGGCCCTCCTTGCTTCGTGTGATGATGTTGACGCCACCGTTGTATGTGGCGACCCAGATATTGCCGTACTTGTCTTCCACAGTGCAGTAGACATCGTTGGAGCTAAGGCTCATCGGATCCTTCGGATTGTGACTGAACACGGTCTTGCGGAAACCGCCTCCCGTCGGTTCAATTTTTATTATACCCTTGCCTTTCGAGCACAGCCAATAGTTTCCTTTGCTGTCTTTGTTGATGCCGTATATGCGTCCAAGTGAGCCACCCTGCCCGTCGTCATCGATAGCTGTCGTCACTCCGTTCTGAATCATAAGAAGTGTGCCGCGCTTGTTTCCTATCAGCAGCCGTTTGTTTTGTTCGTCGTAGAACATTGCACGAATCTCGTTGCTGTTGGTAGTGCCGTCTTCCGGAAAAAACTTCTTTCGCGTGATGGTCTTCTTGAGGATGTCCAGTTTCTCCAACCCCTTGCGGGCTGTCGACTCCAGCACGACTCCTTCCGGCAGTGCGAGATAACTTAAGACCGTGTTGGAGAGGTTCCACGGGTTGCTGGGGTCATTGTGGAAATACTCCATTTCGTCTGTTTCGCGGTTGTAGTATCCGAAGCCACCGTTGGTCATGCTGGCCCATACGGTCTGTCCGACCTCGGTCACGAGTGCGATGTTGCTGTCGTAAGCAGGGACGAGCACTCGCTGCTGAAACTCCTTGACGTCTCCTGTCCCCATGTTTTTCCGTGAGATGCCATGCCTTTTGGTTGCAAACCAGAGCAGTCCGTGACTGTCGACAAACACCGTGCGAATTTCGGAATCTGTCTCATGAACAACCGTCGGAGTCTGTCCGTATGCGAACGAGACAATCTTTCCGGAAGCCGTTCCGGCGTAGATGTTGTAGCCGTTGGAGTGCATGCACATGATGTATTCGTCCTCAAAGACGCCTTTTCGTTCGATAGTCTCGTCGGCCGGGCTCATCCGGTGTATGCCTTTTTCCGTTCCGACCCAGATGTCTCCCTGATAGCCTTCCACGACAGATGTCGCCTCCAGCATGCGGGTGCTGACGAGAGAACTCTTGACTCCGTTTTTGTCGAGTCTCATCCGGCATACGCCGTCTTTGTTCATGAGGGCCAAGACCTCTCCGCGGCTGGTCATGGCGAGCCGCTTTGGAGATCTCAAGTCCATGTTGTCGGGAAGATTTTGCAGTGCGTTCTCTATGCGGTCGGTGCTTCTGTTTATTACGAATATGCGTCCGTCATACATCTTCATCCAGATGTTTTGCGACAAGTCGATACAGATGTCGCTGATGCGGTTGTGGAGTGACGGGATGCCGCTGCGGTAGCCGGTGGCATAGTTGTAGAAGTCGTAGCCGTCGAAGCGCGACAGACCGTTCCATGTGGCAATCCAGATGTATCCGTAGTCGTCCTGGCAGATGTCGGACACGGTGTTGCTGGCCAGTCCGTTGTCGGCCGAATAATGTGACAATGAGGCCTGCAGGATTTGTGCATTTGATGGTGTTACGCCGGTTGCCGTCATGGCGAATATCGCCATTTGTATGAGTATGTTTCTCGTCAGAGTTCTTAAGTGGGTCATTCTCATTTCAGTTGAAGGTCTTCTAAAACTGCCGAAAGTTACAGATTTTTTCCCTATTATGAAAATATTTCGACGTAAAAGTGCGGACACGGTCGTCTTGCGACATTTATTGGATATGATTTAAGAAATCGACAACTTCATCTTTCTCTTTGAACTGGCACTGAATTACGGAACCATTGTTATAATTGACAAAGATTTCTATATATTGTAATTGACAGTTGTCTGGCAATCCTTCGTAATCATTCACAAAACGAATGGCCTTCTCTATATTGGGTACTTCTATTTTAACGCCATGCAATGGAAGGATATAGATACTACTGATTTTTCTGTTATACGAATTCTTCAAATCTTTTATAAATGCATTAATTTCATCAGTACATGCAGCCAACAATTCGTTCCGCACCTTATCCAACAATGGTCTATTAGACTTCTTTGTTACTGTCTCATACATTTTCTTTATGTCAGATTCTTCCGTTTTCTCATCAAAGAAAACATCAAAACCATGAACTTTGAACGCCTGTACTACTTTATCAAAGGGAATATACAATACATGAAAGCCATCATTCTTCAATTGGCTCAAGGAATTTTCCGTAAATAGTCCGCTAAGAATTGCCCCTTTGAATGGTTTGATACGCTTGTACCTTTCACATATCGGGTCCACCGCCCCTGCAATTTCTTGCGCCTTATTTTTGGAATGTTTAGTATATCTACGCCATGCGAGCTCAATGAACGCAATAGGAGTTCCAATGTTAGCATCCGTACCATTCTTTTCTATCACGAAGTCCAAGTCATGACTACTTCCGTGAATGTCCGTCCATGATACTTTCTTTCCTTTTCTGGCTTTGCGTAATCCGTAACTGTCAAAATAAAGCCCATTCTTTTCCGAGAACTCACGAACAGGTGCTTTCATTAAATCCTCGAAGAAAGTTCCTAAAAATTCTCCTAATGTATGCGATTGAGATACTGCCATATTTTTCTATATTATTTATAAATCCAAAGTCTACCTTCCTTTAATGGAACCCTGTGTTTGCGGTTTTTCCATTTGACGTTCCTGTCTCTCAGTTTTTCAAATGAATAGTCATTGAAACCTGCATCCTGCGATAGTTTACCCAACCATTCGTCTACCGGTATGTAAATGCCGTAGGGAGCGGAATCTCCTATTACAAAGCACATTTCACAATTATCATTGGTGACTCTGTCTAATGACTTGAACACCCGGGCCATGTCATAAAAGTATGCAGCTATCATCAAGTGATAATTCTTTTTACCGCCATGGTTCATCCTTTCATTCTTAAGGAGTAAGAATTTCTCAGTTATCTCGTCTCTTATGGGTGATAATAAGTCCGAGCGCAAATATTCTTCGGCGGTATCTTTAAGTGCCGAAACATGCTGAGTGCATGCCCGTACCAAATTGACACTTACTTTGCTTTGCAGGTCTTTCCATCCTTTTATGTCGTTCCAAAACAGCATTTCAAGGCGCATGGCATCAGCATAATCATAATTGTTTGCATACGGAGGTGAGGTTATTACCAAGTCACCCCATTTGTCCGGTACGGAAACAATGTTGCGTGCATCTTCATGTAATATGGTTGAGACCGAATTGCTTCCGAACATATTCCGAAGATTGTGCATATCTGTCGCCACTTCCGAAAGTTTTGCCTTATATGCATCAAACGGGTCAATGACCTTGGCTTTGCTTTTGTTGGGTTGTATATATTGCCATTGTGCAGTTCCGACCGGTGATGTTGAGCGAAGGATTGAGGTTATGATGAACCAGACAAAATTTCTGATTTTATCATCTTCGATTTCCAAGCTGGCTTTTTTCAAAGATTCCAATTTCTGTAATGTTCCTATTGGGAAACATTTCAGAATCAGTTCCGGATATTCTGTTTGGGTTATATGATATGTTTTTGCCCTTCTCAATGTATCGAGACATTCTTGCATAAGCCTTTCAATGTCCAATTCTATCCATTGAAGTTTCGCCATTGCGATATTATAAACATAAGGATTGGATTCTATGCCAAAGGAATCTACTCCATGAAGCATGCTTTCCACCATCACAGTTCCGGAACCTGCAAATGGGTCGATGATTCTTTTCTTACCCTCCTTTTTCGCTTTTTCTATCATGCACCCCACCCAAGATCCTGAAAAACCGGCCGTATATCTATACCAACGATGTAAAGGCAACTTCATGTTGTTTTGAAAAGTAGTACTGTTTATATCTTCATCAACAGCATCATATAATTCAGGAAATAAACTTGGCTCAAGCATTATGTATTTTTGTGCAAAGATACTAATTCCTTTTGACAATCTCAATATATCTTTGATATTTAAGTTCTCTATAAGCTCTATAAACCGTATTCGTCAGATGACGGTCCATCCTGTACTCTTTCCCTCTTTGGATCCCTCAGCTGATGCGTGTGAAAATGTCAGAAAAAGATTGTTAAATTAACATCTCAGAAATGCTTCAAAAAAACGGGGAAAATGTTGTTTGCCGACTGAAAAATCGCTTTTGTCCATCAAAATTTCGTCGGTGGTCTTGCAATAGCGGCCCCGTTGGGTCGCAACGGCATAGGTTTTGTCGTGCAACGGCGTGCCCGTTGTGATGCAAGGAGGGCCTTGTTGCAATGCAACGGGGCCGCTATTGCAAGACAAAAACGGTGAAAAAGTTGCACACTTTCGTGGAAATCACTGTAACGTTTTGACGCTCAGGAAGAAAAAGATGCACGCGCAAAACTCGCATATTTGCGGCCGTGGGATTTTATTTTTCAAATTCGTGTTAAAATCGAGGGCGTTTGTAAGAATTATTCCGAGTTTTTCAGCCGTTTAAAAAACGGTCTTCTTTGGTTGCTCTCGTGGGGTGTTTTCCGAATGATAGGAATGTGGTATGCGTGTCACGCGAAAGTGCAGGAATGGAGAAAAATGCCGAATGGTGGGAAAACCTTTCGTTATTCGTTTGATTTTCCGTATCTTTGCATACGTGTGCGGCCCGGTTAGCCTCTGTCACAGGACGTGTGTGTGCAGATGATGTCCGGCTGTATGCGTATTGCGAGCTGACTATTAAGACAAAACAATATAGACATTATGACAATCAGACAGAAGTTACCGTTGATGCTGCTAATGGCATCTGTGTGTATTCCGGCCGTGGGACAGAAAGTCCGGAAGGTCGTAGAGAAGACTCCGCCACGGGCAGAGATTTTCCTTTATTGCCCGGGTGATAAATTGGGTTTTCGTGTGGCTGTGCATGAGAATGACACCATGTTTACGGATTTGGGTCAACTCTTCGCCTCCGATTATTCCAGTTGGGGTTCGGAGAAGCGCATGTATGCACCGTTCATCTGCCGTTTGGATGAAGGAGGCTATGCGTCGGTGTTTCAGGTCAATGACTATTCGCCGTGTTTCGCCGTGGCTTGGTCGGCCGACCTCATCACATGGCGTCCACAGGACTATCCGCGCATGTCGGTCAAGGGGTGTCTGGCTCCGGTGATACGCAGTGACGGCGGCGGCCGCTACACGGTGCTTTTCCGGACAAAAGACGGACAGGTGCGCAAGACGACGACGGACGCCACGTTCCGCCACTTCACGGCTGACGTGGCTGCTGCGCAGGGAGAATATGACGCCGCATGCGTCAAGACGGACACTGTGGCGGTGAACGACATTGCCGGCAGACCGATTTGGAAAGGCAATCCTACGCCGGCCGGCTTCTTGTGGGACGTGAGTCTCGGACTGGAGGACAGTTTGTGTGAATACTTCACAAAGCAGAAGGAGCTGGAGCGCATTTATGCTTTCGACAATCTGATGGTCGGTCGTGACAATGAGTTGCGTAATGCCCTCGGCAACAAGCCGACTGTGGCTACGCTCACGATAGACGGCAAGCGCCAGAAGGACATCAGCGACAAGCTCGTGGGTGTCTTCTTCGAGGACATCAGCTATGCCGCAGATGGCGGACTGTATGCCGAGATGGTTCAGAATCGTGATTTTGAATATACGTCGCGCGACCACAAGGACTGGACGGCCTCTACGGCATGGCGCTCGGCCGGCGGTCTGAAAATAATGACGGACAAGCCCCTGAGCAAGAACAATCCCCATTATGCCGTGCTGACTACTGACACATTATATAATACGGGTTGGGACGGCATGCTCGTGCGCAAGGGGGAAAGTTATGATTTCAGCTTCCGCGTGCGCAACATAGGCGGTCGTGCCAAGCGTTTCACGGTGGCTCTTGTCGACGGCGGACGGACGCTCGCGTCGGCACGGATTGACACCAAGGGCGCTGAAGGTGTGTGGAACCGCTACGAAACGGTGCTCACTCCGACGGCTGATGCCGACAAGGCTGAGTTGATGATTGTGCCGGAGAAGGACGGTGAGGTGGCTGTCGACATGATCAGTCTCTTCCCACAGAACACATTCAACAATCGCAAGAATGGTCTTCGCCGCGATCTCGCACAGGCCATCGCCGACCTTCATCCGAAGTTCGTGCGCTTCCCAGGCGGATGCATGAGCCACGGCGACGGACTTGACAACATTTATCACTGGAACCATACTGTCGGACCGCTGGAAGACCGCGTGCCCGACCGCAATATATGGAAGTATCACCAGACCCGCGGATTGGGCTTCTTCGAGTATTTCCAGTTCTGCGAAGACATCCATGCCGAGCCGCTGCCGGTGCTTGCTGCCGGTGTGCCGTGTCAGAACTCAAAGCCTGACAAGGACGGCTATGGCGGCCAGCAGGGTGGTATTCCGATGGCCGACATGCCCGCATACATACAGGAGATTCTCGACATGATAGAGTGGGCCAACGGCGACCCGGCCACGAGCAAGTGGGCAAAGATGCGCGCAGACGCCGGTCATCCCGCTCCGTTCAATCTCAAGTATATCGGAATAGGCAATGAGGACATCATTTCCACGACGTTTGAGGAGCGCTGTCTCATGATATGCAGTGCCATCAAGGAGCGTTATCCCGACATCACCGTGTGCGGTACGGTAGGCCCGTTCCACTATCCGTCGTCTGACTATATCGAAGGGTGGAAGTTTGCCAACGACAATAGCAGCGTGCTCGACATGGTGGATGAACATTATTACGAGAGCGTGGGCTGGTTCCTCAACAATCAGCACTACTACGACAGCTATGACCGCAAGGCTCCGAAAGTCTATCTCGGCGAGTATGCCGCACGTCAGGGAAAGGGCGGACTCGACTGCGCCCTGGCCGAAGCAGCCTATCTGTGCCACATCGAGCGCAATGCCGACGTGGTGTCGATGACCTCTTACGCGCCGATGCTGTCGAAAAACGGCCACAGCAACTGGAGTCCGGACATGATGTATTTCGACAACAAGTCCATCCAGAAGACACCGAGCTACGAGACCCAGCGTCTCTTCTCGACCTATTCGGGAAACAAATATGTTGAGTCGCAACTGACGGTTGACAGCATTGCAACCAACCGGGTGGCCGCAAGTGTCGTGCGTGACAGTCGCACGGGACAGTCATTCCTGAAGATTGCCAATGTCCTGCCGGTCGCTCTCGACCTTGTCATCGACGCCAAGAATCTGCCGATAGCCAACATCGTGCGTTACGAAGGATACAGCGGAAAGCCCGGACAGCGCATGGTTGACGTGGAGCGCGGTACGTTCAAGATGGGTGCTGACAAGAAGTTGCGCATCACTTTGCCGCCGTATTCATTCCGGGTGGTGATGCTTTAATGGAGTATTTTCGAGGAGTGTGGAGAGAGGAGTGAGGAGTGAGAATAGTCTTGTTGAATGACGGCGTCGTCTGTCGTCAATCAATAACAAAACTATTCTCACTCCTCACTCCTCTCTCCACACTCCTCGAAAATATATATTAAATCTGTTTGTACCCGACAAGACGCCATGTCCGTTCTCCCTGACCTTTGTAGTAGACATACGCCTGATACCTGTTCTCGGTCTGATAGAAACTGCCTTCCGTCGGCGGGATGGCCGTTGTGCCGTCTTCTTTCTTGAGGAGATATTGATAGGAATAGTAGCCCTGTTTCTGCATGATGGCCGCGCGGTAAGCGCCTGCCTCCTCGTCATACTGCATCGTGTATGTCTCGATGTTGTCGTCGCTCGTCCACCGTCCGTCGATGACCATGCGGGCGTCAGCGACGTGAGGCGACAGGAGACAGTAGTGGACGTAGACGTATTCGCTGATGATGTCATTCTCGATGTTGTCGCTGTTGCGGATGTAGAACGAACCGTTTGCGTCCGGGTCGTAAAGGTAGTTAGCCCGCATGCCGGAAGCAAACGGATAGACGTTGTAGTCGTTGCCGTCCCAGACTATCCGTTCTATTCCCATCGTGGGATGGCTGACGTCCAGAATTTCATATTTGTGGTATTCGTTGCCGGCTGGGAATATCAGGTCGCGGCAGTGGCGCCATTCCAGTCCGCGGGCGGTGATGATTGCCGGCTTCATCCCGGTCTTGATGTTGTCGTCACGGTCGTTCTGGCTGACCACGACATGGACTTGTTCGCTGTGATTGGTTACGCGGAGCGTTCCGAAAGAGACACCCATTGAAATCTGTTGGTGGCTCTTGTTGATGTCAATGTCGGTGTTGGTGAGACATTCGAGGCTTACGTTCATCAGCGGTTCGACGACCATGAAGCGCACTTCGGCGGCCTTGTCGCCGTCCTCATCCAATATTGTGAGGCGATAGTTGCCGCTCATTTTCAGGCGGCAGCGCTCGTTCGGCAGTTGCATGGAGTAGTGGGTGTATAGCACCGTGGTGTTGATGGAGTTCTGGTAGTCCTCGATCGGGTTGTCGTTGAAACCGCTGAGATAGTCGCTTTCAAACAGTTCTGTTGACGGTGACCAGTCTGCCTCGCAATGTTCGATGTGGTATGTGAAGCGGTGATACTCGTGTGAGAGTTCGTCGAAGGCGATATTGAGGACGTCGTCGGAACCCAATGTCATCACGGGCGGTGACAACCAGTCGCGGTTGACCACAGCCTGCAGTGTCTTTACATGTGGACTGTGGATGGTCTGCCTGACAGCGTCTGCTCCGGAAATGGCAGTGAACAGGCAAATGATGACGCCTATACACCTTATTATAATTATATATGTCCTCTCCATGATGTTCAATATCTCTATTTGGGTTGTATGCGATGTGCCTTTGTTTTTCTTGAAGTAATGTTGCCTTGACTGTCACACTTCATTATATCAACGTTTGTGTAGCGGCGTTTATTGTTTGTCGTATCGGCAAAAAAAACCTGCACTCCGAAGAGCGCAGGTCAAAAATACCATGAAAAATATAATTCTAATGACACGTCTCACGACGTTTGGCATTTAGTTTTACTTTACCAGATTACTTCTTGTTCAGAGCCATGTCGATTTCGACGGCGATTGCTACGGTAGCACCAACCATCGGGTTGTTGCCGATACCGAGGAAGCCCATCATCTCAACGTGAGCAGGCACTGAAGAAGAACCTGCGAACTGAGCGTCAGAGTGCATGCGGCCCAATGTGTCGGTCATACCGTATGAAGCGGGACCGGCGGCCATGTTGTCCGGATGGAGCGTGCGGCCTGTACCGCCACCTGAAGCTACTGAGAAGTAGGGCTTGCCGGCGAGCACGCGCTCCTTCTTGTACGTTCCGGCAACGGGGTGCTGGAAGCGTGTCGGGTTGGTCGAGTTACCGGTGATGGACACGTCTACGTCCTCCAACCAGTTGATGGCAACACCTTCGCGGACGTCGTCAGCGCCGTAGCAGTTGACCTTGGCACGCGGACCGTCAGAATAAGCGGTGCGGTTTACGACCTCAACCTTGCCTGTATAGTAGTCGAACTTGGTCTGTACGTATGTGAAACCGTTGATGCGGCTGATGATCATGGCTGCGTCCTTGCCGAGTCCGTTGAGGATGACGCGGAGCGGGTTCTTGCGCACCTTGTTTGCCATTTCGGCAATCTTGATGGCACCCTCGGCAGCTGCGAAGCTCTCGTGACCGGCGAGGAAGGCGAAGCACTGTGTCTCCTCGCGGAGCAGACGGGCAGCGAGGTTACCGTGGCCGATACCTACCTTGCGGTCGTCAGCAACAGAACCGGGGATGCAGAAGCTCTGCAGACCGAGACCGATGGCCTCAGCAGCGTCGGCAGCGCTCTTCACGCCCTTCTTGATAGCGATGGCAGCACCGCATACGTATGCCCACTTTGCGTTCTCGAAGCAGATGCGCTGTGTGTCCTCGCAAATCTGATAGGGATCGATGCCGGCCTCTTCGCAAATCTGGTTTGCCTCTTCGATGTCCTTGATACCGTTCTCGTTGAGCGTAGCGATAACCTGCTTGATGCGACGCTCCTGGCTCTCAAAACTTACTTTTCTTATCATTAGTCGGTCCTCCTCTTATTCTTTACGTGGGTCAATAGTCTTAACAATTCCCTGCTCGGCAGTTGTGCGTCCGTAAGAACCGGTGAATTTCTTCACGGCCTCGTTGGCGTCCATGCCGGCCTTGATGGCCTCCATCATCTTGCCGAGGTGTACATACTCGTAGCCGCACACCTGATTGTCCTTGTCGAGGAACATCTTTGTGATGTAGCCTTCGGTCAGTTCGAGGTAGCGTGTACCCTTGGCAACTGTTCCGTAGAGCGTACCTGTCTGGCTGCGCAGACCCTTGCCGAGGTCCTCGAGACCGGCACCGATGACGAGTCCGTCCTCAGAGAATGCGCTCTGTGAACGTCCGTAAACGATCTGCAGGAACAGCTCGCGCATGGCGGTGTTGATAGCGTCGCACACGAGGTCCGTGTTGAGAGCTTCGAGGATGGTCTTGCCCGGAAGAATCTCAGAAGCCATAGCGGCAGAGTGAGTCATACCGGTACATCCGATTGTCTCGACGAGGCACTCCTGGATGACGCCCTCCTTGATGTTCAGAGAGAGTTTGCAGGCACCCTGCTGAGGTGCACACCAACCCACACCGTGGGTGTAACCGGAGATGTCCTTTATTTCCTTTGCCTGAATCCATTTTCCTTCTTCGGGAATGGGGGCGGGGCCGTGGTTCGGGCCTTTGGCAACAACGCACATGTTGTTGACTTCGTTAGAATAAGTCATATTCTTTACAGTTTATATAAATAATGAATACTAATACTATATTTTAGTTTTACGAGCGCAAAATTACTAAAATATTCGGAATAAATACCTATTATCGGGTATTCTTTTTCAACTCTTTAACGCCATTTTCCGGCTTTGTAGAAAAAAGATACTTGGCTTGGTATATGTTTGATATGTGTGGGTGGCAATTTTCCGGTTTATCCGGCAATTGGAGTTGTATTTCAAGTAACAGGTCTCCAAAATGTGACTGTTTATATGAAGATGCGTCGGGACGAAGTGTTAAAAACTCAGAATAAACTTTACAAACTTCCCGTAAAATTGAGATGATTCGGAAATAATTGTCCCGAGGGCCAAAAATCGCAAAAATTCGGCGGTTTTTGCAAGTGCTTGTCATTCTGTAAGTTACGCTATTCTGAAAAATTGCGACGTTTTTTCGCTCTTGCCGTAAGGGCCTTATTGCTTTGCAACGGGGCCCTCGTTGTGTTGCAACGGCGTGCTCGTCGGACGATAACGGCGTGCCCGTTGCAGACCAATAAGGCCCTTACGGCAAGACCGCCGGATTTTTTCGGTCGGAAAATGACGTGCAAATGTTAAAACAATGGCAATATCGTGTCATTTTCAAGAGAATCTTAAATGTTAAATTTTTGATATTATCGTGACATGCTTTTCTTTGGAAGACTTATGAATCGAGATCTTAATATGGTCGCGATCATATTTTGCAAGCAACAGTCACTCCATATTCCGAAAGAACCATATTATCCTTAAAACGGGTAACTATTGCCAAAATCCGGGTATTTGTTTATTCATTATAAATCAGTAATTTTGCATCCGGAAACATTAACAAAATCACATCGGAATTATGAGCAAAAAGGTATTGGTGATATCGACAAGCCTGCGTCCGAAGAGCAATTCGGAGGCTTTGGCGGATGAGTTCGTGCGTGGTGCGGCAGATGCCGGCCATGAGGTTGAGAAAATAACGTTGAGAGGAAAGGACATCCGTTTCTGTCGAGGATGTCTCTCCTGCGGCAAACTCGGGAAATGTGTCATCGACGACGATATGAATCCCATCATCCGGAAGATGCATGATGCCGATGTCATTGCCTACGCCACACCTATTTATTATTATGAGATGAGCGGCCAGATGAAGACATTGCTCGACCGTGCCAACGCGCTCTATGACACCGACTACCGTTTCCGCGACATCTACATGCTCACGGCAGCCGCAGAAGATGAGGCGGAGACACCCGAAGGTGCTGTCCACGGACTCGGCGGATGGATTGCCTGCTATCCCAAGTGCCGCCTCGCGGGCAGCGTCTTTGCCGGAGGTGTCAACGATATGGGTGACGTCGCCGGCCATAAGGCGCTGGCGGAGGCATACGAGATGGGACGGTCTGTCGGATAGGCGGCGATGCCGTAGCTGCGGACTTCGCGTCTTAGTTATATACCATTATTAGAAATGAAGAAAGAAACTACAAAGGAACAAATACAATGATAATAGAGAAAATCAAATCACCCGCCGATGTCAAACGGCTGACTTTGGACGAAATGCAGGAGGTGGCCGGTGAGGCACGCACGTTGCTCATCGAAAAACTGAGCCGTCACGGCGGCCACTGCGGTCCCAACCTCGGAATGGTTGAGGCCACCATCGCAATGCACTACGTATTCAACTCCCCCGAGGACAAGATTGTCTTCGACGTGTCCCATCAGAGTTATGTCCACAAGATGCTTACGGGACGCATCGGCGCGTTTCTGAAGCAGGACTGCTATGACGACGTGTCGGGTTATTCGGAGCCGTCGGAGAGCGAGCACGACCATTTCGTCATCGGCCATACATCCACTTCGGTCAGTCTGGCCGGAGGATTGGCCAAGGGACGCGACCTGCGCGGAGAGCGTGGCAATGTCATCGCCGTGATAGGTGACGGTTCGTTGAGCGGTGGAGAGGCGTTGGAAGGTCTTGACTGGGCTGCCGAATTGGGAACAAACTTCATTGTCGTGGTCAACGACAACCAGATGTCGATAGCCGAAAACCACGGCGGACTCTATCAGAACCTGCAGGAGCTGCGTCAGTCCGACGGCAAGTGTCCCAACAATCTCTTCCGCGCTATGGGACTCGACTATGTCTACGTGGACCGTGGCAACGACATCGCGTCGCTCATCGAGGCTTTCCGCAAAGTGAAAGATATCGACCATCCTGTCGTCGTACATATCAACACGCTGAAAGGCAAGGGCTATGAACTTGCCGAGCAGGACAAGGAGCGCTGGCATTGGAGCGCACCGTTCGATATCGCCACCGGCGAACTGAAGAACGCTTTCGTCGGTGAGTCCTACGACGAACTTGCTCCGACACGCCTTTTGGAACTGATGAAGCAGGACAAGACCGTCTGCGCAATCACGGCCGGTACGCCCGGCATCTGGGGCTGGACGCCCGAACGGCGCCGCGAGACCGGCCGCCAGTTTGTCGATGTCGGCATAGCCGAGGAGCATGCCGTGGCCTTGGCGTCCGGCATAGCAAAGGCGGGAGGCAAACCCGTGTTCGGTGTTTGCAGCTCGTTCATACAGCGCGCCTACGACCAGCTGTCGCAAGACCTTTGCATCAACGACAATCCGGCGACGATACTCGTGCTCTGGGGCTCGCTCGCCACGATGAACGACGTGACCCATCTGTGTCATTTCGACATACCGCTGCTGAGCAATATCCCCAATCTCGTATATCTCGCTCCGACCAACTGGGAGGAATATCAGTCCATGCTCGACTGGAGTGTCGGCTATCGGGAGCATCCGGTGGCCATCCGCGTGCCGGTGGGACCGGTACGTCACGCGACGCGCCCTGTGGCCGCTGACTATTCCTGTCTGGGCAAGTATGAGGTGGTCGAGCAGGGCAGGGACGTCGTCATCTTCGCTCTCGGCAATTTCTTCACGCTCGGTGAGAGCGTCCGCAAGATGTTGGAGGAGCATGGCATCAACGCTACCCTCATCAACCCGCGCTACATCTCCGGTCTTGACACCGCTCTGTTGGACAGTCTCGCCGCCGACCATCGCGTGGCAGTGACTCTCGAGGACGGAGCCATCGAGGGTGGATTTGGTGAGAAGATAGCAAGACATTATGGCCCGTCAGCGGTCAGGACGCTCTGCTATGGAGTTCGAAAGGAGTTTGTCGACCGCTATTCGCTACCGGAACTCCTTGCTGCCAACAGACTGGTGGACAGTATGATAGTGGAAGACATCATGAAAACAATATCTTGACATGAAGCGGTTGACCGTATTTTTGGCTGCGGTGACATTGGGAATGGCTGCTACGGCGCAGACGCCAGAGAGTCTGAACCAAAGCGAAAGTAAAATCAATAAGAACGAAATGGAGACAAAGACATTGACAGCGCGTCAGCTATCATTGGCCGAATGTGCCTGTCTTGAGGCACAGGGAGACATGAAGCGACTTGACCCGGCAATACGCAAGGCCCTTGACAACGGGGTGACGGTAAACGAACTGAAGGAGGCTTTTTCACATTTGTATGCCTATACGGGCTTCCCCCGTTCGCTCAACGCACTGAACCGGTTGAAGACGGTCCTTGACAATCGCAAGTCACAAGGCATCGCCGACAATGAGGGACGGCCGTGGACTCGTCCTGCGATGTGGGATAATGCGGAAGAGGCGTTGAAGCGCGGCACGGAAATACAGACGAAACTGTCCGGCCGTCCTTTCAACTTCGATTTCTGCCCGCAGGACGACTATTATCTGAAAAGCCATCTCTTCGGGGATATCTTCGCCGGTGACCAGCTGTCGCCGTCAGACCGCGAAATCGTCACCGTTGCGGCCCTTTCGGGCTTGAAGGGCGTTGACAGCCAGCTGGCTTCCCACAAGCGTGGCGCAGTGATGATGGGTAACACCCAAGAGCAAGTCGACGAACTCTGTGCTTATCTCACTTCGGAATGTCTGACGTTAGTGAGCGAATTTGAGATGGGTAATCCGAACGTGAACTTTGCCAGATATTTCATCGGCAACAGCTATCTTAATCCCATTCAGCCCGTAAATCTGGCGGCGGACGGCGAAAAGACCGTGCTTCCGCTGTCGAACGTGACCTTTGAGCCGGGATGTCGCAACAACTGGCATATCCATCACGGTGCGCGTCAGGTGCTCATTTGCGTCAGCGGCAAGGGATGGTATCAGGAATGGGGAAAACCGGCCGTTGCGCTCAAGGCCGGCGACGTGGTCGACATCCCCGAAGGTGTGAAGCACTGGCATGGCGCGCAGCGCGACTCATGGTTCCAGCATTACGCCACTCACGTCCGTACGTCAGGAGAAGAGAGCAACGAATGGCTCGAGCCTGTTGACGACGCTGCTTACGACAGTCTGTCACAACAATAATCCGTCAGCCGTTACGTTATAATGATAAGACGCAATATCAGTGTCTTGGAATATACAAGAATATGAAACAGATATATTTCGATACCGTCCAGCAGTTCAATGAGCAGTATGGCTTTGAAACCCTCCATCCATTGGTGAGCGTCGCTCGATTTGACAAACCGCATGAGGTGGAAGAGTGTGTCACCCACTATGGTCTCTATGCCCTCTTTTTGAAAGAAAACAAGGGATGTCAGTTGTCGTATGGCCGCACCAAATATGACTTCGACGAGATGACCGTGACGAGTTTTGCTCCGGGGCAGACGATTCATGTGAGTCCTATGTCGGGTGTGAAATATCCTAAGTGGACAGCTATCGTCTTCCATCCGGATCTTCTTGCCCGAACGTCTTTGGGCCGGAATATCTCGCGCTATGAGTTCTTCTCATATTCGAGTAACGAGGCACTCCATCTGTCAGCGGGTGAAATAGAGATTTTCCGCGGCGTGCTCGACATGATCAGTCAGGAGCTTCGCCGCTCCATTGACAAGCACAGTCGCGACCTCATCGTGTCCAACATCGAATTGCTTCTGAACTACTGTCTGCGCTTCTACGACCGGCAGTTTGTGACGCGAGAGGAAATCAACCATTCGGTCGTGAAGAAGTTTGATACGCTGCTGAAGGACTATATCGCTACGAAAGCAGAGCGTGAAGGTTTGCCGACTGTCGCCTATTTTGCCGACAAGTGCTGCTTGTCCAACGGCTACTTTAGTGAGCTGGTGAAGGTGGAGACCGGACGTACGGCCAAAGACTTCATAGCCGCTCGTCTTCTTGCAGCCGCCAAAGAACTGCTTAACGACGAGTCGCTCACCATCACACGTGTGGGACAACGTCTCGGTTTTGAGTATTCCCAGCACTTCGTTCGCTTCTTCAAAGCCCATACCGGCAAGACGCCGACGCAATATCGCGCGGCCGTCTGATGCTTGCGGCTGTCCCGCCGGCTTTTTCCTGAATGTTGATTTCATGACAAAAATGCCGATACCGTTTCTTCACGAGCTGGTATCGGCATTTCTGTTATGGAATTTTTTTGTGCTGTCGACGGTTGATATGGACATCGTTCCTTTTTCCCTGTTCGTCATTTGTCCGTCATTAATGTCGGATGTTGGAAGAATTTTACAACGTTTTTTTGTATATTTAAAACTTTTTCGTATATTTGCAACGCAAACCTACGCCGATATTCTCGGATAGAATATGCCGGGAATGAAGGGTGGGGATGTGCTATATATAGAAGAAGACGTTTACTTGACGTTTTATCTGTGGCATACTGAAACTCGCAACTTCAAAAGACGGTCACACGATAATGCAGCAGTAGATGTTCATGGGTGTGTTATATACAGCCATTATTGTGTCCGTATGATTTCATGCGGGTGCATGGTGTGGCACATATATACATATCGGCGTGGGCCTCTGCAGTTGCTTATCCTTGACCAAAGGCAATTGCGAGGCCCAGTATGCGGGATAAGTGACAGGTGCAGTTCCCGCGCTTTTTTTATTATATGGCCTCCAAATCAAAAATACGGAAGAGGAACCGTCCGGTTCGGGAGCTGCGGACATACATTAATAATGTAATAATATGAAAGCAGCCAAATGTCTTCTGACGCTTATGCTGGCAGGTGTGTTTACCGCAGCATCAGCCCAAATCTCAAAGGAACAGATTAAGGAACGTCGCGAAATGGCTAAAGCCTCAAAGGCGGAATTGAACGAAAAGGCTTCAAAGACATCGCGCAAGGAAGCCAAGAAATTGGAGAAAGAGGGTTGGCAGTCTGCTCCCGGAGCGTTGCCACTGGTCAAGCAACTTGACAGGTCATACATGATGCAGATGGAATATGATGAAGACATGTATCCGAAGTATCTCATGGGTGAGGCTATCAGCATCGCCGAGAATTATGACGCAGCCAAGATGCAGGCCCTGGAGCTTGCCAAGCAGAATCTTGCGGGACAGATTCAGACAGAAATAACGGCACTGGTGGAAAACACCGTGTCCAACAAACAGCTGGCGGCAGAGCAAGCCGCATCAGTCACCCAGAGCATCATGGCGGCCAAGAACCTCATTTCGCAGAGCATCGGACGTACCATCACCGTCATGGAACTGTACCGTGTCAAGCCTAACAAGAACAAGGAGGTCCTTGTGCGCATAGCCTACAATGGCAACATGGCAAAGGCTGCAGCCAAGAAAGCCGTCTACGAACAGCTGGAAGAAAAGGGCGACGGACTGCATCAGAAGTTGGACGAGCTGTTGGGATGGTAATCTCCGGCGCAACGGATCATCACGGATTGTAACCTGTGTCGTGGACATGAAGCATACTTTTTTATATTTTTTCCTGTTATTCACCATCCCCGTCTTCTCCCAGAAGATGAAGGCGGTGGAGGGTGAATACACCTATCATGCACCAGAGAACGTCAGTCTGGAGGAGGCTCGGCGCACGGCTCTCGACCGGGCGAAGATACAGGCTCTGGCCGACGAGTTCGGAACGATTGTCAGTCAGACCAATGCCACACGTATGGAGAACCGTAACGGCCGGTCTGACATAGACTTCCTGTCCATCGGCGGTAGTGAGGTCAAGGGAGAATGGATAGAGACGGAGGGTGAGCCGGAATATGACATATCATACGAGCAGGGCATGCTCGTGGTTCGTGTCCGTGTGCGGGGTAAGGCTCGGGAGATTGTCTCCGCCCGTGTGGACATCAAGGCCTGCGTGTTGCGCAACGGTACGGAAGACAAGTTTGAAGCGGACGAGTTCCGTGACGGAGACGACATGTATCTGTCGTTTGTGTCGCCCGTGAGCGGTTTTCTCGCCGTCTACCTGATTGATGCGGAGCGCAATGCCTATTGTCTGTTGCCATACCGCAGTCAGACGGACGGCATATACAAGGTTGAGGCCAACCGCCGCTATCTCTTTTTCCATACCCGGGAAGCACCTGAACGGGAACAGGAATACGTGGACGAATACACCCTGACGTGCTCGCGGGCGTCGGAACACAACCAGATTTACGTGGTCTTCTCGCCTCAATCGTTTGCCAAGGCCGTGGATAGCAGTGCCGCCGAGACACTGCCACGGCAGCTGGCTTACGCCGATTTCCAGTCATGGCTGACACGATGCCGTAAGCATGACAAGGAAATGCAAACAATAATGAAACCTTTAATTATATCAAAACAACAATGAAAAGGACAGCACTGTCAATAATCTGCTGCCTTATGGCCGCCGTGGTCATGGCGCAGCGTTTCGAGTTTGTCTATAAGGGCGTGCAATTCAAGTGCAAGCTGATGGGCAACAGCGTCTGTGTCACTGGATTCAGTGTAAAGGCGATGGATGTGACCATACCCGCTACGGTGACATATAAGGGCACGGACTATCCGGTGAAGCAGGTCAGTACGTTCCTTAACGGTGTCAACTATCTGACGGTCAACCTCACGCTGGAGGACGGAATAGAGTCTCTTGACAAATTCTGCTTCAACGAATTCCGTAAGCTCCAGACCGTATCGCTGCCGCCGTCGATAAAGTATATCGGGAAGAACGCTTTCCGTGACAACAGCATGATGACCTTGACCATGCCGTCGACGTTTGACGAGAACGCCATACGTCAGGGGCTGGAGCATTATCCTAAAGCCGGCGGAGAGTTGATAGCCGCAAATAGTCATGCCGTTGAGGCCGACCGCAAGCGGGCTGAGGAGGAAGCTGCCAGACAGGCAAAGGCAGAAGCCAAGGCCGCCAAGGCTGCCGTGAAGGAACAGCAACAGCAGTTGCAAATGCAGATGAAGGCTGAATATGACAAGCTGGCCATCGCCAAGGCAGAGGCCAAGAAGGCCGCGGAAGATGCTGAGCTGGCCAGAAAGGAGGCCGAACGGTTACGCAAAAACGCGGAACTGGCAGCCGAAACGCCCAAGCCGAAGAAAAGTGTGATGGGAAAACTGCTTGGCAAGATCGGATTGGGTAAAGACGCCTCCGGCTCGAAGGAGGTGGCGGCCGCCGTTGAGTCCCGGCCGGCTGTTGAACCCGCCGTACCGGCTCTGCCTCCTGTTGACGTGGACATGGATATTCCGGTGATTGCCACGGACAAGAATCGGGATATGTATTGTGTGATCATAGCCAACGAAAAGTATGAGGATGTGCCTGAAGTGGAATTCGCCCAAAGGGACGGAGAGGTTTTCCGGGAGTACTGTATAAAGACTCTCGGCATACCGGAAAAACAGATAAAGACATTTATCAACGCATCCTATACCGATATAAAGCGCGCCCTTAACTGGATGGAGACGATGGCCAACGTGACTGAAGGGAAGTCGAAGATGCTCCTTTATTATGCCGGCCACGGTATGCCGGATGAGAAGGACAAGACTGCTTATCTCATTCCTACGGACGGATTTCCGAAGGACATCACCACGTGTTTCAAACTCAGCGATTTCTACGGACGTCTGGGTAAACTGAAGACACAGAGCGTCACGGTGTTGCTCGACGCCTGTTTCAGCGGTGTCAAGCGTGGCAGCGGACAGGCGCTTGTGGCGGCCCGAGGTATAGCCATCAAGCCGAAGGAGGAAGTCCTGAGCGGAAATATCGTTGTCTTCACGGCTGCATCAGATGACGAGACGGCTCTGGCCTATCAGGAAAAGCGTCATGGCATGTTCACCTACTTTTTGTTGAACAAACTCAAGGAGACAAAGGGCAAGGTCTCGTTCGGTGAATTATTCTCAACCGTGTCGTCGGAGGTGAAGAAAAACTCCATGCTGGAGAACGACAAGTTGCAGACGCCGTCGGTAAATGTGTCGGCAGGAATGAAGGCAAAGTGGAAGGAACAGCATTTCTGAGCAGCGGCACTGTTCTTATTCGGAGAGAATAATATTCTTTTTAATTCATATTAATTTATTCATTAATTTAAAATCAAAGTTATGAAAAAGCTATTTAGTTTATTGTGTGTGGCCATGTTCGCTGTCGCAGCGTCAGCTCAGATTACATGGAACGTCAAAGGCGGTGTCGGTTTCGCGACATGCTATGGTGACGTTGAGGGTATGGAAAACCATTTTGTCGGCAAGATTGGTGTCGGAATAGAGAAGCCGCTGTCTTCCAACTGGTCGTTGATGCCCTCTCTTGAACTGGCATGGAAAGGTGCAGAGTATGGTGAAGACCTCGGTGAAGTATATGGTGGTTACAGTGAATCCTATAAGGAAACACTTGATGTATTCTATATACAGGTGCCTATCGTAGCCGCCTATCGCATCAACCTCAACGACAGCTGGAATCTCGCGCTCAAGGCCGGTCCTTATTTTGCATACGCCATCTCCGGACGTTTCAAGGGCTCTTCGTCTTATGGTGACGGCAACGAAGGCGGTAGCTGGGATGAGGACCTCTTCAAGTCTTATGAAGGCGAAGAGGCGGGAAAGCGTTTTGATGCCGGTCTTGACCTCGGCGTGGATTTTGAGTTCCATCGCTTTGTGTTCGGTGCAGAGTATGAGCTCGGTCTTCTGAAGTTCGCGCCCGGTGGCGGAGACGTTAAGAACGCAGCCGCTTATGTGACCTTAGGTTATAAATTCTAATCCAATCAATTAACGGCAAAGACGGATTTTGTTTCAGGGATAAGCAAGTCCGTCTTTGTTGTATTGTCACTGTCGTTATATAAAACCGTTATATGCTATGAAACATTTATTCCTGATATCCCTGTGTCTGTCCATTGCGTCTTCATCTCTTGCTCAGGGAAACGGTCTGAAACAGCAGTACGGTCAGTTCCGGCAGCAAGCCGGTGACCGTTATGCGGAGTTTCGGGTCGAAGCTAACAGACGTTATGCCGAATTCATGAAGCATGCGTGGCAGACTTTCACAGCCTCGTCGGCCATACCGCGCCCCAAGGATGAGACCGTGCCGCCGGTGGTGATGCCAAAGGAAGAACATCGTGTGCCGCTACGGGAGAGCAGCCCCGTTCCGATACGCGATATTGTTGAGCCGCCGGTGCTCACTCCGCAGCCTCTTCCGTTGGTTCCAATACGTGAGGTGCCTGTGACGGAGGAGGAGAAAAGTGTGGCATTCCGGTTCTACGGCACGGACGTCAAGGTGCGCTTTGACGATGACTGCCGGTTCCGTCTTAGCGGATTGTCCAACGACGTCCTGTCTTCTGCATGGGAAAAGATGGCCGGTGAAGCGTATGACAATCTGCTGCGTGATTGCCTTGAACTGCGCGTCAGGATGGAACTGTCCGATTGGGCCTACCTCTCGCTGCTGCAGACAATGGCCGAGGCGTGCATGGGCAATGGAGATGAGGCAGTGATGCTGACGGCATACGTCTATTGTCAGTCAGGCTACAGGATGCGCCTCGGAAGGACTGACGGACGGTTGGTGTTGCTCTATGGCAGCAACCACACCATATACAGCCGTCCTTTCTTTGATATCGGCGGCACCCGCTATTATCCGACGGACGATAATGTCCGCCGCATGGAAGTCTGTGATGTCGCCTTTCCGAAAGAACAGTCACTTTCGTTGCAGATGCGCCGCCAGCCGAAACTGGCCCGCGAGGAAACTCCCGTGCGGAAACTTCAATCGGAACGTTATCCTGAAATAAAGGCTGAGGTCAGCGTCAATAAGAACCTGAATGATTTCTATGACAGCTATCCGGCGTCGGAGACGGACCGTAATGTCATGACCCGTTGGGCCGTATATGCCAATGTCCCTATGGATGAGGAGGTGGCGCGCATGCTTTATACGCCGCTGCGTGAACAGCTTGCCGGGTTGGACAAGAAAGAAGCTGCCGAACGGCTTCTTAATTTCGTGCAGACGGCCTTTGTCTATGAATATGACGAGAAGGTGTGGGGACATGACCGCGCGTTCTTTGCAGAGGAGACTTTGCATTATCCTTATTGCGACTGCGAGGACCGTTCCATACTGTTCTCCCGTCTTGTGCGTGACCTGCTCGGCCTTGATGTCGTCCTCGTCTATTATCCCGGCCATCTGGCCACTGCCGTATGTTTTCCTGGTGAAACCGTCGCCGGAGACTATATTGAACTGTCCGGCTGTCGCTTCACGGTCTGTGACCCGACATATATTGGTGCCGGTGTGGGCCGGACCATGTCCGGTATGGACAATCAGGCTGCCCGCGTCATACTTCTTGACCGGTGACAGGTGGTCAGAAATACCCTGACTGTTACTTCCGTTCAGCCAGTGCTGCAAAGAGAAACAGGCTATATTACCGACCAATATAGCCTGTTTCTCTTTGCAATATAGGTTATATTGCAAAGTAATATGAGTTATATTGGTTGGTAATATGAGTCATATTACTTTCTCAGATTTGCCGGATGAGTCCAAGGAATGGCGTCTTTGTTTTTCCGCTGGTAGTCCTGTTTACGCCGCCTTTCTCCATTTTGTGATACATTTATTCGCTTTAATCGGAAAAATGGAGTAATTTTGCACATTCATACACATATTTGATTGCATTGTAGATGATTTCAGTAGAAGGACTTAAAGTCGAATTCGGGATAAAGCCATTGTTCAGCGACGTCAGTTTTGTGATAAACCAGCGTGACCGCATTGCTCTTGTGGGCAAGAACGGAGCTGGCAAATCGACCATGCTCAAAATACTCTGCGGCATGCAGAAGCCGACGGCCGGTGTGGTTGCCGTGCCCAACGATACGACGATAGGTTATTTGCCGCAGGTCATGCGTCTGCAGGACGACACCACCGTGCGCGAAGAGACGCGCAAGGCGTTCGCCGGAAACACCCGTCTCAAGGAGCGCATCGACGAGATGGAGCGGCAGTTGGCCGAGCGCACCGACTATGAAAGTGAGGAATATATGGAACTCGTCCAGCGTTTCACGCAGGAGCACGAACGCTATATGATGATGGGAGCCGAGAGCTACGAGGCGGAGATAGAACGCACGCTGTGCGGTCTGGGATTTCTGCGCACGGATTTGGAGCGTCCCACGAGCGAGTTCAGCGGTGGATGGCGTATGCGCATCGAGCTGGCCAAGATTCTCCTTCAGCGTCCCGATGTCCTGTTGCTTGACGAGCCGACCAACCACCTCGACATCGAGAGCATACAGTGGTTGGAGCAGTTTCTCGCCCAGTCGTCGGGAGCGGTGGTGCTCGTGAGCCACGACCGTGCCTTTATAAATAATGTGACCAACCGTACGCTGGAGATTTCCTGCGGCCGTGTGGTCGACTACCGCGTGAAATATGACGAGTATGTCGTGCTGCGTCAGGAACGCCGCGAGCAGCAGCTCCGCGCATACGAGAACCAGCAGAAAGAGATTGCGGACATGAAAGACTTCATCGAGAAGTTCCGCTACAAGCCGACGAAGGCCGTTCAGGTTCAGAGCCGCATCAAGCAGCTGGAGAAAATCGTTCCCATCGAAATCGACGAGGTGGACA
Organism: Prevotella sp.; assembly: GCA_017483185.1. Classification (GTDB taxonomy): domain Bacteria; phylum Bacteroidota; class Bacteroidia; order Bacteroidales; family Bacteroidaceae; genus Prevotella. Next base: position 26,327 of record JAFULM010000035.1, on the reverse strand, counting down.
CTTCGGCCCTGCGTCTGAAGTTCCCGCCATGTCTGCGCAGCGGCGACTATCCCGTGATTTGCGACGAAGTGCGCAAGGATTACGGCGATCATACCGTTTTCGACCACGTCACGCTCACCATCAAGCGTGGCGAGAAAGTGGCTTTCGTGGGAAAGAACGGCGAGGGAAAGTCAACGCTTGTCAAGTGTATCATGGGAGAGATACCATATACCGGCATGCTCAAGATAGGCCATAACATACAGATAGGCTATTTCGCGCAGAATCAGGCGCAAATGCTTGACGAAAACCTTACCGTCTTCGAGACCATCGACAATGTCGCCAAAGGTGAGATACGCCTGCGCATCAACGACATTCTCGGTGCGTTCATGTTCGGCGGCGAGGCGTCCGACAAGAAGGTCAAGGTCCTCAGCGGTGGCGAGCGTAGTCGTCTGGCGATGATCCGTCTGTTGCTCGAACCGGTCAATCTGCTTATCCTCGACGAGCCGACCAACCACCTCGACATGCAGTCAAAGGACGTCCTGAAGGAGGCGATACGCGCTTTCGATGGTACGGCCATCGTCGTGAGCCACGACCGCGAGTTCCTCGACGGCCTCGTCACGAAGGTCTATGAGTTCGGCGGAGGACGGGTGCGCGAGCATATCGGCGGCATCTACGACTTCCTGCGTGGTCGCAACATCGAATCGCTCAACCAGCTCGGTAGCCGTCAGCAGCCCGCCCCGGAACAGAAGCAGGAGGAACCGCGTCCTGCCGTGACGAAGCAGAGCTATGCCGAACACAAGGAGCAGCAAAAGCGCGTGCGTAAGGCGGAGAAGGCTGTGGCCGACTCGGAGAAGGCCATCGAGCGCATGGAGAAACGCCTGAAGGAGCTTGACGCCATTCTTTGTGAACCGGAGAATGCGTCAAACATGGAACTTATCACCGAATATACCTCCACGAAAAAGGCTCTTGACGCCGAAGTGGAGAAGTGGGAGAAGCTCTCCGAGGAATTGGAGGCCTTGATGGAATGAACACCGGCTGTGATTTCGGAGACATCAGAAGCAACAGGCATACAATCACGAAACAACTAATCAATACACATATAAACATGAAGATGAAACGATTTCTTCCTATCGTGGCAATGGCCTCATTGGCGATGACATCTGCCGCTCAGGAGCAACTCCGGTCGGGCATTGACCCGGCCAATCTCGACCGTAGTGTCAATCCGGTGACGGATTTCTATGATTTCGCCTGCGGAGGCTGGATGAAGAATCATCCGCTGCCCGCGGCATACTCGCGCTACGGCAGCTTCGACCAGCTCGGCGAGGACAACGACAAACGCATCAACTCTATTCTCAGCGACCTTCAGAGCGGCACTTACGCCCCGGGAACGACCGAGAAGAAGCTGAGCGACCTCTACAAGCTGGCCACTGACTCCGTGCGCCGCAACAAGGAGGGTGTCAAACCGCTCATGCCCCTCATCGGACGGATGGAGAAGGCGAAGACAATCGAGGCCCTTTTCGCTATCCAATTGGAGCTTGCTTCCTATGGCAACGATGAGTTCTACGGTACGTATATCGGTGCTGACGAGAAGAACGCCGGCTGGAATATCCTCAATGTCGTGCAGAGCGGCATCACGTTGAGGCAGAAGGAGTATTATCTGGACACGGATTCTGCAACAACGGAGATACGTGAGGCTTACAAGAAGCATCTCGTCCGTATGTTCCGTCTCTTCGGATTCAACGAAAAGAAGGCTACGGCGAAAATGCAGAACATCATGAAGATCGAGACAGAACTGGCCAAGGTATCCAAATCAATGTCCGAACTGCGTGACCCGGAGGCCAATTACACCAAGATGACGCTCGCCGACTTCAACGCCAGATACCCTCACTCGCGTCTCGTCGAGCTCATGGGCGCATCCGGACTGAAGCCCGAACACATGAAGGAGATTGTCGTCGGACAGCCTGAATTCATGGACGGTGCCGACCGGCTGATAGCTTCTCTGACTCCAGATGAATATCGTGATTATCTTGAGTGGGACCAGATAAATTCATTTGCCAACTATTTGGGCGACGAGGTCGCAGCCGCACAGTTTGATTTCTTCGGCAAGACCATGTCCGGCCGCAAGGAGATGCACCCGTTGTGGAAGCGCGTCACGTCTCAGGTGGAGCGTCAGATGGGTGAGGCTTTGGGCAAAATTTATGTAGCAAAATATTTCCCCGCATCGTCAAAGGAACGTATGCAGAAGCTTGTGGCCAATCTGCAGGTGGCCTTGGGCGAACGCATCAAGGCTCAGGACTGGATGAGCGACTCAACAAAACAGAATGCGCTGGCGAAGCTCAACGCCTTCTACGTGAAGATCGGCTATCCCGACAAGTGGACCGACATGTCGGCTCTGAACATCGATCCGTCCAAGTCTTATCTGGAGAACATCATCGAATGTTACCGCTTCTGGACAAAACATACTATCAACAAGAAAGCCGGCAAGCCCGTTGACAAGGACGAATGGCACATGTATCCGCAGACGGTGAATGCCTACTACAACCCGACGACCAACGAAATCTGCTTCCCCGCCGGAATCCTTCAGGTTCCGTTCTTCGATCCGACGGCTGACGATGCGTTCAACTATGGTGCCATCGGTGTCGTGATTGGTCATGAGATGACCCACGGCTTTGACGATCAGGGCCGCCACTACGATAAGGATGGAAACATGAACGACTGGTGGACGGAGAGTGACGGACGCAATTTCATGGAGCGTGCCGACGGTTATGCTGCTTTCTTTTCATCAATCGAGGTATTGCCGGGCCTCAACGCCAACGGTAAGTTCACGCTTGGCGAGAATCTTGCCGACCACGGCGGTCTGCAGGTGGCATACTACGCTTTCAAGAATGTTACAAAGGACGCTCCGTTGCCCGTCATCGACGGTTTCACTCCGGAGCAGCGCTTCTTCCTCGCTTACGCCGGTGTGTGGGCAGCAAATATCACTGACGCCGAGATCCGCAACCGTACGAAGAGTGACCCGCACTCTCTCGGACGCTGGCGTGTCAACGGTGCGCTGCCTCATGTCGACATGTGGTATGACGCATTTGGCGTGAAGGAGGGTGACAAGATGTTCATCCCCAAGGCACAGCGCCTGTCGCTCTGGTAATTCGGTTTTTGTGGAGGGAGGAGTGTGGAGCGAGGAGGGAGAAATGCTTTATTTGCAACCGAGTTTTACAGGATTTGCTTATCACTCAGAAACATTTCTCCTTCCACATTCCTCGCTCCTCCACAATCCCAATGATAAAATCAGAAACGGCCACCGCGGAAATTCCGCAGCGGCCGTTTCTGATTTTATCATTGGGATTGATGTTCTCACGCCTCGCCTTTCTTCTTGTCTTCTTCCTGCTTTTTCTGAGCGCCGTCGGGATTGATGATGTTTTTCACCGTCTCGCCGATGGGCAGTTTGTCCAGCACACCGAGACTCGGGGCCACGGTCTTGACGAGCGTGTTGAGGAAGTTGCTTGTCGCTCCGTTTCCGCCATCGAATACGGTGACGTTGCCGAGCTGCATCTTCTCGAACGCCTTGACCTGTTCGCCGGCGATTTCCTTCCACTGGTCGACCATCTTATATTGGATGGCGATTGACGGGTTGAGCTCGGCTGCCTTAACCATTGCCTCAAATCCTTCAGCCTCGGCCAACAACGACATCTTCTTACCTTCGGCCTCGGCCTCCAACTTCATGCGAATGGCCTTTGCCTCAGCTTCAGCCTGTGCCAGTGTGGCCTTGGCGCGGGCGTCGGCCTCGCGGGTCACCTTCTCGGCCAGCGCGTCAGCCTGAAGGATGGCCTCCTGTTTTGCAATCTCGGCCGGCACAATCTTCTCTGCCTTCAGCGACGACTCGACCTTGAGCGCCTTGGCCTCCTCTACCTCCTTCTGAGCCTGCTCGCGTGCCGTCTGGATGGCGGCCTCAGAGCGTGCGGCGGCCTCACCGGCCTCCTTGTCGGCGTTGGCCTGAGTCACCTGAAGTTCGGCGTCAGAGCGCGCGATGTCCTTCTGAGCCTCGTTGCGTCCGACGGCAGCTTTCTTGGCGGCGTCGGCCTTCTTGATTTCCATGTCGGAGTTGAGTTCGGCGATGCGGCTTTCCTTGTCGGTGTTGGCCTTCTCGATGTTGATGTTCTTCTCTGCCTCTGCCTTTGCCACCTGAGCCTCTTTCTCGGCGTTGGCCTGAGCCACCTGAGAGATACGGTCACGGTCGGCGTGTGCCACCGAAATCTCCTGGTCCTTCAGGGTCTCGGCGATAGCGATCTCCTGTTCCTTCTTTGTCGACGCGATGGCCACCTCCTGGTCCTTGCGGGTCTCGGCCACCTTCGTCTCACGCTCGCGGATCTGGTTGGCAATCTTGATAGCACCCAGCTTCTCCTGTTCCTCGATGTTGGCCTGAGCCTCGTTCTGCGCCTTGCTCTCAGCCTCCTTACCGAGGTTGACGATATAGTTGGCGGCGTCGCGGATGTCACTGATGTTGATGTTCATCAGATAGAGACCGAACTTGCTCAACTCGGTGTCGATGTTGTCCTTCACCTTCGACAGGAACTTGTCGCGGTCGGAGTTGAGCTCCTCGATGGTCATGTCGGCTATGACGAGACGCATCTGTCCGTAGACAACATCGGTGATGAGGTTCTGCTTGTCCTCAAAGCCCAGTCCGAGCATACGTTCGGCAGCGTTCTGCATGATTTCCGGGTCGGTGGAGATGGCCACGGTGATGGTCGTCGGGACGTCCACGCGGATGTTCTGCGCGGAGATAGCTCCGGTCAGTTTGCAATCAATCTGCATCGGCTTCATCGACAGGAACTCATATCCCTGCACGATGGGCCATACGAAGGCGGCGCCGCCATGATAGAGTTTTGCCGACTTCGCTCCGCCGGTCTTACCGTAAACAACGAGCACTTCGTCACTCTTGCATTTGCGGTAGCGCGAGAGTATGCCCACGAATGTAATAACTACGACGACCACGAGTATGGCCGCCATTATCAAAAGGTTTTGATCCATAATTATAATGATTGATTAATTAATAGAATTGTCAGTGAACTTCATTTTCCCATTCTCCTTTGCATGCGTCACAGCACAGCCGGCACGTCATTTGACATAATAGACATTGTCCTTAAAGCTCTTCACGGTCAGCCGCTCGCCCGTCTTGTAGTCACAACAGCGCGAGTCGGAGATGACGTCGAGCTCCCTCAGTGCTCCGTTGTGGCTTATCTGGAGGATATATCGTCCGTCGCCCATGTTGGTGTAGACCGTCCCGTGACGTCCCACCAGCGCTTCCGGGCGTTCCGTCGGAGTCTCCTTTTGGAGACGTCCGGCCATGACGTACAGTTTCCACAGGACGAACACAAAGACCAGTCCCGTGACCGTGGCTGTCAGCAGGGCCGCCGCCGTCGCCTCGCCGGCCAACACCATAGCCCAGCCGAAGCCTATGCCGAAGTGGACAAGTCCCTTGAAAGAGACGATGCTGCTCATGTCCGTGTCCACCGAAGAATCTCCGTCGAAGTCGACGTCCACGTCTCCGAAGAAGATGGAAATGACGAACTGTATAACGAAAACACCGGTCGAAACCAGCGCTATGAGCCAAAAAATCTGTGTAGCATCCATATTCTACATTATATTAAGATGTGTGTTCGAAAGCAATCGTCATGATGCTCCCATTCTTCAAAATTAGTTAAAAATGACGATATGCGTATGATTGAGTTTTGGTTTTTATTTTTCTTTAACGTTGGAAGACGTGACGACGTATATTTGAAAGAGAAAGGCAGTTAGTCAATCAGTCCTCTTTTGTGTCATAAAAAATCCCAAAATTTAACATTTGAGATTTTCAATAAAAGAGCGGTGTAAAGCCGAAATCTTGACATTTTGCCGCCGTTGTCATCCGAAATTTTCTCCGTTGCCGACCAATAAGGCCCTCCCGGGGTCGCAACGGGCACGCCGTTGTACTGCAGCGAGCGCCCCGTCGTCATGCAACGAGCGCCCCGTTGCAACCCCGTAAGGGCCTTACGGCAAAACCTTTGCCGTGATTTTGTTTGCACACTTTTGCTGTTTTGTTTATAACGGCCTGTGTGTCAGGTAGTAAAAGATGCACGCTCAAAATTCGCAAATTTGTGCCCTTTGGATTGTCTTTTATGAATATCGCAAAAAATACAGAGGCACTTGTCAGTTTAATTCCGAGTTTTTAACAATTCGGTTCCGGCGTAAAAACGCATGGACGCGAAGATTTTTTGTAAGTTGTAGCACCACTTGCACTAAGTGTGGATGGCGTTCCCGCTTGTCGTTTTGTAAATCCTGTATAACAGATTGGAAAAGAAAGATTAAGTCCAATGGATATTTAGCGGATTATTTTCGCCTTGTTGTGAAATTTTTTACTTACTTTTGCAAAATAAAGCAACTTACACGTTAAGTGATATGGTAGATAATAGCACTACGAACTTAGGACAGACAAATCATATAGAACGTACATTGCGGCCGGAAATGGAGAACGTACCACAGGAAAGTAAGGCTCCGACAGAGGCCGGTCAAGCACAGCAACAGAATGAAGCACATGCAGTCGTTTGTCCGATATGTGGCGCTCCCGTAGATGAAGGAGCTGACTATTGTGAGTCGTGCCACAGTTACATCAACACGGAGGTCTGCTCTTTCTGCGGAGCACATGTGGACCCCGCGTCGGCCTATTGTCCCGAGTGCGGCAGTCCCAGAGCGGGAATAGAGTGTCCCGTGTGCAAGACCATCAACCACTTTTCTTTCTGCAAACGCTGTGGAACACCGCTCACGCCGGAAGCCGCAGCGATGGCGCTTGAGCGCAGACAGGGACCTCTGTATGACGAAATGATCATACAATCACGCGAACTGTCACGTCTGGAGCGAGTGATGCCATACACCTCGCGAAGTGACATGGAGACAGACCGTGCCACCGAACTGTTGAGACAGAGAGTGCTGGAACTGCTGGCGTCCGACCGTGGAGAAGATCCGGCGACGGTGGTGCCGCAGGAGTCGGAGCGAATGACGGTTGAGGAACTGAACAAGCGCAAGAATGAGATAATGGAAAAACTGTCCGCCCTATTGGGGCAGATACCGGTCGAACCGAATCTGTCGCCCGTGAAGGCCCGCAACTGCATCATGGCCAGCAGACCTGCCGGTCTGCGTGTGGCATGGTTGTGCAACTACAAGCACGCCATGCACAGCAGTCCTTGTGGATGTGCCAAGCCGCAGATGGGCGGAAAGTGGATAGTGCTGGGGAAAAACAGTATGGAGCAAATTAAAGACGACAAGTGAAAATGGACAAAGACGAACTTACGATACGGACAGAAGTGGCCGGCAGTGATGCGACGATAGGGCTTGCTGCATCTGGACAGCCGCAGGATTGCACCTTGCGGCTCGGTGGCCGGACGGCCGGAACGGACGCATCGCCGCTGCCCGTCGGACGGCAGGAGACCTTTGAGTTGCGGGGGCAGACATACGTATGCCGCAAAAGTCTGAGCGATACATCGGGTGAGGCGCAGGTCTTTCTTGTCAATCATGACGGTCAGGACTATGTGCTCAAGCTCTATTATCCCGACGTGCGTCTCAAGAAGGATGTGCTGCAGGTCGTGTCCAACATCCGGTTTGACATGATTGTCCGTTTATATGATTTCGGAAAAATCTATATCGGCGGCCGTCAGCGCTACTACGAACTGATGGAGTATCTCTGTGGCGGAACGCTCGGAACATATAAACTCGGAAACGACATGGACCGTTTCCGCCGCATAGCCCTTCAGGCTGCGGCAGCTCTCGCGTGTTGTCACAACTACAAGGTGATACACAAGGACATCAAGCCGAGCAACTTCTTCTTCCGTGATGAGAAACAGACAGAACTGGTGCTCGGAGACTTCGGCATATCGTCGGTTATGACGGGTGAAGGCCACCTCCATCGCACGATGCAGGCACGCACACCGATGTATGCCGCTCCGGAGATGTACAACGACGTCATCGACGGAGAGGTGGAAATCTCTACTGCCGCCGACTACTACTCACTCGGTATAACACTGCTCACCCTGTGGAATGGCAAAAATCCGCTCGGGAGCGACGAACGGGTGATGATGAAACGAAAGAATGAAGGCCGTTTGGACGGCGTGCGCGAACTGCCGGAGCGCGTGCGTATGATTGTTCAGGGACTGACAGCAGTCAAGCCGACCTCGCGATGGACTTATCATGAGGTGGAACAGTGGTTTCTCGGAGAGTCGCCGAAAGTGGACGTGACGTCACCACATCTGCGATACCGCAGTTTCATCGTCGATCCGGAACGCAATCTCGTCGCAGACGATCTGGAGGAACTCATACCGTTGCTATTGGATAATGAGCGTGCGGCGTGTGGCTTCCTGTACAGCGGAAAGATTACGACATGGCTCGAACAAAGCGGCAACAGCAAGTTGAGTCTCTATGTGGACGACATCGTGAAAAACAAATATCCGGTCGACCGTCATGCCGGTTTCATGGAGTCGATATACACGATGGCTCCGGACTATCCCTACAAGGACGTGAAGGGCCGTGACTTGAGAAAAGTGCGCGACGTGGTGGTCTCCCTGTTGGAGAATATCGACGAATATGCTGTCATGCTCACCAATCGTAACGACAATCTCTGGCTTTATCTGGAGACCCATACGGAATGTGCCGTAGACAGGATGCGCGGATATTTTACAAATATCTCCGGTGAGGCTGCCGGACGACATGCCGTGATGCGCGTGGTTTATGAACTGGATCCCGGCGTCCCATTTATTGTCGGTCACAAGTCTTCCACGCTGAAAGAAATCGTCTGTTGTTTCGGTTACGGCCATCTGTCGGAGGACACATGGCGCAGCTTGACGGACGGGCGTCTGTTGTCCTGGATGTATAGCCACGAAGAACTGATGGCTTGCGAGTCATTGAGAATACTGACCGAAGGTAAGCCTTATTCGGAACAATTGGCCTATAAGGTGCTATACAACATAGACCGCACTGCGGCCTACGACCTCCGCGAGGCAGACACGCCCCAGAAGGTCGGTGAGTTGATGAATGAGCAACTGCTTAAATGGCAGCATCTGGATGATGCGGCCTTTGCCGAAAAAATGACCGAATACAGCAGTCGTGACGGACGATTCCAATATTTTGCACGTCTGCACGGTTGGATGGAGCAGATTGGTGAGGCTCAGAGATGTTTCGATTTGGACAGCATTGACAACCGTGAGCGTTTGGGCGCATACGACTTGCGTACTGCGGCATATAGAATGTGTCGTACGCTTGGTTCCGTGCCGTCATACGAATTGCCGGATGGCGGCGTGTTGAAGGATGGTCTCGACATCGACAACAAGCACCGGTCTGCCATCCGGACCGAAATACGTTCGGGATATTTCCCCCAGTGGTTGTCTGTCTTCTATCACGAAAATCCTCAAACAGATTTCGGAGAGGCTTACAGCTATGAACGTATGCTCGAGCGCTGGATAACGGTGCTGGGTGAATATGATGCCCAGATGACATACAACAAGCGATTTATTGCCGCAAAGACAGAGATAGCCCGCAAGTATGAAGAGGTGCGTCGTGGATACGAACAGGCAAAGACAAAGGAAATGTTTTGGCGGACAGCCTTCTATGGCCTCTGCGGAATATGGTTGCTGTTGTTGGTCGTGTGTGGCGTCGGCAATCATGCCACTCTGCTGAAGTACGCCATGTTTGCCGTTGGTATCCCGGTCGGTGGAGTCACGGCGCTGATAGTCGGAGTGACGGCCTACTTCCGCGGCAACGGCTTCCTTATTTCGTGCCTTGGAGCAGTCTTGGGCTTCCTCACGTCTCTGTTGCCGGTGGCCATATTGAGATTTGTGGAGATGCAGTGGTCGGTTTTGCTATTGCCAGCCATTATTGTCATGACACTGATATACATGGCTATTTGTCATCTGACGTGTTTCCGCGGAAACAGCTCGGAGGACACCATGCTGATGGACGATATGCTGAAAGATGATATCAAGACCACACTGATAGAACCACTATACTATACGTTCAAGACAAAGTCTTATCGCTTCAAGGGCTCCAAGTTCGGTATCCTTGATGACACTCAGGACCGCATACGCGCCATGTCCGGCGAGGTTGTGATCCATTATTCTCTTTGGACATTGATGGCGGCATTGCTTGTGATAGAGATGGTGGTGTACAGTCCGAAACTTCTCGATGTGAATGTACCAGGACAGCCCAATACGCATGAGACTGTTTTGACGACAGCCGTATCGTCACAAAATAATATTAGATAGGACGCGTATGAAGTGCGAGCATTGCAAGAGGAACAATCGTGCCATAGCCAAGTATTGCCGATGGTGTGGAAAGCCGATGGCTGTCGACTCCGTACTCGACAATCTGGTCGGACTTGAGGATGTGAAACACCAGCTCAAGACAATAGTTAACACATACACGTATCTTCATTCGCGGACGGATGTGGCAAACGTCCGGTTGAGTGTGAATGCCATAATAACGGGTGAGACAGGAACAGGCAAGACCATGCTTGCCGAAGTCATACGCGACTATTTTCACCAGCATCACATCCTCAAGAAGCCGAAGCTGATAAAGGTGGACGCCGTGGATTTCCAACGTTTCGTCGACAAGTGGGACTCCAACATCAAGGATGCGAAAGGGGGAATACTCTTCTTTGACAACGTGCAGAAGTTGCTCCCTGACAGATATTCCAATCAGGTCAATCCGTTGGACAAACTGTTTGTTGAGATGGACGGATGGAGTGACGACCCTATCGTGATAATAGCCGGACTGAACAAGGGACTGGATGACTTTCTGATTAACAATCCGGCCGTTGCCAATCGTTTCAAGTACCGGTTTGACTTGCCTTCACCCGGGTATAAGGAGCTGTATCTGATATGTCGTAACGTGTTGCACGACAAGTATGGAGTAACGATGTATTCGGAGGCAGCCGAAAAGAAATTGCTGCGATATTTCAAGTGGCAGGTGAAGACCAAAGACGACACTTTCGGTTATGCCCATCTGGCCATCAAGGTGGCAGAGGACATATTTACGTCGTTTATAAGCCGTGGCGCCGATGTCCATAAGGTGGAGGAGGAAGATATTAGCGGATATGTCCCGGAGGACAGGACTCTCGACGATATATTGGCCGACATGGATCAATATATAGGAATGGAAGAGGTCAAACAGGCCGTGAGAGAGATTGCATACGCCGTGAAGAACGTTTCGGAACGTGCCGAACGTGGCCTTGTCGCAAAGGAAAAGATGGGCATGCACATCGTTCTGACCGGCAATCCCGGAACAGGCAAGACCACCATCGCACGCAAACTTGGCGAGATATTGGCAGCAATCGGCTATTTGGACAGCGGTCATGTGGTGGAGACAGACCGTGCCGGAATGGTGAGCCCGTATCAGGGGGAAACTCCTAAACTTGTTGACAAACTTTGCGACAAGGCGATGGGAGGCATCCTCTTCATTGATGAGGCCTATACGTTGGCACCTCAGAGCAGTTCCGGCGAACGTGACAGTCAGGGCACACAGGCTCTCGAAAAACTGATGAAGCGCATGGAGGATGATCGTGGACGTTTCGTCGTCATATCGGCCGGTTATCGGATGGAGATGGAAAATCTGTTCAGGATAAATCCCGGTTTCCGTAGCCGCTTCAATTATTTCCTTAATATAGAGGATTACAATCCTGATGAGTTATACCGTATCCTGCTAAGATTTGCCGAAGAAAAGAATTACATCGTTTCGGAACAGGCCGGTGTGCTCATCCGAAAGATGATAAAGGACATGTACGACAGTCGCGACAAGGATTTTGCCAATGGCAGAACCATGCGCCATCTGTTTGATAATATATGCAAGAGACAAGCCGGACGGCTTGAAAAAGAGAACTTGCAGACTCTTTCGGATGAAGAACTGATAACCATAAAGGAAGAGGATGTGCCGTATGAGCCGCCGAAAACTGTCGACTATAAGGACTGTCTCAAGCAGTTTGACGGTCTTGTCGGATTGGATACGGTGAAAAAAGAAGTTTCCAATTTGGCGGCATATCTGAATTTGCAGGTGCACCGTGGAGAGACAGGAACATTCCAAGGCAAGCATTATGTCTTCACCGGAAGTCCGGGAACGGGTAAGACGACCGTTGCCAGAATTATGGCTGAAGTCTTTCGTACGCTCGGTATCCTTTCCCGTGGGCACCTGATAGAGGCGGACAGAAGTAAGCTTGTCGCCGGATATAGTGGTCAGACGGCAATCAAAACGAATCAGCTGATAGACTCTGCCATAGGCGGTGTACTGTTTATCGACGAGGCTTACACGCTGAAGTCTGGAGATAATGACAGTTTTGGCGCAGAAGCCATCGACACTTTGTTGAAGCGTTTGGAGGATGACAGAGGTAAGTTTGTCTGTATCGTTGCCGGATATACAGACCAGATGCATGACTTCATTGACTCAAATCCTGGATTGAAGAGCCGTTTCACGCAGACGATACACTTTGACGACTACACGGCAGATGAACTGACCGAGATATTCTTGAAGATGGCTCATGGAAAACGTTTCACTGTCGATGAAGAAACGGAAAAGGGCATCAACCGCCTGTTCAGTCAGATGTATCTGCGCCGGGACAAGAATTTCGGCAATGCACGTGAGGCTCGTCGTGTATTTGATGAAGCAGTGGAACGGCAGAGCCAAAGGCTTATGACGGAAATTGGTAACCCGCAGTTCCGTGAAGAGGATATGTATCGGATTACTCTCGATGACATTCCGGCTCCGCAGAATGAAAGAAGCCGCCCGTTGGACGAGGTGCTCGACGAACTTGATAAGTTTGTCGGAATACGTTCGGTGAAGGATATGATAAGGCGTCTTGCTGTCCAAAGCATGTTCATGAAGCAGCGTTCGGCGCATGGAGTGGGGCATGTCCAGCAGATGGTGCTCAACTTTGTCCTGACCGGCAATCCCGGAACGGGAAAAACAACGATAGCCCGTAAGATGGGTGAGATACTCCAAAGCATGGATATTCTGCCGTCAAACAAGGTCGTTGAGGTTAGCCGTGCGACGTTGGTAGGTAAGTATATGGGTGAAACGCCGAAGATTGTCAACAAGATGTGCGACAAGGCTATGGGTGGAATATTGTTCATCGACGAGGCATATACGCTCGGTGGAGAAAATGACACCTATGGTAATGAAGCGGTGGAGACACTGATGAAGCGCATGGAGGATGATCGTGGCAAGTTTGTTGTCATTGTGGCAGGCTATAAGGAGCAGATGGATACATTCCTCGCGCTCAACACCGGTCTGGCAAGTCGTTTCACTCATAGGATGCACATTGATGATTATAACGAGGAAGAATTGCTTGCCATATACAAACAGATGGCTGTCAAAGAGCAATACATATTGTCTTCTGCCGCAGAAGCCAAGCTGATGGATGTCATATTCCGAAAGGTAATGACCAAGACAGCGTCATTCGGCAATGCCAGAGAGATGCGCAATATGCTTGATGCGACGATACAGCAATTGTCTGTCAGAGTGTCTTCGATTCCTCCTTCACAGATCACGGCAGAGACATATCAGCTCATTTTGCCGGAGGACATCGTGTGACAAGTATGATACAATAAGACAGTAAAAGCGAGATGATATGATGATAACATGTCCAAATTGTAAAGAGGAGATAGAAAACAACTCCCGTTATTGCGACCAATGCGGGCAAAAATTGTTCTATTGTAGCAGTTGTGGCCGTGTGGGAACGGGGCGTCATTGCATATATTGTGGTGGATTGATGTGGGAGGCAAAGGATGACTCTTTGCCGACAGCAGTCTCATTTACTATTCCCGACACTATTCCCACACTGAAAATGAGCAATGCTCAGTTTGGTATAAGCCTCTTGGGCGCTAATGGTGCTGTGATAGGGCGGCGTCAAGGCCCTTATCATCAGCTGCTCGAACAAAACAAATATATTTCGGGTGTGCATGCACAGCTTGTGTATGACCCTACAATCGGGTGGGGGATAGTGGACAAGAACTCTTCAAACGGGACAAAAGTCAATAACAAGCAGTTGCATCCCGGTTGTATTACTGCTATCACTAACGGCGACACGGTGTCAATTGCCACTCTTGACTTTTTAGTGGAGATATCATGATGTCAGTCCCATAATGATGTTTGATATTAAAAGTGAACGAATAAATAAATGTTTCGACAGATATGAATAAGTTATTAATATCGGCTTCCTGTCAGACGGGGTCTGTCAGAACCCATAATGAGGATATGGTGTTGGTGGCCGGAGAGCTTATTAGAAATCGAACATATAGTGATGAAATCATCATCGATGGTCATTCGCGTTTCGCTGTGGCATTGGCCGATGGCCTTGGAGGCTGCAATGCCGGTGAGGTTGCCAGTCTGGAGGCACTGACCAATCTCCGCTTTTTCGTCGGAGACATGCCGGAAGGGCTTGATCGGACCGGTTTTAGAGTTCTTATGAATGAATGGTTGGAGTCCATCAATCTCATCATTTCATCCAAAGGACATGTCGATTCCTCTTTGTTTAACATGGGAACGACACTTGTCGCTATGATCTGTTACGACGGTCGTTTCTTTACGGTGAGTTGTGGAGACAGCCGCCTTTATCGTTTGCGTGACGGACAGTTGACCCAACTGACCGTGGACCATTCGCTGAATACCCTCACCGGTGATGCCGCCCATTCGTGTGTCGTGACTAATTGTATCGGTGCCAATATCGCCCAATCGTGGCTTGACATCAGTGATATATCCGATGATATGCGTGATGGAGATCTTTACATGATGTGTTCGGATGGCCTATACGATATGTTGTCAGACAAAGAGATATGCCAGTTGCTCATGTCGGGCAAAGGAGATGCCGACATGTTGTGTTCAGCAGCCATAGAAGCCGGTGGGTATGATAATGTGTCAGTATGTGTAGCAAGTATTATATAAAACAAAAATCAGGATAGCTTATGCCATTAAGATTGCCGGACAGACTTCCTGCCATTGAATTGCTGAAGCAGGAAAACATATTTGTCATGGACAACTCGCGGGCTGTGTCTCAGGATATTCGCCCGTTGCGGATTGTCATTCTCAATCTCATGCCGCTCAAGATAACGACAGAGACGGACCTCGTCCGCCTGCTGTCCAACACCCCGTTGCAGTTGGACGTGAGTTTTATGAAACTGAAGAGCCACACACCAAAGAACACTCCGATAGAACACATGATGATGTTCTACCGC
The DNA here is from genome assembly GCA_017483185.1 of Prevotella sp. Lineage (GTDB taxonomy): Bacteria > Bacteroidota > Bacteroidia > Bacteroidales > Bacteroidaceae > Prevotella. Next base: position 11,112 of record JAFULM010000035.1, on the reverse strand, counting down.
GATTTTGCAGAGATGGCCGACGAAAAGTTTGACGGAATGATAATAACGGGAGCACCGGTTGAGACCTATCGTTACGAGGAAGTGACTTATTGGGATGAGATGAAGACCATCTTTGCTTGGGCCCGCACCCATGTCACCTCTACATTATATATATGTTGGGCTGCACAAGCCGGGTTGTATTATCATTACGGTATTCCGAAATATCCGTTGTCGCGCAAGATGTTTGGCATATTCAAGCAACAGATATCAGACCCCCGCCTTCCGATCTTCCGTGGTTTCGATGATGTTTTCAATATGCCCCACAGCCGTCATACAGAGGTAAGACGTGAGGATATCCTCGCCAATCCCGAGTTGTCACTCATTGCGGAGTCAGACGAGAGTGGTGTCAGCATTGTGATGGCACGTGGAGGTCGTGAATTTTTCATAACGGGCCATCTTGAATATTCGCCGGACACACTTGACAAAGAATATCGGCGTGACAAAGACATACGCGACGATGTCGATATGCCTGTCAACTACTATAAGGATGATGACCCGTCACAGTCACCACTTGTAACGTGGCGTGCTCATGCCAATCTTTTTTATAACAACTGGATAAACTATTATGTTTATCAGGAAACACCTTACGATATAAACAAGATAGAGTGACATATTTAGAACTTCTTGCCCCTGCCCGCAATCTCGAATGTGGAAAGGCCGCCATAGATCATGGCGCCGATGCTGTCTATATCGGTGCCGAACATTTCGGCGCACGTGCGGCCGCAGGAAATTCAGTTGATGACATCGCCGAATTGTGCCGTTATGCCCATCTGTATGCGGCAAAGGTTTATGTTACAGTCAACACCATCGTGTATGATAAGGAACTTGCGGACACCCGCAGACTGATCGAAAGTCTGGAAGCCGCTGGTGTCGATGCCGTCATTGTGCAGGATCTGGCTGTCGTCGGCATGGTCAGAAGGATGGCTCTGCATGCCAGTACGCAGATGGATAACCGCACGTCAGACAAAGTAGAGTGGCTGCGGGATTCCGGTTTCAGCCGTGTGGTGTTGGCTCGTGAACTTTCCGCAGAAGACATTGCCGCCATACATGCTGCTGTTCCCGATGTGGAATTGGAAGTTTTTGTTCATGGAGCGTTATGTGTGTCATACAGTGGCCTCTGTTATGCATCCCAATCCTGCTTCGGCCGTTCCGCCAATAGGGGAGAGTGCGCACAGTTCTGCCGTCTCCGCTTTGACTTGACGGATGCCGACGACCGTGTCATAGAGCGTGGCCGCCATCTGCTTTCGCTGAAAGATATGAACCGTTGCGACGGTCTGGAACAGCTTGTCGCTGCCGGAGCTACGTCATTCAAGATTGAAGGACGGTTGAAAGACGTAGCTTATGTTAAGAATGTGACAGCAGCTTATAGCCGCCGACTTGACACAATCATACGTCGTCATCCCGATCTTTATCGTCGCGCATCATTAGGGCGTTGCCGTTATACGTTCGAACCCAATCTGAGCAAGACGTTCAACCGAGGTTTCACCGACTACTTTCTTGACGGCCGTCGTTCCGACATATCCTCAATGGATACCCCAAAGGCCATCGGCGAGTTTGTCGGTACTGTCAAAGAGATTCGTGGTAATTCTTTTAATGTGGCCGGCTTGTCTTCGTTTTCCAACGGAGACGGCTTGTGCTTCCTCAACGAGGAACGCCAGTTGGAGGGCTTCAGAGTCAATAGAGTCGAGGGAAATCGCCTCTTTCCGCAGAAGATGCCGTCACGTCTGCGTCAGGGGACACGCCTTTATCGCAATAGTGACAGAGAGTTTGAGACCCTGTTGGAACGCCCCAGCGCAGAGCGTAAGATACCATTGCGCATGACCCTTGACGCGACTGACTCCGGTTTTTGTCTCACAGCAACTGTCATCGGCGGTCGTAGTGTGACAGTCGCGATGGAGGCAGAGCATCAGGAGGCGCAGCAACCCCAGCGTGACAATATCATACGCCAGCTCACGAAACTTGGCAACACTCCCTACGAGTGTTCGGATGTCGTGCTCGATGGTGATTTCCGGTGGTTCATTCCAGCCGGTCGTCTGGCCCAATTGCGCCGTTCTGCCGTCGAACAACTGATGGCGGAATACCAAAACAGACCCCTTGATGGCCGCGAGAGCATCGTTCCGGCTTCCAATCCGTCGCGTCCTGCACCGTCTTACCCCTATACATGTTTCCACAATGTAGCCAATGATGCCGCCCGCCGATATTACGCCGGATGCGGAATGTCTGACATTTCACCGGCTTTTGAATTGCGTCCCGATAGCAAAGCGCCACTGATGCAGTGTCGTTACTGTCTGCGTTATGCACTCGGATTTTGTGTTAAGCATGGTGGACGTCGCCCCACATGGCGTGAACCGCTGTTCCTCTCTCTTCCCGACGGGCGCCGTTTCCGTTTGGAGTTTGACTGTCGTCACTGCCGGATGTCGTTGTATAAAGAGGAGACAAAATACTAAATCAATCAGGAAGAATGAGAACAACCGCATCATATTCTAATATACCAGACCGCATCCGGCCTTGGCTTCGGTTTCCCGACCGTGCTTTGGTCATGTGTCTCATGGCTTGTGTAGCCGTACTGTCGTCATGCTACAATTCCTCGGAGCGCACACCCGACGCGTGGAATCTCACCGAAAGACAATTGGATTCCATCTCATTCTCCACAACCCATCATTATGCACAAAACTATAACTTTGTCGTCAAAGCAGACTCATTGCGGATAGTGTGTCAGGCTCCGGACGAATTGCCTTTCGATTCAGTCACCGTCATACGTGGTGATCGTGTTGTCGTCGCCGACATAATGACAATGCCGGCAGACACCATCGACTCCGTTTGGGTTAAGATAGCCCGCGACCAGGCCACCCAAGGCTGGATACGCGAGAACATCATGTTGCCGGCTGTAAACCCTGATGACCCTATTTCACAATTTATAGACATCTTCTCCGACGTCCATCTTCTCATTTTCCTTTCTTTCGTTGTGATAGTGACAGCCGTCTATGGCCTCCGTTTCCTCAAACGCCATAATGCGCGTATAGTTCATTTCCGCGATATATCCTCGTTTTATCCCACACTGTTGGCCTTGCTTGTCGCCACTTCAGCCGTCGTCTACGCCTCCATCCAGCTTTTCGGGGCCGAGTCGTGGCGTCATTTCTATTACCATCCGTCGCTCAATCCCTTCTCCCTTCCGCTCCATCTCGGGATATTCATGTGTCTCGTTTGGACGCTCATCATCGTGGCGTTGGCCGTGGCTGACGATGTCTTCCGACGCCTTTCCGTCGGCGAAGCCATTCTCTATCTCTGCGGGTTGGCGGCAGTCTGTGCGGTCAACTACATCGTGTTCAGCATCTCCACGCTATATTACGCCGGCTATCCGTTGCTCGTCGTTTATATCGTCTTCGCCGTCCGCCGCTATCTCCGCTGTTCACGTAACGGCTATATCTGCGGCCGTTGCGGGGCGGAGATGCGCCGTAAAGGCGTCTGCCCCGTCTGCGGCGCGGTCAACGAATGACAGCTCCACGTCTTAATTCAGTCTCGCTGCAATAAGCGAATGACATCCGGATTGTCAGTTATGACAAGCTCCCGTGGCAGTGTTATGAGTTTGAGCCGTTCAAACCATATCTTGGAGGTTCCGGAGACATGACGCCGGGTATGGCCGCTGACGATATAGTAACTGGCCGTATATGGATCCATTATTTCAAGAAACACTTTCTTTATGCGCGAGCATTTCTCATTTATGGCGTTGTCGAGCGGATTGACGAGCCGGTCTACGCTCTCTTCAATTTTCTGTTTGTCCATGCTGCTTGCCGTTGCCATGTAGTATCGCAGCAATTCGTCGCGATGGTCGGCAAGTCTTTTGAACTCGATGCCCTTGGGGTGAGCAAGAAAGAGCATATATACAGCCTTGTGTACGGGCTGAAGCTCCACCTCGCGATTGTAGTCTGTGAGAACAAACCGATAGTCTTTCGTTATTCGCAGATGGCTCAACTTGCTCTTTGCCGCCTCGATGCGCAACTCTTCCAATACGGGTATGCCGGTGGAGTGGAGCAGCAGATCTGTCCGCTCCATTCTCCGCAGTTGATTCACTAATAGCGATAGCTGTCTTGCGATGTTCTCGGGTGTGGTGTCATTTTCACGGGCACGGGCGATGGTGCGAGCGACTTGCTATCCGTGTTGCACACGGCAAGTGTCACTCCTGTTATCTTTTCGTTGTATATGTTGCGTACGGCGTTGCATCCACCGCCACCAACACCGATTACCTTAATGATGTTTTGCGACTGGTCCGTCACGGGTTCTCCGAAGTTTATCAGCTGGTCGTCGTTCATAAATTCTGTTCCTTTTTTAATTTCTTGACAAAGGTAATGAAAGAAACCGAAAGCATGAATTTCCCGCAAGGCTTGTGATGTAATATTTCTAAAAAATGTCTTTCACCCGAATTTTGGCGTGGTTAGCAGCATTGAGGATTGCCTCTTTTGAATTCTAAAGAGTCAACAAACAACGACATCATTGGGAAATCTTTAAGGTTCATCCGATATTTACAGCCGCAAAGTAGGATGAGCTATCTTTAAGTGAGTCCGTTGTGTTGGTGTAGGCTGAAGAAAGTGTGCGGAGTGTCGCCCCCCCAAAAAAAAGGTGATGAGTGTCGCATATCTTTACAAAAACCAATATTCCGGAAAGCTCGGTTTTGCTCATTTCGGAGGGCGTTTTGAGGCCGTAAGGGCCTCCCGGCTCGTGACAGGATTGCGTCGGCGAACAGGTTTCTGCGCAATTTCATAGCAAGGAAGGCCTTACGGCTCTTCTGAAGCGGAGATTTCGTCGTGTTTTTGATTGCTGATTTTGCCCCGAAAAGCTGCCGTTTTCCTGCCGTAAGGGCCTCCTTGGGTTGTCGCGGGGCCGCTTTCGCAGTACGACGGCGGCCTTACGGCGATGCAACGGGGCCCTTACGGCAACCTCGGGAGGCCCTTACGGCAGGGTAGGGGCGATGGCGTCGGAATGTGACGGGATGGGCGCTGTTTGTAAGTGATTGTCAGTCAGACGATTGCAAAATATGTAAAGAAAATGCCGCTCGGACCCCGAATTTTTGATACGCGCGAGATTTGAAAATTTGGAGTCGCGTCCGTTTTATTTTGGAAAGTCCCTGCTCTCGTGGGCGTTAAATTCAGAATTTTTATGACAATATAGCGAAGATATTCAGACTGTTGACAGATCAAATGGTTTTGAGGAACATATTAAAATGGTTGTATGTCCATGCTTGTGTTCATGAACCATATTTTGATATGCTATAAAGGTATGGCGAGACTCTGAAAATCCTTATAAATGATGATTGTGTGCTCGCTCCGGAAGCATTACCTTTGCACCCGTAATCAAGAACCAAACAACGCGCAATGAACGCAAACCACTTTATGCAGTGCCTGGCCGGACTCATCTTCTTTTCACCCCAGGCTTTTTCAAAATCGTCAGAAACAGCTGAAAACGCGGTGGCGGCCGAAGCCGTGGCCGACACATCCCGTGTGATCGACCTTGACGAACTGACCGTTGTCGCACGTACGAAAGAATTCGGACTGTTGCGCAGTCTGCCGATGAGCAGCAGTGTGATGACCGGCCGCGAAATGTCTTCGCTCGGAATAAACGACCTCAGCAGTCTTTCGACCTATATCCCGTCGTTCACAATCCCGGCCTACGGTTCGCGCCTGACCTCATCCGTCTATGTTCGCGGCATCGGTTCGCGTACGGGCAGCCCGGCGGTCGGTGTCTATTATGACGGCATGCCTCTGTTGTGCAAGAGCGCCATCAACACCCGGTTCTATCAGACAGACCGTGTCGACGTATTGCGTGGACCGCAGGGAACGCTCTACGGTATGAATGCAGAGGGCGGCATCGTGCGTATATTCTCAAAAAATCCGCTTCACTATCAGGGGACGGACATCCGGCTGAGTGGCAGTACGGAACCGGGTGGCAGTGTGGAGGTCGCCCACTATCACCGCCCGAGCGAGAGGCTGGCTTTTTCCACAGCCGGATATTACAGTGGCGGGAGAGGCTTTTTCCGTAATGCCCGCTTAGATGACCGAGCGGATCTGGTCAATGAGGCCGGCGGGCGTGCCCGTCTGATATGGCTGCCGACACCACGGCTGACGGCCGACATCACGGCCGACTATCAGTATGTCAATCAGAACGGTTTCGCATACGGCGAATATCATCCGGACACCGATACGTGGGATGATCCCTCGATGAACATCATGAACGGCTATCGGCGTCAGATGGTCAACACGGCCGTCAACATGGCGTATGATTTCGGCCGCGTCAGTCTCACTTCAGTCACGAGCTATCAGCATCTGAGTGACCTCATGCAGATGGATCAGGACTATCTGCCGCAGGACTATCTGTTGTTGGAACAGCGCGAACGGATGAACGGAGTGGTGCAGGAAGTGACGCTCAGCGGTCGCGGACATGAACACTGGCAACACACGTCCGGGGTGTTTTTCAGTCATCAGTGGTTGCATACGGACGGACCGGTGTTCTTTGGTGACGCCATGAACAACCGTATCATACGTTCGATGGGCATGCCGGCGGCAATAGCCGACAACTTGTCGTTGACGGACAATCGTGTCCCGGGGAGTTTTGACACGCCGCTGCTCAATTTCGGCGTCTATCATGAAAGCAATCTGAGGATAAGTGATCGTCTGACCATTACCCTCGGTCTGCGCTACGACTATCAGCACACGGCTATCGACTATGATACTGAAGCGCGTTTCACGCTCGGATATTCCGGCATGATGAAAGGACGGCCTATAAGCAGTAGCCACACTTACCAGTCGGTCTTGGCCGGTGACGATACTCACGAATATCACCAGTTGTTGCCAAAATTCGGTTTGACCGTCAATCTCGGACGTAGTGGCAATGCCTATGCGACGGTCAGCAAGGGTTTCCGTGCAGGCGGATACAATCTGCAGATGTTTTCTGATATTTTTCAGACCGAGCAGCGCTCGCTTGGCAAGGAGATGATGACGCTGATGAGCGAGAACGTTATGGTCGCACACACGCCGGAGGATTATACACTTGTCAACAATACAATATCATACGAACCGGAGACGAGTTGGAACTATGAAGCCGGCGCCCACCTCAATCTTTTCGACAACCGTGTGCATGCCGACATCGCTGCCTTCTTCATGCAGATACGCAATCAGCAGTTGTCGGTCATGGCTGCCAACTACGGTTACGGCCGCATGATGGTCAATGCCGGTCGCAGTAGCAGTGTGGGTGCTGAACTGACGTTGCGTGGCAGTGGTTTCGACGGCCGTATGACATGGTCCGGAACCTACGGTTTTGCCCACTCGACGTTCCGCAGCTATACCGATGTTGTCAGTGTCCGTAATGGCAGTGAGACAACGGAGGAGACACGTAGCTACCGCGGCCGCTATGTGCCTTTCATACCGCGTCACACGTTCAGTGCTACGGCCGACTGGCGCTTCCCGATCTCGACGACCGGTCTGCTGCGCTCGTTGACCATCGGTGCCGACGTGTCAGGGCAGGGCAAGACATGGTGGGATGCTGACAACACGGCCGGACAGGACTTTTATGCCACACTCGGCGCCCATGCCGTGTTCAATCTGGGTTCCGTTCGCGTCCGTCTGTGGGGGCGCAACCTGACGGACACTAAGTATAACACATTCCTCGTCAGCAGTTCCGTTGATGGGGTGGGGCGCCAGTTCGCCCAGCGCGGTCTGCCCGTGCATGGGGGTGTAGATGTGAATATAACGCTGAGATGATTTAGGAGGTTATCAGGCTGAATATGTCATGCCTCAACCAACCGCACCACCCTTATGCTCACCTCATAGAGGAGATATAACGGAACCGTGACCAGCACAAGGGTCATCAGGTCCGGAGGGGTTATGACGGCCGCTACAACCATTATCAACAGGAAGGCATGTTTGCGGTAAGCGGACAACAATACTGACGTTATCATGCCCATCTTGGCCAAAAGAAAGGCAACGACTGGTAACTGGAAGACAACTCCCATGAGCAATGTCAATGTCGTGAATGAGGTGACATAGCTATCGAGCGTGATTGTGCTGTGGACTCGTTCGGAAACGCTATATGTTCCGAGAAATCTGAATGATACGGGGAAGAGCATGTAGTAGCTCATCAGCACGCCGAACAGGAATAGCACATAGATGACCACTACCGCCTGAACGGAATAGCGGCGTTCGTTTTCATACAGTGCTGGAGAAACGAACCGGAACAACTCATATAATATATAAGGTGAGGCACCAAGCAATCCGAGATAGAAGGCGGTCGTGATGTGGGTCATGAACTGACTGGACAGGTCGGTTGCAATCAGCTCTACGTGATATTCCTCGAAACAAAAATCACTGAAGCCAACGCTTCTGATTATGTCTTCGATGACACGGTAGGTCACAAAGTCCCACTCGCTCGGGGCCAGCAGCAACTGCCATGTTGTGTCCTTCATGCAGAACACAACAATGGCGATTGCTCCCGTCACGCCGATTATGCGGAAGAGCATGCAGCGCAGAGCCTCTAGATGACCGCCAAAAGTGAGCATAGAGGAACCATCATTTGCTTTCTCCATGCTGGAATGGCCTGCGGATTCATTATTTTCTTCTATCACCTTCTTGTCCTTTTTTCGTATTTACGCCGGTTTCAGATGAAGATTCTCGGACGGCATTTCCGTTAACTTCTTCCCGCTCTTTTTCCTCGGGCGAATCCTGAGCGTCCGTTTCTTCCATCGCCATACCTTTCTTAAACTCTTTCATGCCCTGTCCAAGTCCGCGCATCATTTCCGGCAATTTCTTACCGCCGAAGAGCAGCAGGGCCATGCCTCCGATTAACAGAAGCTCCGTCGTTCCTATGAAAAGAGGCTGGACAATCGTCAGTATCGTCATCATTATTTCGTTTCTATTCTATTCGTTAGTAACAATTCCTATTCGTTGGTCACAAGAAAAATCTCGCACGTGTCGAAATTTATTTCCCAATTGCCGCCTTCCACGCTTTCCCACTGATATTTTGCGCCCATGCGGTCCCACCAGTTCTGAAACTTCGTTCCCGTCTCACCCATGTCCTTAACCAGCTTCTCATACAGTTCACCGTTATCCGCCGTGAGAATTTTTGCCAGTTCATTCAGACCATTGCGGCGCTCAAAGAGCGTCAGAATCTCATTCTTTTCCTCGGCCGTTACTTGACCGACAATTTTCTTTTCCATTGTTTTGTCTTAATTTAATGTTAATAACCAGATCTTTTCACTATTGTATATGTTAAGGAGGAAGTAGCAGTTCCTACGCTGTTTTTACATTCTACATAATAATAGATATAAGTACCACCATTGTAACCTGCGTGAGATTTGTCAAAGACAATGCTCTCTGTCATACCTTTTTTAGAACCAGTATTATGATATACAGCGGAGCCATACTGACGCATACTTTCTGTTTTTTCTAGTTCTCTCTTTGTTGGTGCTTTAGATGGCTTTTGGGAATACGCGGACCAATGTACGGTAGCACTCAGATTTGATTCCGAATCGCCACCTGTTTTAAATCTTACCCGAACAGAGAACCCATCGGTATCAGTTGTAGTCAAAAACTTATCAAATGTTGGCTTTGTTATATTTCGTTTTTTCGTATTTTCGACATTTGTAGTTGATGAAGTCGTTTCTTCATCTTCTTTGTCGCAACCTGAAATAATTCCTGCTACAGTTAATAGCATACACAGTTTTAATATTCGCAATGTTTTCATATCTGTTATTTTATTAAAGGATATAAATCTATTCATAAGTCGGATGTTCAGAGTAGCTTGCGCAGTTTGCTATGCAACTTCCTGCACATCCATTATCACATCCTATTTTGCATTCTCCTACACAGGAGGAGCAACCTTGTGCACATATCTCGTTACAGCCGCCACGACAACTTCCATTGCACATCATTGCACATTGACTGACGCACGAAGTATAACAAGCATTAAGACAGCTTCCTCCACAACTCATCATGCACCCCATAAAGCATGTACCCATGCATGTCCCCATATAACATCCGGAAGGTACTTTCGCTTTTGTGGTAACTGTTAGTAATGGTGATGAAGCAAATGCAATGGATAAAATGGGGAGAGCCTTTGATTTCGCTTTCTTGAAAAAATCTCGTCGACTAATTAAATCATCTTTTTTCTTTTTCATACGAAATTTAATAACGTTATTTTTAATGTTACCTTTTAAATGTTATTGTATCTTTATCTTTAGCATAAGAAATGCATGAGGTATTCATTGATGGTTTGGAATGCGCATAAGCAGCGGAAAAGAATGATAAGAATAAGAAAGGTAATATCTTTGAGGTCCGTTTAAACCATTCTCGTCTATTTATGACATTCATAAGGTGTAATATTTGTTATTTAGTTTTATAATTACCAAGCTTCTCTTTTGTTAAAAGGGTCAAGATTATCAATCTTTTTGATTTCCTCTTTTTCTGGTAAGAAATATCCGTGACGACGAATGTTATTCAATAATTCACGGCTTGCATTTCGTTCCAAATGTGCCACCACACATTGCTCATGACTTGGAGTATTCACTTCGCAAGTTGTCTTCCTGTTAAGCCAGACACAACGTCGGCATTGGTAGGCATCGCATTTACTACATATTGGAGCATGGTCAAGACGATACAATTGGGGATTCTTAATATTCAATCCTGATATCAAGTTTCCAATGCTATATCCTTTCTTGCTAACTTCGTTTATAGATATTTCTGTTCCATCTATTATTTGACTATGGTAGAACGCAGGACAAACATAGAACTTTCCGTCGGATGCTAATGTGATATTTTCCCATCCCGCATTACAGTTATTCATTTTTTCAAGTATCATGCGGTCTGTAAGTAGATTTAGCTGTGGAGATTTCCCGGCACAGTTGCATAAGTCCGTGGCAATATAATCATGTTATCCAAAGATTATGGATGCTCTGAACATAAAGAAAGGTAAATCCTGCACACCGCGTAGTTGTGCTCTAAAGCCTTTCAACTTAGAGTTAAGAGATTCAGCATGAGCATTGGTAGATCTGTTTATGAAGTAATTTAGTACTTCTTCTTCCTTGTACTT
>JAFULM010000034.1 GCA_017483185.1 Prevotella sp. | reverse complement strand
GCCTCGCGGCTTTCTGATTTTGCAAAACTTCGCGAGTTTTTGATTGTTGTTTTTGGACCAAAAAGTGGGTTTCGACGAGCAACGGGGCCCCCGCGGGGTTGCAACGAGCACGCCGTCATGTTGCAACGGGGCCGCCGTTGCAATGCAATAGCAGCCCCGTTGCAGGGCCGGAAGGGCCTCGCGGGGCCCCACCCCGGCCCTCCCCAAGGGGAGGGAGAGCTGACGCCATTCATAAATAGCTAAGAATGAATGTGTTGCAAAAACGGCGATTTTCCCATCAAAAAACAGCCCCGATTTTGACCTTCATGAGATTTGAAAATTTGGGAGCGAGGCCGAAATATTTTCAAAAGTGGGCCTGAAAAACGGCCTTAAATTCAGATTTTTTATTACACATCGCCGTCTTGCTTTCGTCAGCCGCTGTCTTTACCCCGGACCAATGTGCTGCATGTCGTTTCGGAACGGGCGGCTTGTCTTTTCAGAAAGGCTGTTCCGCAGGCCGCGGCAGACGGTTCGTTTACGTTAATAACATGTAAAAGGCGCGATATATCATATATTTAGGTTATCTTTGCAACGGAAAAAGCAAGGCCGGCGCATGACCGCAGACAGTGGTCGCGGCGGCCGCGACAGATGAGAAATAACGTATATACGCAAGAAATAAGATGAAGAAGACTATTGCATTGCTGGCTGTCGGTGTCCTGCTGGCGGGTGGCCCTGTCGCAATGGCACAGGACGTGAGGTCGGCGGAGACGGCGGCCGCGGCGGTGGCGGATACAGTGGAGACGGCCGCAACGGACTCCATTGCCGGCAGCGAATATGAAGAAGCGTTGGAGGAGGACGGTGAAGACTTGACTGCGGCTGGGGCCGAAAGCACCGGCATACACCGGACGCTGAAGACGAAGTTTGTCGAAGGTACGGCGGGATTTATGTCGCTTGTGGCCGTAGCGCTCGTGCTCGGCCTGGCCTTCTGTATCGAACGCATCATATATCTGACCCTGTCCGAGATCAACGCCAAGCGGCTCATGGAGGACATCAGCCGCCACGTGGAGGCCGGCGACATCGAAGGGGCGAAGGACCTCTGCCGAGACACGCGCGGACCGGTGGCCTCGATATGCTATCAGGGACTGCTGCGCATCAGCGACACGATGGAAAACATCGAGCGCTCGATCATTTCCTACGGTTCGGTGCAGTCGGCCAATCTCGAGCGCGGATGCTCGTGGATAACGCTCTTCATCTCCATCGCGCCGTCACTGGGCTTTCTCGGTACCGTGATCGGCATGGTGATGGCCTTCGATCAGATACGTCTGGCCGGCGACATCAACGCCACCATCGTGGCATCGGGCATGAAGGTGGCCCTGATAACGACCATATTCGGTATCATCGTGGCCATCGTGTTGCAGTTGTTCTACAACTACATCCTCTCGAAGATAGAGCATCTGACCTCGCAGATGGAGGAATCGGCCATCTCGCTGATGGACATGATCATGAAATACAAACTGACCCACGATGACAGCACGCCCGAAAAATGACCGCCGCCGGCATGATGCCCTGCGCATATCCACGGCGGTGAGGACGGCGCTGATAGTCATCGCGGCCGCCATCTTCGCCGCGTTCTTTCTCGTCGGCTATGAAATGCCGTTAGAGGACAACCCGCAGTTTGCGGCGCCACTGTTCACCGACGCTGTCATCTGGCTCATCTATGTCCTTGGCGGAATGGCACTTGTCGCCACGGCCGTGTCGGTCTGCCACACACTCCGGAGCCGGGCCTACTCATCCGTGACATCCACCGGTGTGCCGGTCGGGCGTATCGCCGTCTGCACGGCGTCGCTGCTCGTGCTGACTCTGGCGCTGTCGTTCGCCTTCGGCTCCACCGAGCCGCTGTCGGTCAACGGTCGAACATTCTCGTCGGCCGTATGGTTGCGGCTCGCCGACATGTTCATCGTCACATCGGCCGTGCTCATCGGCGTGGCGATAGCGGCCGTAGCGTTCGGCATGTCGGGACTCAACAGGAAGATGAACGACCGCAGCGGAAACGCCGCAACACCCCCAAAACCGTAGCTTATGTTCAGGAAACGCCACCATCGCCGCATCCCGGAGCTGAACACGATGGCCACATCGGACATCTCGTTCATGCTGCTCGTCTTCTTTCTCGTCACGACGTCCATCGACAGTGACAAGGGATTGGCACGACGTCTCCCTCCGCCACCGCAGGACCAGCAGCCGACCGAACTGGTCGTGAAGGAGCGCGACATACTCCGCGTGGCCATCGGGGACGACGGACGGTTGACCTGCGGAGACCGAGTGGTGACGTTGCCAGAACTGCGCGAACGCATCGTGACGTTCGTGGACAACGCCGCCGACTCGCCGTCACTGCCCGAAAAACACATCGTCAACATACCTAAGCTCGGCCGATGTTCGGTCACGGACCGTCATGTGATAGCCTTGGAGGTGAGCCGTGATGCCGACTATGACACCTATTTCCATGTCCAGCAGACCATCACGGCGGCATACGACACCTTGCGCGGACGGTTGGCCGTGGCCCGTTTCGGCCATACGTTGGACGAATGTTCACCCGATGAGCGAAGTGCCGTCATGCGTCATTATCCGCAGCGCGTGTCCGAAACGGAACCGGAAGGGAAGGGAGGTAGTCTATGAGCATGTTCATGCGCAACAGACGCCGCCGTATCCCGGGCATCAACTCGTCGTCCCTGCCGGACCTCATCTTCACCGTGCTCTTCTTCTTCATGATCGTCACCAACATGCGACAGGACCAGCTGAAAGTAGACCACCGCATGCCGCAAAGCCGACAGCTGGAGCGTGTGACCAACAAGCAGGGGCTGATGTACATCCATATCGGCCGTCCTGCGACCGGAGTGGCGTCAGCCGATGTTCCGCCGACATGCGATGCGGCCGCCGGCATGGTCATCCAGATCAACGAAAGCTATGTCACGGTGGACGACATCGGACGTATTGTCAGCGAGGAGAGGGCGCGGATGAAACCGGAAGACGCCCGAAACATGCGCGTGATAATCAAGGCCGACCGCCACACGCCGATGGGACTGGTCAACGATGTCAAGCAGGCACTGCGCCGGTCCGACGTCCTCAACATCATCTATGCGGCAGACCAGAAGGACATGCGCAGATAGACAAGAGCCATTACATTATTATATAATGGCATTTTTGCAACCAAACGATATGCTCGTTATTATTCTTATGCAACCGCTTTATTAATAAACTGACAGACAATAAGCAATTTTACTTACATTCTCTTTGTAGAAATCGGATTTTTGTTATATCTTTGCACCATAAAAGAAAAATAAGAAATGGCATACCAAAGATTGGATAAACTTGACAAACAAATCCTCCGTCTGATTGCGGAGGACGCACGAATTCCGTTTCTGGAGGTTGCCCGTGCATGCAATGTGAGCGGTGCCGCCATCCATCAGAGGATACAGAAGTTGACAAATCTCGGCATACTGAAGGGTTCGCAGTATGTCATCGACCCCGAGAAGATAGGCTATGAGACATGCGCCTACATCGGTCTGAACCTGAAAAACCCCGAGAATTTTGACTCCGTTGTTGAAGAACTGAAAAACATTCCCGAGGTCGTCGAATGTCATTACACTACCGGCGACTTTGACATGTTCATCAAGATATACGCTGTCAACAACCATCACTTGCTCAATATCATACACGACAAGCTCCAGCCGTTGGGCCTGGCACGCAGCGAAACTATCATTTCGTTCAACTCGGCCATCGACCGCCAGTTCCCGATAATGGACATATTGAGCAGCGAAAACGAGGATACGGCAGGATGACGGAGCTGCCGTGACGGCCGGAAAGGAATGAACGTAAGACGGTTAAGGACTTGTCGGCCGGATATTTTGAATACAGAGACACGGAGACACAGAGATATATTCATTCTCTGTATCTCCGTGTTTTTTCGTGTTCTTTAAGTATTTAAACCTTTGCGCCTTTGCGTCTTTGCGTTTGGATTACCACTACTTTATTATGTCCGTCATCCCGTTATATCATCGTCAGAACCCCGTGTCGAACCAGAAAAACACCCGTAATACGGCTATTTCGATATTATTTTATTGTTTTTCGATAAATTTTTGTCGATTTGTTTGGTGGTTTCAAATAATAACCATATCTTTGCAACATCGAAAAACGATAATCACTTATCATTAATCGATAACAAACGTGAGAACAAAACAATCAATATTAACCAACCAATAAACATTTACAACAATGAAAAAGAGATTCAACATCATCACCGTGACAATGTTAGCATTAGTAGTTTTCAACATCGTCTGCAACCTCGTCTACATCTCCGTCGCATTCTCCGACGCCTATTCGCTCATGCACCGTCACTCGAGTGAGGAGATAGACAGCCGCATGAACGCGCTGGAGACGGAGCGGCCGATAACTCTCCAGATGCTTCCGCTCGACATCGTGAGCCCCCGGATGACCACCATCAACGAGAAAACAGGCAAGGAAATCACTTTCGACTTCAGTCAGGGCGCCGCATACGTCGACAAGAGCGTAGCCCCTTCATGGACCTATCCGACCGAAATCACTCTCGAAACCATCTGCTCCGTACTTTGGATTGTCACGTTCTGGTTTTTCATCAAGTTTGTCCGCAACATCAACCGCATTGAGATCTTCACGTGGAAGAACGTCTCTCTCCTGCGCAAGATGGGCGCCCTGATGCTCTCGGCCTTTGCCCTTTCATGGATTTCGGGCCTGATTCAGAATTACGAGGCGTGGACCGTAGTCGCTCTTGACGGCTATATGATCGACTGGTTCCACTCGTTCGACACCATCACAATGGTCATCGGCTTCTGCTGTCTCATCTCCGCCGAGGTCTTCGCAATGGGCCTGCGCCATCAGGAGGAGCTCGATCTGACCGTCTGAAACAAACGTATAACACAAAAAGAATCAGCTTATGCCTATAATAGTAAATCTCGACGTGATGATGGCACGGCGCAAGATTTCGCTCAGCGAGCTTGCCGCAACCATCGAACTGACACCGGCCAACCTCTCCATCCTGAAGACCGGAAAAGCCAAAGCCGTGCGCTTCTCAACTCTGGAAGCTATCTGTCACGCTTTAGACTGCCAACCGGGAGACATATTGGAATATAAAGAGGAATGAGATGTCAGTACAACACAAGAACAACCGGACTGAAAGAACACAAAAACAACAATATATGAGAACACAAAAACAACAATATATGAGAACACAAAAACTGACGGACGACGACTGAATAGATATTAAATTACATGCGCTGGGAACGTCGGGGATGAAATATCTCCGGCGTTTTTGGTAAAAAAGGATGTTGCAGAACTTCCACAAGTAGGGTCGCGACCCGTCGCGACCGCCTCCGAGCCACATGATTTGACTTACCTGATTGTCGTATATGTATGGTAATCAGGCTATTGGTTGTGTGGCTCGGAGGCGGTCGCGACGGATCGCGACCCTACTTGCGGGAGTTCTGCAATATCCCCAAGTAAACGCACTGTCACCGCTCGTAGTCTACGAACGCATAGCGGAACGCATGGCGTTCGTCCACGGGATGTTCCTCGCGTGCCACCTCGTGCCACCCGTCATACGGCGGGAAGAACGTGTCGGCCTCGGACGGAGTGTCGTCCACCTCGGTCAGACAGAGGCGGTCGGCGCGGCCGATGGCCTCGGCATAGACCGACGCGCCGCCGATGATGTAGACGTCTTCGTCCTCGCGGCAGTGGGCCAGCGCCTCGTCGAGCGACGCAAAGACCTCGCAACCGGGGAAGTCAGTGGCCGTGCGGCTCAGGACGACATTGCGCCGGTTGGGCAGCGCGCCTTTCGGCAGTGAGAGAAACGTGCGTCGTCCCATGATGATGGTGTGACCGGTGGTCAGCGACTTGAAGCGTTTCAGGTCGTTGGGAAGCCAATAGATCAGCTTGTTTTCGTGGCCGATGGCACGGTTGCGGGCCACGGCGGCAATGATGGATATTGTCATAATCATGATAAAAGGCCCCACCCCGGCCCTCCCCAAGGGGAGGGTGCCTGCGAGGTGACGCGCTCATTGGGTTATCAGACACTCCCCTTGGGGGAGTCGGAGGGGCTTCACACCGACACCTCAGCCTTGATATGCGGCCACGGGTCATATCCCTCCAGCCGGAAATCGTCATAGCGGAAGGAGAAGATGTCGCGGACATCGGGATTGATGACCATGCGCGGCAGCGGTCGCGGCGTACGGGTGAGCTGCAGACGGGCCTGGTCGAGATGGTTGAGGTAGAGGTGGGTGTCGCCCGTGGTGTGAATGAAGTCGCCCGCGCGCAGCCCCGTGACCTGCGCCATCATCTGGAGCAGGAGTGCGTAGGACGCGATGTTGAACGGCACACCGAGGAAGGTGTCGGCCGAACGCTGGTAGAGCTGGAGGCTCAGACGGCCATCGGCGACATAAAACTGGAACATCGTGTGACACGGCGGCAGGGCCATGTTGTCGACCTCGGCCACATTCCACGCGCTGACTATCATGCGGCGCGAGTCCGGGTTGTGCTTCAACTGGTCCACCACGGCGGCTATCTGGTCGATGGTCCCCCCTTTGTAGTCGGGCCACGAGCGCCACTGATGACCGTAGACCGGTCCGAGGTCGCCGTTCTCGTCGGCCCACTCGTTCCAGATGCGCACGCCGTTGTCCTGCAGATACCGCACGTTGGTGTCGCCGCTGAGGAACCACAGCAGTTCGTGGATGATGGACTTCAGGTGCAGCTTCTTGGTCGTGAGCAGCGGAAAACCGTCTTCCAGATTATATCGTGCCTGATGGCCGAATATGCTCATCGTGCCCGTGCCTGTGCGGTCGCCTTTCTGCGTGCCCTCGGTCAGGATGCGGTCGAGCAGGTCCAAATATTGTTTCATGTCGTCAGTATGTTTGTTTGATAGTCGTTTTAGTCGCATGCAGGACACGCCGTCCGCTCCCGCAAGGCGAGGACAAAAGTACGCAAAAAAATCGGTTTCCAAGTGATAAGTATGTGACAAATTTGTCCGCATGCCGCTTTCGCTCCGCTTTTCGTTCTTGACGGAAATGCCGTCACGACACGAGAAAGTCCGTGCCGTCCGGCGTTCGATAAAGGAATGGCGTCATGAAAATATCAAATTTTTAACACTTCAAATTCTTATGAAAATCCCGTTATATTCCTGTAATTTTAACATTCGCACGTCGTTTTCCGACAGAAAAAATCCGGCGGTCTTGCCGTAAGGGCCCCGTTGGTCTGCAACGAGCACGCCGTCAGCTTGCAACGGGCACGCTGCTGTGATGCAACGAGGGCCCCGTTGCGATGCAATAAGGCCCTTACGGCAAGACGCGAAAATCGCCTGGATTTTGTCGCTCGGCGTAACTCGCATTGTGTCAACGATTTACTGAAAACGCTCAAAAATCGCAAATTTTGCCCCTTGGGCCGCTGATTTCAGAATGACGCGAATTTTGTGAGCCTTTTGTCAAGATAATTCCGAGTTTTTAACACTTTGCGGATGGAAGATGGGAGATGGAAGATGTTAGATGTTAGATGGAAGATGTTAGATGTTAGATGTTAGATGGAAGATGGTAGATGTTAGATGGAAGATGTTAGATGGTAGATGGTAGATGTTAGATGGAAGATGTTAGATGGTAGATGGTAGATGTTAGATGGTAGATGTTAGATGGAAGATGTTAGAACATTCTCCATTCATCTCGTAGGCACCCTCCCCTTGGGGAGGGCCGGGGTGGGGCCCCGGGGTGGGGCCCCGGGGTGGGGCCGTGTGGATATTAATCCGAATATCATTCCGAATGTCGGAATTTTGCATTATCTTTGCATACACATAATTAATATAAACAGGAGAGAAGATGACGGACAGCAATACGGATTATGTCATAATCGTGGCCGGAGGTCGCGGGTTGCGCATGGGTTCGGACGTACCGAAACAGTTTCTGCCGATTGGCGGACGGCCCGTACTGATGCGTACGATGGAACGTTTCAGGGAGTATTCGTCGGCGTTGCATATCGTCCTCGTGTTGCCGCGAGACCAGCAGGACTATTGGCGGAAGCTGTGCGCCGACCATGATTTCGGCGTCGACTATCAGCTGGCCGACGGCGGAGAGACGCGGTTTCACTCCGTGCGCAACGGACTGTCGCTCATTCCGGCCGACGCCGTGGGAGTGGTCGGTGTGCATGACGGCGTCCGCCCGTTTCCCTCGCCGGAAGTCATAGGCCGCTGTTATGATGAGGCCCGGCGCACGGGAGCTGCCGTGCCGGTCGTCCCCGTGGTCGAGACGTTGCGTCACGTGACCGACGGGACCGTGCCGCGCGGCGACTATCGGCTCGTCCAGACGCCTCAGACATTTGATATAGCGCTACTCCGCCGGGCTTACGAGCAGGATTATACGGACGCCTTCACGGACGACGCATCGGTCGTCGAAGCCTTGGGGCATGCCGTCACGCTCGTCGAGGGCAACCGGGAGAACATCAAGATCACGACACCGTGGGACCTGAAGGTGGCGGAAGCCACTCTCCATACGGTATGACAATCATCCACAAGTAGGGTCGCGACCGCCTCCGAGCCACGTGGTACCGGCCCCTCCCAGCCCTCCACAATGGGAGGGTGGCTGCGAGATGAAGGGCGAAAGCTCTAACATATTATACGCCCAACCGTACAAGTTAAATCCGTTGGCACCGAGGCGGTCGCGACGGGTCGCGACCCTACGAATAACATTGTATCATGAACAAAGAAGACCATACCGAAACAAATCAAGCGACTCTGCAGCATATTACTCCCCTCCCTCTTGGGGAGGGGCAGGGGGTGAGGCCGGTGAGCCCGCCGGGTCTGCTTACCACCTCCCTCCAATACCTTCCCGGTGTCGGCCCGTCGCGCAAGAAACTGCTGGACGCCGAACTGGGCATCGCCACGTATGAGGATTTGCTCATGACCTTTCCATATAAATATGTGGACCGCAGCCGTCTGTATGCCGTGCGCGAACTGACCGGCGAAATGCCTTTCGTGCAGGTGTGCGGCCGAATACTCAGCTTCGAGACATTCCCTATGGGACCGCGCAAGGAGCGCGTTGTCGCCCACTTCTCCGACGGAACAGGCGTGATGGACCTCACGTGGTTCAACGGCGGACAATATGCGAAGAAGACCTACCGCGTCGGCGACCTCTATGTCGTCTTCGGCCGGCCGACGGTTTTTAACGGACGTATCAATGTCGTCCATCCCGACATGGACCCCGCCGACAGCCTCGAACTGTCGTCGATGGGACTCCAGCCTTACTATTCCACCACGGAGAAGATGAAGAAGAGCGGCATCACATCGCGCGTGATGGAACGTCTGACCAAGACGCTCGTCGGACTGTTGAAGGACGCTCTGCCCGAGACGCTGACGCCCGAGATGACCGGACGGCTGCATCTGATGGGACGCGACGAGGCCCTGCGCGTGATACACTATCCGAAGAACGCCCGCGAACTGGAACGGGCACGGGTGAGGCTGAAGTTTGAGGAACTCTTCTTCGTCCAGCTCAACATCGTGCGCTATGCCAGTGACCACCGCCGCAAATACCGGGGATATGTCTTCAGCCGGATAGGCGACTGTTTCAATACGTTCTATCACGACCATCTGCCCTTCGAACTGACCGGAGCCCAAAAGCGCGTCGTGCGCGAGATACGTGCCGACATGTGTTCGGGCCGGCAGATGAACCGTCTGCTGCAAGGCGACGTCGGCTCGGGAAAGACGCTCGTGGCCCTGCTGTCGATGCTCATCGCTCTGGACAACGGTTTTCAGGCCTGTATCATGGCCCCTACCGAAATACTTGCCGAACAGCACCTGGAGACCATCCGCGCGTTTCTCGGCGACATGCCGGTCCGGGTCGAACTGCTCACCGGCATCGTCAAAGGCAAGCGCCGGCGGGAGGTGCTGGAGGCTCTGGCTGCCGGCGAGGTCAATATTCTTGTGGGCACACACGCTGTCATCGAGGACACGGTGCGATTTGCGCGGCTCGGAGTGGTCGTCGTCGATGAGCAACACCGCTTCGGGGTGGCCCAGCGCGCACGCCTCTGGTCGAAGAGCGAACAGCCGCCACACGTGCTCGTCATGACCGCGACGCCCATCCCGCGCACGCT
Organism: Prevotella sp.; assembly: GCA_017483185.1. Taxonomy (GTDB): domain Bacteria; phylum Bacteroidota; class Bacteroidia; order Bacteroidales; family Bacteroidaceae; genus Prevotella. The sequence goes on along the minus strand of JAFULM010000034.1, from coordinate 22,972 downwards.
CGCCATGACCCTCTACGGCGATCTTGACGTCAGCGTCATCGACGAGTTGCCGCCCGGACGCAAGCCCATCGTGACAAGCCATGTCTTCGACAGCCGCATGCCGAGCCTCTACGACGGCATACGCCGGCAGATAGGGCAGGGACGGCAGGTCTATATCGTCTTTCCGCTGATAGAGGAGAGCGAGAAGATTGACCTGAAAAATCTCGAAGACGGATATGAGATGCTGCGTCAGGTATTTCCGGAATTTCGCATGAGCAAGGTTCACGGACGCATGAAGCCCGCTGAGAAGGAGGAGGAGATGCAGCGCTTCGTGAGCGGCGAGACGCAGATATTGGTGGCCACGACAGTGATAGAGGTCGGCGTCAACGTGCCCAACGCCTCGGTGATGGTCATCCTCGACGCCCAGCGCTTCGGACTCTCACAGCTCCACCAGTTGAGGGGCAGGGTGGGGCGCGGTGCCGACCAGTCGTACTGTATCCTTGTGACGCCCTATCAGCTGAGTGAGGAGACACGCAAGCGCATAGACATCATGTGCGACACGAACGACGGTTTCCGCATCGCGGAGGCCGATCTGAAACTACGCGGACCCGGCGACCTCGAGGGAACGCAGCAGAGCGGCATGGCCTTTGACCTCAGGATAGCCGATATCGCGCGCGACGGGCAGCTCGTGCAGATGGCACGCGACGAGGCCCAACGCATCATCGAAGCCGACCCGGAGTGTAACAAAGCTGAATATGCGGTGCTGTGGAACAGGTTAAGAGAATTAAAGAAAACGGATATAAATTGGGCTGCCATATCATAGGTTGAAGTGTTAAAATACACATAAAACGTGTTAACGAAGCTCTTGTTTATAAAATATTTTATATCTTTGCAACGTTCATATTACAAACGGCGCGTCATATTATAATTGGATTGTAATTATTTGTGAGCACCGCTACCGATAACGCATGGCTTTTGCCATTGTACTAAAACAACCTAATTGTAATGATATTTAAGAAACTGAAAACATTTGCAATATTGACGTTCGTGTCATTGGCATCGCTCCCGGTTGCGGGACAGGACCTCTTGGCACGTCAGGCTCCGATAGACAAGAAGATGAAAGCGGTGGACTCCGTGGCCCTCAGCCGCTTGATACAGATAGAACAGTTTGACTCGCCCGCCGCCGATCTCTACGATGAGTGGGAGAATAAATATGCTCACCGTGCCACGGCGCTGCCGGATTCGTTCAATATCGACCTGCGCGGATTCTGCATGCCGACGGAGAGCAGGGTGATCACGTCCAACTTCGGCGCACGCTGGGGACGCCAGCACAAGGGACTGGACGTCAAGGTGTACATCGGTGACACCATCCGCGCTGCATTCAGCGGCAAGGTGCGCATCGTGAGATATGAAGCCCGCGGATATGGCAAGTATGTTGTCATCCGCCACTACAATGGTCTCGAGACAATCTACGGACACATGTCGAAGCAACTTGTGACGGAAGATCAGGAAGTCCGCGCAGGCGAGCCGATCGGTCTGGGCGGCAACACGGGACGCAGTACGGGTTCGCATCTGCACTTTGAAACACGCCTTTGCGGTGTGGCCCTCAATCCGGCGTTGATGTTTGACTTCCGCAATCAGGATGTCGTGGATGACTACTATATGTTCCGTCGCAGTTCATACGAACATGAGTCAGTGGCGGCAAACAAGTTGCGCGGTGTCGGAAACAAATATACTTCAGGTGACGGTGATGACGTCGAGCTGACTACGGCGGCTCCGGCTGCAACCTACGCCAAGAACGTCCGTTTCCACAAGGTTAAGTCCGGCGAGACTCTGTCGAGCATTGCGCGTAAGCGCGGTACGACCATCGACGCTCTCTGCAAGCTCAACCGCATCGGAAAGAAGATGCGACTGATGCCGGGTCAGATATTGAAGTACAACTGATAGTGGGGCGTCTGACCGTCAGGAGAACGCAGCGAATGTTTGTCGCATAGGACGCCTACACATTATTATATATATAAGTACGGCTTATGGATATTCATGCTGTGGTGGATTGGAAGGTCCGTCACAGCATGAAAACCGTTTAAGAGATAACGTAAAAAGTCGGCTTGGGATACTATTAGTGCAAAGAAGAATACTTGATACAAAGAAAAGTGTTTGATGAAAGAAGAGTATTGTCTTTAACTCCTGAGCGACCGCAGGGAGCGATAACTTCCTCTAACTCCTTTAAATCCTAAAAAAGAAAATGCCTGAATCCAATTTCGTAGATTATGTCAAGATATACTGCCGCTCGGGAAAGGGCGGTCGTGGATCAATGCACTTGCGACATGTGAAGTATAACCCAAACGGCGGACCGGACGGCGGTGACGGTGGTAACGGCGGTAGCGTCTATCTGCGTGGCAACCATAACTACTGGACACTGCTCCATCTTAAATATGAACGTCACGTGAAAGCTGAACATGGTGGCAACGGCGGACGTGACAAATGCCACGGAACAAACGGCAAGGATGTATATATAGATGTGCCGTGCGGAACGGTCGTGTATAACGCAGAGACGGGAAAGTATGTCTGCGACGTGACCTACGATGGTCAGGAGGTGTTGCTGCTCAAGGGCGGCCGCGGAGGATTGGGCAACTTCCAGTTCCGTTCGGCCACCAATCAGGCGCCTCGCTACGCCCAGCCGGGCGAACCGATGCAGGAGATGACCATCGTACTGGAACTGAAATTGCTGGCCGACGTCGGTCTGGTGGGATTCCCCAATGCCGGCAAGTCGACCTTGTTGTCGTCTCTCTCCAGTGCCCGGCCGAAGATAGCCAACTATCCTTTCACCACGTTGGAGCCTTCGTTGGGCATCGTCGGCTACCGTGACCGACAGTCGTTTGTGATGGCCGACATCCCCGGTATCATCGAGGGCGCCAGTGAGGGCCGCGGTCTCGGACTGCGCTTCCTGCGCCATATCGAACGCAACTCGCTCCTGTTGTTCATGGTGCCCGGCGATACGGATGACATCAAACGCGAATATGAGGTACTGCTCAACGAACTGAGCAACTTCAACCCCGAGATGCTGGACAAGCACCGGGTGCTGGCGGTGACCAAATGCGACCTCTTGGACGCCGAACTGATAGAGATGTTGCGTGAGACTTTGCCTGAAGACGTGCCCGTCGTGTTTATTTCGGCCGTGGCCGGCATGGGACTTGACGAACTGAAGGACGTGTTATGGCGCGAACTGAACAGTGAGAGCAACAAGCTGCAGAGCATCATAACCAGCGAAAACATTGCCCATCGCGACAAGGACATGAGCCGATTTGCAGATGAAATGAAAGCAGAGGGCGCCGAAATCGAATATCTGGATGAAGACGACATCGAATTTGTAGACGAAGACGATATTGAAATCGAGGATATAGAAGACTTCGAATACGAGGAGGCGGATGGGGATGAATAGCCCCGTGCTCACCTATTACGACTTGTCTCCGGATGTGGTGGCGTTCAGCACTACGCGCCGCGGTGGGTACAGTGTGGCCCGTTATGGCGGTTTCAATATCAACCGCTGGTGCGGTGATGATCCCGCGGCGGTGGAACGAAATCGCCGTCTGCTTTGTGGAGAACTCGGATTGGCTTCCGACGACAGGCTTATAATACCGCATCAGACGCACGACACGGCCGTGTTTGACGTCTCGGAAGACTTTCTTGCCGAGCCGGACGTAGCGCGACGGGACGCTGCTCTCGAGGGTATAGACGCATTGATGACCGACATACCCGGCGTCTGCGTCGGAGTGTCGACGGCCGATTGCATCCCCGTGCTGCTCTATGATGAGGTCCGGCATGTCTGCTGTGCGGTGCATGCGGGATGGCGTGGAACTGTCGGACGGATTGTCGAACGGGCTGTCTTGGCAATGCGGAATCGCTTCGGGACTCATCCGGAATATCTGCGTGCGATCATCGGTCCCGGTATTTCGCTGCAGGCGTTTGAAGTTGGCGATGAAGTCTATGACACATTCCGCGATGCCGGATTTGATATGGAGGCAATAAGTCGTCGTTACGACAAATGGCACATTGATCTGTGGACTTGCAACCGCATGCAACTCGAACACTCAGGACTGCGCTCCGATGCGATTAATACAGTGGGAGTGTGTACCTATTTTCATTCCGATGAATACTTTTCGGCACGCCGTTTGGGTGTCTCTTCCGGGCGAATATTCAGCGGAATCATGATAAAAGACAACCGATAACGAATACATTATATTATTACGAACCGATGAGACTGAGATATTTTTTGCTGTTTGTGGCCGTCCTTGCGGCGATGGGCATTGCTGCCAAGGATGACTTTACGCTGCTTGAGAAGCAGAAGATAAACATTGAGACACCCGGATTGTTTGACCGTTCCGATGCTTTCTCAGTCGATTTTGCCGGTTACGGTGTTTCCGACTATTGTTTCCCGTTGCCGGTTGGCAAGGCGCGGAAAGCCAAAGATGACTATCTTGAGATTGTCACGACACGCGGTGACGCCGTGAAATCTATGTTTTCTGGTACCGTCCGTATAGCAAAGAACCATCCGACGCTTGGCAATGTCGTCGTTGTGCGCCATGACAACGGCCTCGAAACGGTCTACGGACACAACGCTCAGAATCTTGTTGCAGTCGGCGACCGTGTGAAAGCGGGCCAGACCGTGGCCATTGTGGGAGGCAAAGGTGGATTGGTGTATTGCACTTTCGCCATCATGGTCAACGGCGGACGCATCAATCCGGAAATCATCGTGAGTCTCAATAGCCACCGTCTGCTCCAACAGACCCTGCAATTCAGGAAGTCCGGGTTTCATGTCGACATCAGTGTGATGCGTGAGGAGCGCGATGTCAAGGCTCTGGCGATAGCAGCGGCCAAGGCAGATCCATTTGCAGGAAAAGGTAAATTCTCGCTCAATCTGGCCAATCTCAACTCCGGGGAGTGGTGCTATCCGCTTGCCGGAGCCAAGGTCATAAGCCCATACGGCAGCCGTGGAGGCCGCAGGCATACCGGAGTTGACCTCAAGACACGTCCCAATGACAATATTGTGGCGGCCTTTGACGGTGTCGTGACGATGTCGCAGGTATATAGTGGCTATGGAAAGTGCATCGTGATAAAGCATCCCAACGGCATAGAGACGCTTTACAGTCATAACTCCAAGAACCTCGTCAAGGTGGGAGATTATGTCAAGGCGGGTCAGGTGATAGCCTTGACAGGCCGTACCGGACGTGCCACAACGGAACATCTGCATTTCGAATGTCGTATCAACGGCCGGCAGTTTGACCCCGGAAAGTTGTTCGATCATGCCAATCATGCCGTTCGCATGGACCTCGTCACATTCACAAAGACAGGTAAAGGTATTTCCATCAAATCGGAAAAGAACTACATGGCCAAGGGGAAATAACTACATGGTCAAAGGAAATAACTACATGGTCAAAGGAAAAAGACGGCCTTTGCCCTTTCTGTAATATCTGTGTATGCAACAAAGTGAAAACACTCTCAAAGCGTTTTATAGTGGTCGGGCCGCTTCTCTCAAGTCCGATATATCCCGATTGAAGCGTCGCAACCGTATGTGTGTGGCCGCAGAACTGTCCACTTTCATTGCCGCGATAGCTGCGGTAGCGGCTTATACCGTTTACGGCGGGTGGTTGTGGCTGTGTTTCGGCACGTTCATGGCGGCTGGATATATCGTCGCAAGACGTATGGACGTTCGTGGTTGCGAACGTGTGGACCGTCTGACAGACTTGTGTAGCGTCTATGAGAATGAACTGAAGTATCTCTCCGGAGACTTTTCTGCATTTGATGATGGACGCAATTATGCCGATCCTGCTCATCCGTTTGCTTACGATATGGACATCTTCGGCTCACAATCGCTCTATCATCGCATCAATCGAACCGTAACGTCGGGAGGCAGTGACCGCCTTGCGGCAATGTTGTCGACACTCCCTCATGAGTGCGAAGATGCAAAAAGTAGCGATTCCATCGATGCAGATGAAGCTCAGGCGAAGCTTGTTGATACTTTGAAGCAGCAGCATGAGGCAATAGAACGGCAGCGCGAAGCCGTAGATGCCTTGGCCGGGATGGAGCAGTTGCGCACGGAATTTGTCGCAAATGGTGTTCGTCGTCGGATTGACACCGCATCGGTTAAGTCGGCGTTGCTCATTGTAAAAACGTTGGAAATGCCCGGATTTGCCCATTCCAACGTTGCTCTTGTCGTCTCATGGGGTTTGATTGCCGGCTTCTTCACAACTTTGCTTCTTTGCTTTTTTACGTCCATTCCATCGGGATTGCCCGTGCTTTGGGGTACTGTAAATCTTTTCGTGGCACTTATGCTCAGCACCGGACCACTGAAGAAGATTGCCTCTTCCGCCGGTAGGCTTCACAAAGAGATGCGTGCTTATGGCGAATTGGTAGAGACAATAGGACGTCATTCGGACCTTACTGCAATATCATCGTCCTCTCTTCTGAAAACCATAACCACTGATTTGCGCCATTCCATCGACGCTTTTGACGATTTGCGGCGTATCCTTGACGGTCTCGACAGGCGCGGCAATGTGCTCGGGCTGATATTCTTCGACGCACTTTTCCTCAGCGACGTGTTCCTTGTCAGACGCTTCCGGCGATGGCAAAAACACTATATTGACAGCATAGAAGAGTGGATAGACGAGGTGAGCATGGTCGACGCGCTTGTCTCGATGGCCACATTCCGATATAACGAACCTGCGGCGGGCCGTGCGGAAATCGTCGATTCCATCGAGATTGTTTACGAAGCACGCGGCCTTTGGCATCCTTTCCTTGGCGCGTGGGCCGTGCGCAACGACTTCACGATTGCCGACTCACATTATTATATAGTGACCGGTGCAAACATGGCGGGAAAGAGTACGTTCCTCCGTTCGCTCGGTGTGAACTACATTCTGGCCATGAACGGTATGCCGGTGTTTGCCGACAGTCTCCGCGTCTCGCTATTCTCGCTGTTCTCCAGTATGCGTACGAGTGATGATCTGGCTCATGGCATCAGCTATTTCAATGCCGAATTGCTTCGTCTCCGCCAACTCATCGGCCATTGCCGCAGCCACCGTCGCACCCTCATTATCCTCGACGAGATACTCAAGGGCACCAATTCGTTGGACAAACTGAACGGTTCGAGGATGTTCCTCGAGTCCATTTCGCGTCTTCCCGTGAGCGGCGTGATAGCCACCCACGACCTCGAACTGTCTCGAATGGCAGACCGTAGGAACGGCATTGACGTCGATGAAACCGCCCGTTTTCATAACTTTTGCTTTGAAATACGCCTTTCAGACGAGATAACATATACCTATAAGATTACGCCCGGCGTGGCGCGTAATCAGAATGCGACTTATCTTCTGAAAGGAATACTTGCCGATGTGGCTTTATAAAACAAGTCCGGTCAGGTATGAATGAACCCCTGACCGGACATAAAACAAACTCCAATCTTTTTTCTTCAGACATTAGGACATCTCCTTCCCGACTTTCAGTACGCGGTCGCAATAGTCCACCACGGCCGGACGGTGGGTGATGAAGATGACCGTCTTGTCCTTTGTGTTCAGGATGTTGTGCAGCAGAAGTCTCTCCGTCTCCATATCGAGAGCGCTGGTGGCCTCGTCAAACAGCATGACGGCGCGGTCCCTGAGCAATCCTCGTGCGATGGCGATGCGTTGGGCCTGACCCTCGCTGAGTCCGCCGCCGGTCTCCGATGTCACCGTGTCGAGTCCGTCGGGCGTGTCGAAGACAAAGTCGGCGCAGGCCGTCTGCAACGCCCGTCTCATATCATCGTCCGTCGCTTTGGGGTTCCCGAGCAGCAGATTGTCGCGTATTGTTCCGCTGAGGAGCGTGTTGCCCTGCGGGACATATACGAAGTTGCACCGTGTCAGGGGTGAAATGTCGTGGGCGCCGGATGCGTCGTAGATTTCGGCGCGTCCCTTCTGCGGTCTGATCAGCGCGAGAATGATCCGGACGAGAGTCGTCTTGCCCGCTCCCGTCTCACCCAGTATGGCGGTGCAGCTGCCCGGCGGGAAGTCGAACGTCAGCCGGTCGACAATCCGTCTGCTGCCTCCGTCGTAAGTGTAGCTCACGTCCGTCAGTCTCACTCCGCACGGGCCGGCCAGCCTTATCCTTCGTCCCTGCTCCTCCTGTGGCATGTCTTCCAGCTCCATGAGTCTCTCGGCCGCAGTGAATACCGCCACGAAAGCCGGAGCCAACCGCATGAGATCGCGGGCCGGCCCCTGTATGCGGTAGACCAGTTGCAGAAAAGCTGTCATCGCTCCGAACGTGATAGTATGGTGATAGAGCCGCATCGCGCTCCATAGGAACGCCACGAGATAGCCGAGCGAGAATCCTGTGTTGAGGATGAGATTGGACACGACCGAAAATTCCGTGCGTTTGCGGACGTGCGTCCTCAGCGCCGTGTGGCTGTCATCGAGTCGTCCGAGCATGCTCCCGCCGCACTCCAGTGTCTTGACCACCATGCGGTGTTGCACGGTTTCCTGGAGAATGCTCTGTACGCGGCTGTCACACGAGCGCACCATGCGGGTGAACTTTCTCATTCGTGCGACATATACACGGCTTAGGATGATGAACAACGGGAGAATGGCCACCGTGATGATGGCCAGCACGGTGTCCATGTTCATCAGATAGAGGAACGCTCCGATGAACATCGTGACCACGGAGAGTGCTCCCGGCAACGTCTCCGTCAGAAACGTCACCACCGTCGTCGTGTCCTGCTCCAATCGGTTGACGATGTCGCCGCTATGATACTTCTCGCGTCCCCGCCACTCCGACGACAGCAGTCGGTCCATCATGCGCCATTGCATGCGGTTTTGTGCGCGGATGCCGAGAATGTTTTTCACCCAGACCCGTCCGATGGATATGGCAAATTCGCAAGCTATCAGCGCAGCCATCACGCCCACCGCCATCCACAGTGACCCTTGACGTGTACCGGCAGCAGTGTCTATCGCGCGCTGTATGGCCCACACCGAACCGAGACTGACGGCCACGTCAGCCAGCCCGAGGAGCACGTTGAGCAGAGCCTGACGTCTGTTGCCTCGCGACGTCTGCCATAGCCATCGCAGGATGATGGTGGCTGGATATTTCTCTTCTTTCTTATGGAATAGTCTTGGGAGCATATTCTTTTTGAAAAGGGTTTTTGGGGGCTCTTTAAGGGCTTTAGGGTCTTTAAGGGCTTTAGGGTCTTTAAGGGCTTTAGGGGTTTTTAAGGTCTTTAAGGTCCTTAATGTCTTTAAAGTCTTGCATCCTTACCCCACATCATCTTGTGTCGCAGCGTGTCGAAGTAGCGTGTGCCGCTGCGCTTGACGATTTTCGCGCTGTATGGTGCCTTGCGGAGCGTCAGCCTCGTCACGTCGCAGCACTTTTCCGACCGTCCGTCCACGGCCACGAGAAAGTTGTGGCTTCGGCTCTCCACTGCCAGCGTGATCTCCGAATCGTCCGAGATGACGATAGGTCGGATGTTCAGACTGTGTGGTGCGACAGCCGTCAGGGCCAGCACGTGTGTTCCCGGGACGATGATTGGTCCGCCGTTGGACAGCGAGTAGGCCGTCGAGCCCGTCGGCGTGCTCACTACCAGCCCGTCCGCCTGAAATGTGGTGACATATTCGCCGTTGACGCTTGTGTGGATGGAGATCATCGAGGCGTTGTCCCGCTTCAGTATGGCCACGTCGTTCAGTGCGCAGTCGCATCCCGCGAGTGGCTCGCCGTCGGTTTCGACCTTGATGACAACGCGGTTTTCGATGGTGTAGCATCCGCGGTAGAGCGCGTCGATGGTTTCGTCAAATTCGTTCGGTCCGACGTCGGCCAAAAAGCCTAAGCGTCCCATGTTGACTCCGATGACGGGTATGTCTTTTGTCCCTACGCGGGCGGCGGCTTTCAGGAACGTACCGTCGCCGCCCATCGAGATGACAAAGTCTGCCTCGAAAGCGTCGCCGTCGAACACCGTGGCCTGTCCCTTGCCGATGAGTCCCTCGCCGACGAGAAAGTCGTGGTAGTCGCGGTCGATGACCACTCCCGCTCCGTGGGCGGCCAGTGAGGCGAGCACATCGCGTATGGCGGTTGACTTTTTGGTCTGAAAAGTATTTCCGAAAATGGCGAAATCAAGTTTTCGTGATGTCATAAAAATCCATGTTTTTATATATCTTTAGCCGTGCGTGTGCCGTTGTTTGGTAAACATTCATTACCTTTGCACGCAGCAGCCACCACTTGCCGTGCCGTTCTCTCCGTGCATTTCGGAAGCGGTCGCGTTGCCGCGGCAGGTGATGATGTCTGCAAATTTACGTATTTTTGACGAGAACATAACAGAAACAGACCGATAATTAAGGAGAAATGACCAAATTAAGCGTAAACATCAATAAGATAGCCACTCTGCGCAATGCGCGTGGCGCCAACAATCCCGACGTGCTCCGGACAGCTCTCGACTGCGAGATGTTCGGTGCCGAGGGCATCACCGTCCACCCGCGTCCAGACGAGCGCCACATACGCTATCAGGACGTGCGCGACATCCGCAGCCACATCACCACCGAACTGAACATCGAGGGCAATCCCATCCCCTCCTATATCGACCTCGTCCTCGAGGTCCGTCCCACACAGGTGACTCTCGTCCCCGATGCCGCCGACCAACTGACGTCCAACCACGGTTGGGACACCGTCGCCAACCGCACGTTTCTGACCGACACCGTGGCCCGTTTCCGCGAGGCGGGCATACGTACGTCCATCTTCGTCGATGCCGATCCCGCGATGGTGGCGGGAGCCCGCGAGTGTGGCGCCGACCGTGTCGAACTCTACACCGAGCCTTATGCTTCCGGCTATGCCGCCGACCGTGAGGCTGCCATCGCTCCGTTCGTCGCCGCCGCCGAAGAAGCCCGCCGTCAGGGATTGGGACTCAACGCCGGTCACGACCTCAGTCTCCAAAATCTCCACTACTTCCATCGCTGCATCCCTTGGGTGGACGAGGTGAGCATCGGCCACGCCCTCATCTGCGACGCCATATACATGGGCTTGCGCGAGACGGTGAGAATGTATAAGGAGGAGTTAAGTAATTAAGGAGTTAAAGGAGTTTGGGGAGTTAGAGGAGTTATCGCTCCCCAAACTTCTCTAACTCCCCAAACAAAATAATAAGACCTATGCCAAAAGTTTATCTGTTTCTTGCCAACGGCTTCGAGGACATCGAGGCGTTGGGCGCTTTGGACATCCTCCGCCGCGGCGGAGTTGACGTCAAGACCGTGAGTATATCATGCCTGAAAGCCGTAGAGTCATCTCATGGCGTCATTGTCAAGGCGGACATGTTCTTCGATGAGTCCGACTATGAGGATGCCGACCTGCTGATGTTGCCCGGCGGTATGCCCGGAGCGGAAAACCTGAACGAGTGTGAGGAACTCCGCGACCTGCTCGTGCGCCACAATGCCGCCGGCCGTCATATCGCCGCAATCTGTGCCGCCCCGATGGTGCTCGGTTCGCTCGGGCTGCTCGAAGGCCGTCGTGCGACGTGCTATCCCGGTTTTGAGGACCGTATGACCGGTGCGACCTATACCGGCGAACCTGTCACAACCGACGGCAATATCACAACCGGCGAAGGTCCTGCCGCCACGTTCCCTTACGCCTACCGCCTGTTGGCCATGCTCACCGACGAGCAGACGGCCCACAATGTGGCCACGGGCATGCGCTATATCCGATAGTAGGGTCGCGACCCGTCGCGACCGCCACGGTGCCAACCGGTTCAACACGGTCGATGGAGTGATATACATGGGTGATTTTTCATATAAACCATGTGGCACGGAGGCGGTCGCGACTCTACTTTGATTTATCTTTATGCGTGTATGGTTGCGGCCATACACGCATTTGTCTTCTTTTTTCTGAATTTTACCGCAAAATTCAGGGGCACTTTCCAAAATTTTTCGGCCACGCTCCCAAATTTTCAAATCTCACGAAGGTCAAAATCGCGCGGTTTTTTCGGGCGAAAAACGATGGCTTTTGCAAACTGCTGGCAGACAGTCACTTACAAACATACGGCCCCCTCTGACTCCCCCAAAGGGGGAGCTTGGGCTTCCCGTAAGGGCCCCGCGGGGTTGCAACGGGGCTGCTATTGCTCTCTGGCGGCGGCCCCGTTGCAACATGACGGCGTGCTCGTTGCGATGCAATAAGGGCCCCGTTGCTCGACGAGACCCTCTTTCTGGTCCTTTTTCGGCAATCAAAAACTCGTCAACTTTTTCAAAAATGAAGAGCCGCAGGGCCCTCCCGGCATCCCAAGCTCCTCCTTTCGATGGAGTCAGAGGGGCTTCTTGACATGCCGTAAGGGCCTTACGGGACAAAAAAAGCCGCCGAAATCCCGATTTCCGGACATTTCGGCGGCTTCTGTTTTGTAAATATATATGACACGGCGAGGCAGGGCCGTGCCCTTCGCTTAATCCTTTTTGCCGTTCAGCGACATTATCTTTATTGGACAGGCCGTGACACATTTGCCACATTTTATGCAGTCCGGATGGAGATAGCCCTCCTCCTGTCCGCGGCTGTCGTAGGGTGTCAGTTGCATCGGACAGACGCGGGCACAGCTCTTGCACTTCATCTGGCATGTCGCGCTGACCTTTATCCGGCGGTAGTTTTCGGGCAGCCGGCCGCTCCGCGGCGTCACCCACGATGACAGCGTGCCCATCGGACAGAACGAGCACCACGTGCGCGGGGCATAGATGAACGACAGCGTGACGCCGACGATGGTCGTCAGGAGAATGATGTTCCAGAAGACCTTGCCCATTGCCGACCAGTCGCCCCAGGCGAAATACATCTGTACGCCGAACATCGTGAAGATGAACATCACCATGAAAAGCCGGAAACCGAACGTCCGGACGAACGCCGGTATCGGTCTGTGGGGAGAGTAGCGTGAGAGCACGCGGTCGTAGAGGCTGCCACGCGGACACGCATTGCCGCACCACCAGCGGCCCCGGCGCACGGCAAACGCGACGGGAGCAATCATGCAGATGAGGGCCAGCCAGCCGATGATGGGGTAGAAGTATCCCACGATGAGATAGACGATGAGAATCCAGTAGAGTGGCAGACCCTTGGTTTCGAGGTGACGGTGAAATTGTTTCTTTGCCATATTTCTTTTTATTGGTGTATATAAGTTTGGACCATTGCAGTTTGTCTATACAACCAAAACGCAAAGGCCGCAAAGCCGCAAAGTCTTATCGGTATAGAACAGGCTATACGAACAGTGTCTTTGCGCCTTTGCGGCCTTTGCGTTTTGGTTGTATGGACGGATATTGTTCACTTGCTTAAAAAAAGAAAGGGACATGGAGAAAGGAAAGATCCTGCGGTCTCCATACCTCCGTGTCCCTTTTGTTGTATGTCTTACGGTCGCTTCTTGTGACCGTGACAGTCTCAGACGTTGTCGATCACGGCGGCGATGTCGCTGAAGATGCGGTCCAGCGCGCCGTGGCCGTCGATGTGGTGGTGGGTGCCGTCGGCCTTATACCAGTCGATGAGCGGCGCCGTCTGGTTGTGGTAGACGTCAAGGCGCTTTCTGATGGTCTCCTCGTTGTCGTCCGAGCGTCCGCTCTCCTTGCCGCGGTTGATGAGCCGCGTCATCAGCTCCTCCTCCGGAACGTCCAGCTCGATCATGGCCGCAATCTTGTGGCCGCGCTTGGCGAGCATCGCCTTGAGGGCGTCAGCCTGGGGTATGGTGCGGGGGAAACCGTCGAAGATGACACCCTTGTGGTCCGGTCCGAAGCTGTCGTAGACGCCGGCGAGGATGTCTATCATCAGGTCGTCGGGGATGAGTTGGCCCTTGTCGATGAACGAAGCAGCCGTCTTTCCTAATTCCGTTCCTTTCTTGATCTCGCTGCGAAGCACGTCGCCGGTTGAGATGTGGCCGAGCCCGTAGTTTTTGATGATCAGTTCGCTTTGTGTCCCCTTTCCTGAACCGGGGGCACCGAATATCACAATATTCTTCATTACTGTATGTCTGTTTTACCTTAAAAGTTCTATTGAAGAGTCTTTGTCTTTTGTCCGTCGAGCGCCGGCCGTCATTCTTTCAGCGTGTAGATGTCCCGCAGATTGCGGCCCTGCTGGTCGTAATCAAGTCCGTATCCGAGGATGAAGTCGTTGGGAATCTTGAACGCGACATACTTGATGTCGAGCTGGGTCTTCAGCCGTTCCGGTTTGAGCAGCAACGTACAGATGCTCACCGACGCCGGATTTCTCGTGCCGAGGCTCTCGATCATGCGTTTCATGGTCAGTCCGCTTTCGACGATGTCCTCTACGATGATGACGTCGCGGTCGGTCAGGTCCTCGTTGATACCGAACACTTCTTTGATCTTTCCCGTCGATGTCGTTCCCTGATAGGACGCCAACTTGACGAAGGAAATCTCGCAGGGGATGGTCAACTCGCGCATGAGGTCGGCTGCAAAGACGAACGAGCCGTTGAGAACGGCAAGCAACAGCGGGTTGCGTCCCGCCATGTCGCGGTTTATCTCCTCCGCAACAGCTTTCACCCTCTGCTTGATCTCGGTCTCGGAAATGGATGTTTCAAACACTTTGTCCTTGATTTTGACTATGCTCATGGTACTAAAAACTTAATATTTGCGGCAAAATTAGTAAAAATCCGTCAAAGAATAGTCATTGAATAGTATTAATTTTGTATTTTTGCCGTATGAAGATTTTCACGAGCGCTCAGATACGTGAGCTTGACAAATATACCATAGAGCACGAACCGATCAAATCGGTCGAATTGATGGAGCGTGCGGCCAAGGCTATCACACGTGCCATCACGGACCGTTGGCACAATGATACGCCGATGGTGGTCTTTGCCGGTCCGGGCAATAACGGCGGCGACGCGCTTGCCGTGGCACGCCTGTTGGCCGAAGAGGGATATGCCGTGACGGCCTATCTCTTCAACATCTCCGGTCATCTTTCGGATGACTGTGCGGCCAACAAGGCACGTCTCAAGGAGTGTCGCAGCCTGAAACAGCTGACCGAGGTGACGCAGGAGTTTGACCCGCCCCAGCTCACGGCCGAGACTCTGGTTGTCGACGGACTCTTCGGTTCGGGGCTGAACAAGCCTCTTGCGGGCGGTTTCGCCTCGCTTGTCAAGTACATCAACGCCTCGCCCTGCCGCGTGGTGAGTATCGACATGCCCTCCGGACTGATGACGGAGGACAACACCTACAACATAAGGGCCAACATCATACGTGCCGATCTGACACTCACGCTTCAGCACAAGAAACTCTCTTTCCTTTTCGCCGAAAACCAGTTGTTTGTCGGTGAACTCCGCGTCTTGGACATACGACTGAGCAAAGAGGGCACGGACAGCATCGACGCACAATATCACATAGTGGAGGAGAGCGAGGTCCGCAATATGCTCCGTCCACGGCCGGAGTTCGCACACAAGGGCCAGATGGGCAGCGCGCTGCTCGTGGCCGGCAGCTACGGCATGGCGGGAGCCGCCGTGCTGGCAGCACGGGCTTGTCTGCGGGCCGGTGCGGGCAAGGTGACGCTCCATTCGCCGCGTTGCAACAACATCATAACACAAATCTCCGTGCCCGAAGCCATCTTCCAAGCGGATGTCGACGAGGCCGTCTTTGCCGAGCCGGTGGATACGGAAGACTATGACGCACTGGGCATCGGACCGGGCCTCGGCATGACCGAGACAACGGCGATAGCCCTCATCGCGCAGCTTCGCAGGGCTCAGTGTCCCGTCGTGGCGGACGCCGACGCAATAAATATCCTGGGCAACCATCGGGCGTGGATACAGCAGTTGCCCAAGGAAATCATCCTCACGCCCCATCCGAAGGAATACGACCGTCTCGACGGACATTCCGCCGACAGTTACGAACGGCTCTCGAAGGCACGCCATCTGGCCGAACAACTGCATGCGTACATCATCATCAAGGGACGTTACACGGCTTTGTGTCAACCCGACGGCCACGTGACGTTCAATCCGACAGGCAATCCCGGCATGGCCACGGCCGGCAGCGGAGATGTCCTGACGGGCATCATCACCGCCCTGTTGGCACGCGGATACGCCCGACGGGACGCTTGTGTGCTCGGTGTCTATATCCACGGACTCGCCGGCGACATAGCTGCCGGGCAGTTAGGACAGGAGAGTGTCACGGCGGGGGATATCGTGGCATGTCTTCCCAAGGCTTTCGCGAGACTGAGCGAGTGAGCTCCCGGATGCATGAAGACTGTCTCCCGGGTGCATGAAGACTGTCTCCCGGGTGCATGATGACAGTCTCTCGGATGCAAGAGCGCATCCCGAACAATTCGTGAAAGCACGACGGAACTATATATATAAGGTAACGGCAGACAGGTAACAGAATAACAATATCTACATAAAGTCAATATGAAAACAATCCTTTTAGCGGGGATGTGCATGCTTGCCAGCATGGCGTCGGCCCAAACTCAGATAAGCAAGTATCAGCCGGGAGTGACTCCCGAGGGTGCTGTCTACTTCCTTCCAAAGACGGCTTTGCGTGTTGTGGTGCAGGTGGAGAAGACCACCTATACGCCGGGCGACTTTGCCAAATATGCCGAGAGGTATCTGCGGCTGATGGATGTGGCGCAGGAAGCGTCCGTGAGCTATCGTGTCAACAGCGTCACAATGACTCCGTTTGGCGTGGCGGACACTACAAAATGCTTCTCGGTGAGGTTTAATGCCAAAAACGCGACGGCCAACGTGCAACTTGCCGAGGACGGTGCGCTCATGGCAATCAACGCCACTGCCACAGCACCGGCGGAGCCGAAGGCGTTTGTGTCTGCGCCAAAACCGCGTCAGGTCAATCCGCGTCAGTTCATGAACGAGGAGATCTTGGCTGCCGGCAGTACGGCGAAGATGGCCGAGTTGACCGCTCTTGAGATATACGAGATACGCGACAGCAAGAATCAGCTTGTCCGCGGGCAGGCCGACTTTATGCCTAAGGACGGCGAACAGCTGCGCATCATGTTGGATCAGCTGTCCGCCCAGGACCAGGCGCTGACCAGTCTCTTTGCCGGAAAGACCGTTCGGGACACCACCGAGCATGTCTTTGTGTACTATCCGGACAGTGAGGTGAACCGTCAGGTGTTGTTCCGTCTGTCCGACAAACTCGGTGTCGTTGACGCAGACGACCTGTCCGGCGCACCATATTATATCAGCGTGACAGACTTGCACAGTGTCCCGGCGACAGTCCAGACCGGCGATGACAAGAAAAAGAAAAAGGTGCTGTCCGTCGAAGACGGCATCTATGTCAACGTCCCGGGCAAGATTCGTGTGGACATCACGCGCGGCAATGCTCCCGTGGGCAGCTATGAGGTGACGGCGGGACAGTTCGGACATACCGAACTGCTCAGTGGCGAACTCTTCAATAAGCGCTTCACAACCCATCTGACGCTCAATCCTGTCACCGGAGGGGTGGCCCGATTGGAGGCGGAACAACCGAAATAAGCGAAGAGGCTATCGCTATCTGACTCCTAATAATCACAATCTCTATAAAAAGGCAAAGGAGTCCTGCAACCCGGCCGGGTTGCAGGACTCCTTTGCCTTTTTATAGAGATTGTGATTTTAGGAGTCAGATAGCGATAGCCTCTTCGCTTATTTCGGTTGTTCCGCCTCCAATCGGGCCACCCCTCCGGTGACAGGATTGAGCGTCAGATGGGTTGTGAAGCGCTTATTGAAGAGTTCGCCACTGAGCAGTTCGGTATGTCCGAACTGTCCCGCCGTCACCTCATAGCTGCCCACGGGAGCATTGCCGCGCGTGATGTCCACACGAATCTTGCCCGGGACGTTGACATAGATGCCGTCTTCGACGGACAGCACCTTTTTCTTTTTCTTGTCATCGCCGGTCTGGACTGTCGCCGGGACACTGTGCAAGTCTGTCACGCTGATATAATATGGTGCGCCGGACAGGTCGTCTGCGTCAACGACACCGAGTTTGTCGGACAGACGGAACAACACCTGACGGTTCACCTCACTGTCCGGATAGTACACAAAGACATGCTCGGTGGTGTCCCGAACGGTCTTTCCGGCAAAGAGACTGGTCAGCGCCTGGTCCTGGGCGGACAGCTGATCCAACATGATGCGCAGCTGTTCGCCGTCCTTAGGCATAAAGTCGGCCTGCCCGCGGACAAGCTGATTCTTGCTGTCGCGTATCTCGTATATCTCAAGAGCGGTCAACTCGGCCATCTTCGCCGTACTGCCGGCAGCCAAGATCTCCTCGTTCATGAACTGACGCGGATTGACCTGACGCGGTTTTGGCGCAGACACAAACGCCTTCGGCTCCGCCGGTGCTGTGGCAGTGGCGTTGATTGCCATGAGCGCACCGTCCTCGGCAAGTTGCACGTTGGCCGTCGCGTTTTTGGCATTAAACCTCACCGAGAAGCATTTTGTAGTGTCCGCCACGCCAAACGGAGTCATTGTGACGCTGTTGACACGATAGCTCACGGACGCTTCCTGCGCCACATCCATCAGCCGCAGATACCTCTCGGCATATTTGGCAAAGTCGCCCGGCGTATAGGTGGTCTTCTCCACCTGCACCACAACACGCAAAGCCGTCTTTGGAAGGAAGTAGACAGCACCCTCGGGAGTCACTCCCGGCTGATACTTGCTTATCTGAGTTTGGGCCGACGCCATGCTGGCAAGCATGCACATCCCCGCTAAAAGGATTGTTTTCATATTGACTTTATGTAGATATTGTTATTCTGTTACCTGTCTGCCGTTACCTTATATATATAGTTCCGTCGTGCTTTCACGAATTGTTCGGGATGCGCTCTTGCATCCGAGAGACTGTCATCATGCACCCGGGAGACAGTCTTCATGCACCCGGGAGACAGTCTTCATGCATCCGGGAGCTCACTCGCTCAGTCTCGCGAAAGCCTTGGGAAGACATGCCACGATATCCCCCGCCGTGACACTCTCCTGTCCTAACTGCCCGGCAGCTATGTCGCCGGCGAGTCCGTGGATATAGACACCGAGCACACAAGCGTCCCGTCGGGCGTATCCGCGTGCCAACAGGGCGGTGATGATGCCCGTCAGGACATCTCCGCTGCCGGCCGTGGCCATGCCGGGATTGCCTGTCGGATTGAACGTCACGTGGCCGTCGGGTTGACACAAAGCCGTGTAACGTCCCTTGATGATGATGTACGCATGCAGTTGTTCGGCCAGATGGCGTGCCTTCGAGAGCCGTTCGTAACTGTCGGCGGAATGTCCGTCGAGACGGTCGTATTCCTTCGGATGGGGCGTGAGGATGATTTCCTTGGGCAACTGCTGTATCCACGCCCGATGGTTGCCCAGGATATTTATTGCGTCGGCGTCCGCCACGACGGGACACTGAGCCCTGCGAAGCTGCGCGATGAGGGCTATCGCCGTTGTCTCGGTCATGCCGAGGCCCGGTCCGATGCCCAGTGCGTCATAGTCTTCCGTATCCACCGGCTCGGCAAAGACGGCCTCGTCGACATCCGCTTGGAAGATGGCTTCGGGCACGGAGATTTGTGTTATGATGTTGTTGCAACGCGGCGAATGGAGCGTCACCTTGCCCGCACCGGCCCGCAGACAAGCCCGTGCTGCCAGCACGGCGGCTCCCGCCATGCCGTAGCTGCCGGCCACGAGCAGCGCGCTGCCCATCTGGCCCTTGTGTGCGAACTCCGGCCGTGGACGGAGCATATTGCGGACCTCGCTCTCCTCCACTATGTGATATTGTGCGTCGATGCTGTCCGTGCCCTCTTTGCTCAGTCGTATGTCCAAGACGCGGAGTTCACCGACAAACAACTGGTTTTCGGCGAAAAGGAAAGAGAGTTTCTTGTGCTGAAGCGTGAGTGTCAGATCGGCACGTATGATGTTGGCCCTTATGTTGTAGGTGTTGTCCTCCGTCATCAGTCCGGAGGGCATGTCGATACTCACCACGCGGCAGGGCGAGGCGTTGATGTACTTGACAAGCGAGGCGAAACCGCCCGCAAGAGGCTTGTTCAGCCCCGAACCGAAGAGTCCGTCGACAACCAGAGTCTCGGCCGTGAGCTGGGGCGGGTCAAACTCCTGCGTCACCTCGGTCAGCTGTTTCAGGCTGCGACACTCCTTGAGACGTGCCTTGTTGGCCGCACAGTCATCCGAAAGATGACCGGAGATGTTGAAGAGATAGGCCGTCACGGCATATCCCTCTTCGGCCAACAGGCGTGCCACGGCAAGCGCGTCGCCGCCGTTATTGCCCGGACCGGCAAAGACCACCATCGGCGTATCATTGTGCCAACGGTCCGTGATGGCACGTGTGATAGCCTTGGCCGCACGCTCCATCAATTCGACCGATTTGATCGGTTCGTGCTCTATGGTATATTTGTCAAGCTCACGTATCTGAGCGCTCGTGAAAATCTTCATACGGCAAAAATACAAAATTAATACTATTCAATGACTATTCTTTGACGGATTTTTACTAATTTTGCCGCAAATATTAAGTTTTTAGTACCATGAGCATAGTCAAAATCAAGGACAAAGTGTTTGAAACATCCATTTCCGAGACCGAGATCAAGCAGAGGGTGAAAGCTGTTGCGGAGGAGATAAACCGCGACATGGCGGGACGCAACCCGCTGTTGCTTGCCGTTCTCAACGGCTCGTTCGTCTTTGCAGCCGACCTCATGCGCGAGTTGACCATCCCCTGCGAGATTTCCTTCGTCAAGTTGGCGTCCTATCAGGGAACGACATCGACGGGAAAGATCAAAGAAGTGTTCGGTATCAACGAGGACCTGACCGACCGCGACGTCATCATCGTAGAGGACATCGTCGAAAGCGGACTGACCATGAAACGCATGATCGAGAGCCTCGGCACGAGAAATCCGGCGTCGGTGAGCATCTGTACGTTGCTGCTCAAACCGGAACGGCTGAAGACCCAGCTCGACATCAAGTATGTCGCGTTCAAGATTCCCAACGACTTCATCCTCGGATACGGACTTGATTACGACCAGCAGGGCCGCAATCTGCGGGACATCTACACGCTGAAAGAATGACGGCCGGCGCTCGACGGACAAAAGACAAAGACTCTTCAATAGAACTTTTAAGGTAAAACAGACATACAGTAATGAAGAATATTGTGATATTCGGTGCCCCCGGTTCAGGAAAGGGGACACAAAGCGAACTGATCATCAAAAACTACGGGCTCGGCCACATCTCAACCGGCGACGTGCTTCGCAGCGAGATCAAGAAAGGAACGGAATTAGGAAAGACGGCTGCTTCGTTCATCGACAAGGGCCAACTCATCCCCGACGACCTGATGATAGACATCCTCGCCGGCGTCTACGACAGCTTCGGACCGGACCACAAGGGTGTCATCTTCGACGGTTTCCCCCGCACCATACCCCAGGCTGACGCCCTCAAGGCGATGCTCGCCAAGCGCGGCCACAAGATTGCGGCCATGATCGAGCTGGACGTTCCGGAGGAGGAGCTGATGACGCGGCTCATCAACCGCGGCAAGGAGAGCGGACGCTCGGACGACAACGAGGAGACCATCAGAAAGCGCCTTGACGTCTACCACAACCAGACGGCGCCGCTCATCGACTGGTATAAGGCCGACGGCACCCACCACCACATCGACGGCCACGGCGCGCTGGACCGCATCTTCAGCGACATCGCCGCCGTGATCGACAACGTCTGAGACTGTCACGGTCACAAGAAGCGACCGTAAGACATACAACAAAAGGGACACGGAGGTATGGAGACCGCAGGATCTTTCCTTTCTCCATGTCCCTTTCTTTTTTTAAGCAAGTGAACAATATCCGTCCATACAACCAAAACGCAAAGGCCGCAAAGGCGCAAAGACACTGTTCGTATAGCCTGTTCTATACCGATAAGACTTTGCGGCTTTGCGGCCTTTGCGTTTTGGTTGTATAGACAAACTGCAATGGTCCAAACTTATATACACCAATAAAAAGAAATATGGCAAAGAAACAATTTCACCGTCACCTCGAAACCAAGGGTCTGCCACTCTACTGGATTCTCATCGTCTATCTCATCGTGGGATACTTCTACCCCATCATCGGCTGGCTGGCCCTCATCTGCATGATTGCTCCCGTCGCGTTTGCCGTGCGCCGGGGCCGCTGGTGGTGCGGCAATGCGTGTCCGCGTGGCAGCCTCTACGACCGCGTGCTCTCACGCTACTCTCCCCACAGACCGATACCGGCGTTCGTCCGGACGTTCGGTTTCCGGCTTTTCATGGTGATGTTCATCTTCACGATGTTCGGCGTACAGATGTATTTCGCCTGGGGCGACTGGTCGGCAATGGGCAAGGTCTTCTGGAACATCATTCTCCTGACGACCATCGTCGGCGTCACGCTGTCGTTCATCTATGCCCCGCGCACGTGGTGCTCGTTCTGTCCGATGGGCACGCTGTCATCGTGGGTGACGCCGCGGAGCGGCCGGCTGCCCGAAAACTACCGCCGGATAAAGGTCAGCGCGACATGCCAGATGAAGTGCAAGAGCTGTGCCCGCGTCTGTCCGATGCAACTGACACCCTACGACAGCCGCGGACAGGAGGAGGGCTATCTCCATCCGGACTGCATAAAATGTGGCAAATGTGTCACGGCCTGTCCAATAAAGATAATGTCGCTGAACGGCAAAAAGGATTAAGCGAAGGGCACGGCCCTGCCTCGCCGTGTCATATATATTTACAAAACAGAAGCCGCCGAAATGTCCGGAAATCGGGATTTCGGCGGCTTTTTTTGTCCCGTAAGGCCCTTACGGCATGTCAAGAAGCCCCTCTGACTCCATCGAAAGGAGGAGCTTGGGATGCCGGGAGGGCCCTGCGGCTCTTCATTTTTGAAAAAGTTGACGAGTTTTTGATTGCCGAAAAAGGACCAGAAAGAGGGTCTCGTCGAGCAACGGGGCCCTTATTGCATCGCAACGAGCACGCCGTCATGTTGCAACGGGGCCGCCGCCAGAGAGCAATAGCAGCCCCGTTGCAACCCCGCGGGGCCCTTACGGGAAGCCCAAGCTCCCCCTTTGGGGGAGTCAGAGGGGGCC
>JAFULM010000033.1 GCA_017483185.1 Prevotella sp. | reverse complement strand
TCTCGTTCAAACCTTTCTTCTTTTTGACGGTTCGTTCACTTTACCCACAACACAATGTCATACATATATATAACAATGTGTCGTGCTTCTTGTACTACTACTTGTTTCTGTCTGTCAATCTTTCAAAGAACTCTTTCTTTTTCAACACTCATCAGGTTTGACCCTGAAAGCGGATGCAAAGGTAAGCACTTTATGCGTTCCAACCAAATGTTTTCGAAAAAAATTTAATGAAAACACAATATTTTTCCACTTTTATGACAAACGGAGCGCAACTGAAGGGCCGACACATTATTTTATATAGAGAGCGGCGGCAATGAAAGCTTCAGCTGATTTCCAAAAGGAGACAGTACCGTCTCTCGACAGGTTGTCAACCGAAAGACGGTGCTGTCCGTTCATTTCCTTTCATAGGTCATATCTGCCTTAATAGCCAATTCCCCTACCGCTATTTCCTCATAAAGCACAAGTTTGGTGTCTGTCAGCGATTTGATTGTCACTTTACATGACATCCCATCCATATTCATGCCATCCATAACAATCTGCTTTCCATTCAACTTATACGGGACTCCATTGATTTTATCCTCGGATATTGTCAACGTTACATCCCAAAATTCGATATTCTGACCCGAGAGCTGTTCCATCTGCCTCTCAAGTTGCGCCAGCATCGAACGGTCGATTGTGATAGTCTGCCCCATTACGGTTTCGATACCCGTCGAGAATTCCCATGTCCCGACCAACTCTTTCATATTCACACTCGAACCGGAGCCGGAGCCAGACCCTGTTCCAGACCCATCATCATCGTCACTACTGCATGAAGCGAAACCGACACACAAAACTAAAGCCATGAGAAACGGCATAAAACTTAAATAGAACTTCTTCATTTTCATTTGGTTTTTAAAGATTAATGTTATTATGATTATATATTTGGCAAAGATCAAAAGCGGCAGTCCATATTTACACTAACTACATTATCACCATTCAGCATCATCGGCTAATAGCATTTCGCAAAATAATGTTTAACTAACGAATTATTGCAAATATAATAATTATTATTGAATAATAACAATCATACAGCATTTTCATATAGTTATTTTGTGTTTTTTAACTCCAATCGGTTATCATAACGCCTCATAAACAAACTATTTAAGGTCTCTCAGACCTCACACATCGTCCGATTAATTCAAGATACAGAAACCGTAAACACATCAAAAAAGCCCGGACATCTGCGAGCGATGTCCGGGCCGGTCATGTTGGAATATGGCGGCCATGATAGAGCATGACGCCAATAAGATGTGTATTCAGAGTTACCACGACACACTCATGCCGAGCGCGACATTGGCATTTGAGCTGAGCGGGATGCCCTCCTTGCTCATCTTGCCGAGCAGATGGTCCATACCGATAAAGAAGTTGTAGCCCTTCGGATGGATGTTGATGACCCAACCCATGCTCGTGGAGAAGCTGTTCACGGCAAAGCTGACACCACCGTCGAGCCACTTGAGCGGAGTGTAGTTGGCACTCAGGCGTCCTTCCGTCCAGGTGTAGGCGCCACGGATGCGCGTGCTGCTCAGTGCACCGAACTTTATCTGGCGATAGACGGGCAATGTATATTCGCCGGCCAGATTGATGGTCATTCCGATGCCGGTCGTGCGACTGCCCTGATCGCCGTTGTCACGGAGATTGGCAAACTCCTTCAGCTGGTCGCCATAGCGATCCGACTTGTCGCTGAGCTTCTCGCCGCCACGGTCGCGTGTCACGGCGACATCGTGGAAACCGCCGAACTCAAAGCGGTCGCTGATGTTGACGGCCTGCATATCGTTGCTCCAGCTGATGAAACCGAGGTCGAGCAGCGAGGCGCTCACCGTCCAGTCGTCGTTTATCTTATAGACACCACCGAGGTCGACGGCCATACCGAATCCGCCAAGGCCGGCTCCGTCGATGTCGATGTCATTGATACGGTCGAACTGTCCGCGGCCTTCCTCATCGTAATCCTTCTTCTCCTGAAGATAAGTGAATCCCTTCATCGACACGTCCGCCTTGGCCGAACCGGAGACAATCCACTTGTCCTCCGAGGCGAGTTCCGCCTTCATGTTCTTCATCTGCACGTCCGCGCGGGCCACACCGAAGAGCAACTTCAACTTGGCTCCCAAGCGCAACTTGTCGTTGATCTGGCGTGAGTGTCCGAACGCCAACTCCACGTACGACTGGGCGTTGACGTCGATGTCACCGATGTCGTAGTTGTTGTTGCCGATGTTCTTGGCGAACTCAAACAGTTCGTACGGCAGCGACACGCCGAACGAAGTCTTCGAGCTGATCTCCACCGTGTTGTATCCGCCCCAGGCCTTAAATCCTCCCGAGAGCAGTGTCACACCGACGTCACCGACGATGCGGTTGTTGCCCGTGCTCAGTCCGTCGAGAGCCTGACCGGCCGAGATATAGGGGTTCATGAACGTGGTCATGCGCTTTGCGCTTTCCGCCGGATACATCGGGTTGGGCATGACGATGTCCTCATATCCGAAGTTTCCCTGCATCTTGACATTGATATTTCCGAGCGCCGGTATTGACACATAGTTGCGTTCGTTGGCGAAAGCCGGGTTCATGGAATGACGGAACTGATAGTCTCCCGTGAAATATGCCGAGTTGAGCGTCTGCGCCATTGCCGCGCCGCTCACTGCTGTCATGGCAACGGCCATGATATGCTTATATGATAGTCTCATTGTTATCGTCTTATATATATAATAATGTGTATAATCCCGTTACAGCCCGGCATCACAGTTCGACCATGAGGGCTCCGACCACCTTTATCCGGATGTCATCCAACTTTATGTAGTGGTTTTCAGCGTTGAGCGTCACTCCTGTGACCGGTTTGTCGCCATCAAACTTTATGGCGAGTCCGTCGAGTTCCTTGATCGCTCCAGCCTTGTTGGGGCGTATCGTGATCTTAATCGGAGTATATCCGGACGTAGTCCCTTCGTTCTGAGAAGCCACGATGGAGCGGTCCACGTTCACGGTCACCTTGTCACCCAGCGGTTTGCCGTCCAGTCCCAGTGCCTCAGCCGAAAGTGTAAGCTCAAACGGCACACGGTTTTCGACATTGGCCGTCATCTCTATATATGAGCCTTCGGTCAGGTCGAAGTCCTCCAGGTCGTCACGCATATCGTCTATGGTGTCGGTGTAGACGATGCGGGCGTCCTCGCCGAATGACAACGGGGCGTTGATAGTATATTTCGGGCCGACCGTATATTCATGACCCAACATGAAACTGCCTTCCTTGGCGGCGTCAGCCTGCACCGTCACATTGTCGAATGTCACGCGGTCCGGAATCGTACGGATGAGGTCGGACAGATTGGCTATTTGCTTGACATAGTCAAAGTCGCCCGCGTTGAGCAGCAGATTTTGGTCGCGGCAGATGCACACCCGCGTCACGGTAGCCTCCTCTGCGGATGTCGCGGGATGGCGGTTGATATGTATGCCGTCGACATGGATTTTTGCGGGGCGGCCGTCGTTGACAATGACCTTGCCGTCCTTATAGGCCGTGATGGTTCCGCTCACGTCGCCCTCGACATCCATGTCGTTGGAGAAGTCGATGATGATCTGCGGGTTGGCGAGGTCGACGACCACGTCACCTTCCTTGAGGAATGACGGGACGTCTCCGACTTCGGTGTCACCGAGATTGTCCAACTCGATCTTCGGGTCAAAACGACCCGTCGCACCTGTGACAACGAAGTGGCTGAGATCCAACTCACTTCTCACCGTCATCGAGTTGAGCGAAGCCAAACCGGCGGGTGTGATGTCGGCGGTGTTGATCTCCGCACGCACGTTCACCTGACCGTCGAGTCTGATTATGTCGCCGACTATCTCCAGTTTGCCCAGTTCCGTGTCGCCGCTACCCTTGACAAAGTCCAGTTCATTGACCTTTCCGGATATGCGGAGAGGGTTCTTCGGATTTACGTTTTTCAGGTGTATCTCGCAGCCGTTCACCAACTGGTAGTCCTGCGACACCGCGAGATCGGAAAGCACCATATAGCTCGAGAACATCAGCGTGAGGCTCTGGAGTTTCGACACGTTGTCCTTCAGATTGTCAGAGAAGAAGACGTTGAGCGAGAACGACGACTCCGACGCGGCCTTCTTGAGTTCGATGACTTCTTCCGGCTTGTCACCCTCGTAGTTGAAAAGGTTCAGCTCGCCCTCGGCCACTGCCACCGACGCGGGCGCTCCGGCCTTGACGCCGCGGCCCTTGGCCGCCGACGAAATTACGAACGACACGGTGCGGTTGTCGTGCTCGCCGTTCTGGCTGATGGTGATCCGGTCGATGTTCGGTCGTGCCGGCTCTACGTCGCCACCTTCACGATAGAAGATATAGTTTTTGTTTTCGTCCAACTTGACACACTCCGTATCGTCTATGTCAAGCACGTCGTCCAACAAGATGAGGTCCGTCGAACTGACCGGTAGGACAATCTCCTCTCCACCGATACCCAACGTGGAGTCAACCTCGTTGAAATCATAATCGCCGTTAGTACAACCTGCTAACGCCAGTGCGCCTGCCATCAATGGTATGAAAGCAATCCGCTTTTTGTAGATTGTTGTTTGCATACTTGTTTTTTATATATAGTTATTCTATTAATTTTATCCTATGTACGTATCATAAACCACACGGGTGTGCTTATGCGTGCAAATGTAATATAAAATATGCAAACAAACGAACGTTTGCCTGCATATTTTTTTCGAGGAGGGAGGAGGGAGGAATTTTTTCGAGGAGGGAGGAGTGTGGAGAGAGGAGGGAGAATAGTCCTGTGGGGAACAAAGGTCTTTAAGACCTTCAGAACAATACACTCTCCTTGGGAAAAGACTATTCTCCCTCCTCTCTCCACACTCCTCACTCCTCGAAAAAATTCCTCCCTCCACACTCCTCCCTCCTCGAAACAATTCCTCACATCACGCTCTCTCCTTCGACGTATTCGCCGAGGAAAATGTGCTCACCGTCGTAGACGGCGTATGTGAACTGGCTGATCCAGTCGCCGAGAATCATCATTCGGGTGCGCTTGGTGAGCTGGAGGTCGAGCTCGATGTGACGGTGGCCGTAGAGGAAGAAGTCGATGTCGGGGTGGCTGCGGATGTAGTCCTTGGTGTAGAGCACGAGGTGCTCGCGATGCTCGCCCATGTATGCGGGTTCTTCCTCCTCGGCGTGTTTGAGGCGGCTGTGGCGTGCCCATGCCAGCCCGAACTGCATGGCCCAACGCGGGTGGATGGTCGAGAAGAGACGTTGGCAGATGCGGTTGTGGAAGACGGCACGCAGGAAGCGGAATTTGCGGTCGGGGTCGCCCAGTCCGTCGCCGTGGGCGAGGAAGAACGTGCGGCCGTAGATTTCGGTGGTCAGCGGCTGTCGGTGGATGATGACACCACACTCCTGCTCGAGATAGTCGTATGCCCAGATGTCGTGGTTGCCGGTGAAGAAGTGGACTTCGACGCCCATGTCTGTCAGTTCGGACAGTTTGCCGAGGAATCGGGTGTAGCCGCGGGGCACGACATAACGGTATTCGTACCAGAAGTCAAACATGTCGCCAAGGAGATAGACGGCGGCGGCCTTGTGCTTGATGCTGTCAAGGAAACGGACCAGACGGCGTTCGTGCATGCGCGAATGGTCGATGGCAAGCGAGCCTAAGTGGGCGTCGGAAAGGAAATATACCGGTTTCATATTTGAGTGGTGAATGGTGAATTCAACATTCAACATTATTCAAATCCCAGTTCGACGCGCGCCTCCTCAGTCATCATGCTCTGGTCCCAGGTGGGCTCAAAGACGAGATTGACGTTGGCACTCTTGACGCCTTCGACGCTGTCGACTTTCTGCCGCACGTCCTCAAGGATGAAGTCGGCCGCGGGACACGACGGCGCGGTGAAGGTCATGTCGATGTCGACGTCGCCGTCGTCACGGACATCCACCTTGTATATCAGTCCGAGGTCATAGATGTTGACCGGTATCTCGGGGTCATAGACCGTCTTGAGCACGTCGACGATGCGCTCCTCTATCCGGGTTTTCTCTTGTTGTGTCATATCTGTGATGTTATTCATTATCTTATGCAAAGATACAACAAATCCGCTTTATAAACGAAAGAAAAGCAAATTTGTTACCGAAAAGGCCATCCCGTCCGCCACAAAGCAGAGAAGCTGTTCATACAATCGTAGGAGCGCATAACCAACCACATATTTCAACGCAAAGGCGCAAAGGCACAAAGAGGGCGCTGCCGCACATACGGAAGTACGCAAAGGCATGACCGACGTCATGCGCTGCGCCGTTCGTGGGCGAATGGTAGGGTCATGTGGATGTTTATGATATTTATTTACAAAATCGTGTTCAGGAAAATGCTTGAAGATTTGCGTTTTCATGAGCAATAAGGGCCGAATGGCTCAGAAGGAAAGCCCCCTCTGACTCCCCCAAAGGGGGAGCTTGGGAGGCAGAGAGGGGCATTAAGGGCCTTACGGCTTTCAAATTTTGAAAAAGTTGGCGAGTTTTTGATGGTTGTTTTTGGACCAAAAAGAGGGTTTTGTCGAGCAACGGGGCCCCCACGGGGTTACAACGGGCACGCCGTCATGTTGCAACGGGGCCGCCGCCAGAATGCAATAGCAGCCCCGTTGCAACCCCGCGGGGCCCTTACGGGAAGCCCAAGCTCCCCCTTTGGGGGAGTCAGAGGGGGCTGCCTGTTTGTAAGTGACTGTCTGCCAGTAGTTTACAAAATCGGGGGATTTTTTGTCTAAAAAACCGCGTGATTTTGAGCTTCGTGAGATTTGAAAATTTGGGAGCGAGGCGGAGATTTTTTGGAAAGTGGGTCTGGATTTCGGCCTTAAATTCAGAATTAGTTTGACAAAGAGAGGATGTTTGATTTAAACGCAAAGGCGCAAAGGCGCAAAGAGGGCACCGCCGCGCATACGGAAGGCCGCAAAGGCAAGACTGACGTCATGCGCTGCGCCCTTCATCCCATCGTAGGGTCGCGACCCGTCGCGACCGCCTCCGTGCCACATAACCAACGGCAAGACCACCCATACACACAAATCCTCCGTGCAAGTCAACTCGCGAGACAAGGAGGCGGTCG
>JAFULM010000032.1 GCA_017483185.1 Prevotella sp. | reverse complement strand
TCTCGTTCAAACCTTTCTTCTTTTTGACGGTTCGTTCACTTTACCCACAACACAATGTCATACATATATATAACAATGTGTCGTGCTTCTTGTACTACTACTTGTTTCTGTCTGTCAATCTTTCAAAGAACTCTTTCTTTTCGCGCTCATCAGGTTTGACCCTGAAAGCGGATGCAAAGGTAAGCACTTTACGACAACCAGCCAAATATTTTTGAAAGAAAATTTAATTAAAGACACAAAATTATAATCAAAATTGACTTATATCAAGAGCAAACCGCGTTAGACATATAGCCAACGCAAAGAAACGGCAATAAAATACCTATATCTACAATCAGGCAAGTTTTAACGGACAACAATATAAAAACGAGCCCTACCATCAAAGACAGTCTCGTTGAGACTTTGATAATAGGACTCGTTTTCTTATTAGATGTATTTACTTAACATAAATTTTCTTCACCGTGCCGTCTGAATAACGCACGATATTGACGCCACGTTGCGGCGCGTCATATTTATGACCACGCATATTGTAATATCCTATCACCGTCGGAACAGTTTCCGTCGTGACGACATCACCGATGCCCGTCAAATCTTCCTGAGTAGTGAAAGTCTGCACCTCTCCGTATGTCGTACCGGTTGCCGTTGTCACAAAGGCACGACAACTGTATTCCGTACTTGCCTTGAGGTCAGTCAAAGTCACAGTCATCACTTGTCCTGTGGCTAACACTTTCGACACATCCTCTTTAACGTCTGCGCGTACACGCATCGGTTTAGCATTGCTACCGCTTGTCGGCCAATACTCAAAACCCTGCTCCTCTATAGCATCCGTACCGGCAAGCACATATCCTTTTATTTTCGCACTGTTATATGTCACATTTGTTGCTTCGTATGTATGCACAGTCGGCTCGAAATAACTGAAGTCACTCGGATCGAACGTAATCCAATCACCATAGTAATATTTTCCGACAGCTGACTTATAAAACGCACGTACATTATAGAATGACGTTGGTTGCAATTTTTTCAAATAGCCTTCTATCTGCCCTCCATATATCGCCCCATAACCTTCACTCGGAGCAAGACTCTCCGGAGCATCATATTTCTTCCACTGGAAGCCGACATTTGTTTCATCATCGCTGATATTTGTCGATGCGGCGACAATGGCACATGTACTTGACACACATTTCGGCTGGAGGGTCGTCAGTTCAAGAGACGGCGTGTATAACGTTTTTGTATATGTCTCTTCACCTCCATCCTCAGAACATACAGTATATTTAATCGCATAATAAGTGTTGGGTGTTAGTCCGGTTATGGTCAACGGAGATTCCGTATAAACAGTTCCGTTGACGGTTAGTTCCTCTGACTTCAGTTGCGCTGTACCCATATCACGATTTGTTACACATTGTAGAGTGGTCGGAGTTATCGTAGCATTTACAGATGTACCAAATCCCAATGTTTTAAATGTTTTATATGTACTTTTGACTTCGGTATTTTTATAATAAGCAAATGCATGATATTTGTACAATGTATTTGCCTTTAAGCCTTTTAAGATTACCGTATCGCCTGTATATGTTCTGTTGTTATCTTCATTAACCACACCAACATCGCCAAGCACTACCGTCGGGTCCTTATAAGGCTTAACGATTAGGGTGGCGGATGTCTGAGTAATATCTGTTATTGTAAGATTAACTGAACCTTGTTCTGTTTTTTTTAGATTCATTATACACCCAGCTCTCATCGTCATAACTTACATCATAACAGAACGTGTATTCTGTTCCGGAATTTAGTCCGGTTGCACTATAAGTCCCATCATCACCTTTCACCAAATCTATTGAATTAGAACCTCTTTTCAGCCAAAGTATGTAGAAGTGTTTGATTGCCAACTATATGCAGTTAATACGATAGAAAAGTGAACTGGAATTTACTTACGTGTCTAAGAAAAGTGAAGATTTAACGATTTTAACCTATTTTTGCATAAGAAATTTGGATTAGTATGGTAAAATGAGGAAAGAAAGCGAGATAAGAGAGATTGCAGTCAAAAAAGAAAAGAGATGGGTGCTGATAATTATTTACATGACTGTCGGATGATGTTATTGAAGAACTGCCTTGTGTGATTAGTGGCATAGAGGGGATAGTTGAAATGATACCCTTTAACCTAATATAGATATGCAGACAACTTTACTTTAAAGTCTGTATATAATAAAGAGGAATAAAGTCAAGTGGGAGTTATGACGGTATGCAGCCTTGGGAGTTTTTTCTTCTTTCACTGCAAATTATCTTGGTGAGGTGGGTTCAAGCCAAACCATTTAGCCATCTGGGTAGGAGTGGAGATAAAAAACTTAACTTTATTGCCTAATATATATAAAGGTGAATAGAGACAAATTGATACTAAAAATGTACGTATGTATAGTAAAATAATCCGAATAACCATATACATTTTAGATAAACAATGTTAAATCTACGCATTAATCTGTCAGCATCTACATAAAAGTCGCAAATAATTTGTATCTTTGCGACAAAATAAATATAATGGCAAGTATAGAAGACAATATTTTGACAGCTATTCAAGCCAAAGGAAGAGGAAGCATATTTTTTCCGTCTGATTTCACTTCATACGGTGAAGTAAAGGCTGTTGGTAAAAGTCTTGAACGGTTGACAGCAAAAGGCGACATCGTGCGTTTGGCAAGAGGCATATACTCATACCCTGAGATTGACACAGTCTTGGGGCTTGGTGTATTGATGCCCTCCATAGAACAGATTGCCGAAACCATCGCACGCAGGGATAAGGCGCGTATTGTTCCGACCGGCATTTATGCAATGAACAAGTTGGGATTGTCAACACAAGTACCGATGAATGTGGTCTATCTGACTGATGGTGCTCCACGCAAAGTAAGTCTTGGGAACGGTCGTTCGATACAGTTCAAATACACCACTCCCCGGAATCTTGCCTTCACCAATCCACTTGCAATGCTCGTTACATTTGCCCTAAAAGAAATAGGGAAAGAAAATGTAACGGAAGATATTGCCAAGCGTATCAAAAGTGTACTTCAAAAAGAAAGAAAAGAGAACATACAGGCAGATGAGGCACTCATGCCGGCATGGATAAGAAATATAACAAGAAAGGCGTATGAATAATTATTTCCAGTTATCCACTGAGCAACAGCGAATGGTGCTCTCCCAAGCTGCTAACAGAACGGGACTGCCCGTGCAGGCTGTGGAAAAAGACTTATGGGTGGCCGTAGTACTGCAACTGGTCTTCTCGTTGCCCGTAGCCAAACATTTGGTATTCAAAGGCGGCACATCGATCAGTAAGGTATGGAAAGTGATACAACGCTTTTCAGAGGATATAGATTTGGCAATAGACCCCTCTATTTGGGAATTTGAAGGTGATTTGACCAAGAAGCAAATCAAGCGGTTAAGGAAGGCTTCATCTGTATTTGTAAGAGATGAGTTATGCCAGCAACTAAGAAATGAAGTATCATCAAACGGAATGGATAACTGGCTCAATATAGAGGCAGAACCGGACGGCGAGGGAGACGGTACATATCCTGAGCCCAGAGTGATACACATAAGCTACAAGTCCCTATTTGACAATGATCTGCCCTATCTGCATTCAGAGGTAAAACTGGAGGTTGGTGCCCGTTCCTTGCTTGAGCCAACAGCAGATGCCATGGTTAAAAGCATTTTGGAAGAAGAGTTACCTATAAGTACAACAGTCAAACAGTTGGTTATACCCACAGCAGTGGCGGAAAAGACTTTCCTTGAAAAGGCATTTCTGCTACATGAACTTTTTTCCTCCCAGTTACCAAGGGAGGCTAATCGCAAATCTCGTCATTTGTATGACTTAGCACAAATGATGAACACCGACATTGCAGCACGAGCTATTGCTAATAATGAACTTTGGAATACAATACACCATCATCGGGAACTTTTCACCAGTATGAGTGGAGTGGATTATACTCCCGACATTCGCAAACGCATAAGGTTGTTACCACCAAATGATGTCATTGACGATTGGAGAAACGATTACAAGGATATGCAATCGTCTATGATATATGGTGAAAAGCCATCGTTCGAAGAATTGATGGGGAAGATGGAAGAACTGGAAAACATGTTTCATGCATAGTCGATATAAATTATTTTTGCCACATGAATATTCCACAATCACGATTATTAAGCACTGTTAGACTCGGTAAAATATTCGCAAATACGGTAGCAACGTATAAATATTTTTGGTTTCTCTCAATTTTACAGATTCACGCAAAAACAGAAGAACTACGTATTGACGTGTGGGATATTGTGATTAGAATGATTGCCAATGCTTGGTATCCGATACACTATTTCCGTTTGTCATTCGGTAAGAGCGATTCTCTTTTTAACATTGTGATAGAGTTGCAGAAAATAACGGGAATTCCCCTTGATGCAAATATTGAGACTATTTGCGCTTCATTGCATGACCGGCTGGAAAACACCCAGATAAAGAGTCGCTTGAGGATTCTTACTTTCAATGTACCTTATCGTTTCCTTAGTCCTTGGATTAACACTTCTGATGACAAAGAAATGGTGATTCGTTCACAGACATTGGAAAACGAATGCTTATATGCTCTTTATAAAGATGATGCAGAGTTCTATATTATGCTTAATCCTGCATGGGATTTGTATTTACACAATCATTATAATATATTGACGGATTTTGCTTATTGGAATCTAACTCAATTTCTACAGGTACGTAATCCAAATGTGCCGGCAATATCCAATAAGTTGATAAAGCCTGAGAAGCGTGATTCACTTTCCAACCAACACCGTTATTGGGATATGGTTATAAATCTTGGTGGTCCCATTCAATGTTTATACACAGGAAAGAAACTATATCAGGGTGGTTATGCCTTAGACCACTTCTTACCTTGGACCTTTGTCTCCCATAACTTAAATTGGAATTTGGTGCCCTCTGACGGAAGTGTCAATTCTTCAAAAAGCGACAAGCTCCCGGACTTAAATATATATCTTCGCAAACTTGCTGATATACAACATCATTCGTTGCGCATATGTGTCAACGCCCACAAAACTCCCAAGACACTTGAGGATTATCTTTCATTAGGATATACTCCACGTGAATTGGCAGACATGAATGATAATCAATTTATGGAGATATATGAAAGAACATTCAAACCGATGAATCAGATAGCTCTCAATATGGGCTACGATACATGGAAATATAACTGAATATGGAAATAGAAAGAATCAACCATCCCTATCTTACCGCTATTAAGCGTACAGATATTTCAGTACCTACAAGGTATCTGTTGAAACATAACCTGCTCAAAGGTCGCATTCTTGACTATGGATGCGGTTTCGGTTTTGATACTGACGAGCTTAAAAAGCAAGGGTATGACATTACTGGATATGATTACTACTATCGTCCGGATTATCCCGAAGGAAAGTTTGATGCCATAATATGTAATTATGTGCTGAATGTGTTAGAGCCATATGCACAAGCAGAAGTAATGATGAATGTCACCAATCTTTTAAAGCCACAAGGGACAGCATTCTTTGCTGTTCGTCGAGACTTGAAAGAAGAAGGTTTCCGATTGCATGCAATTCACAAGCAATACACTTACCAATGCAATGTTCGCTTGCCATTTCATAGCCTTGTATGCAACAGTAGTTATGAATTATATCAATATAATCACTTTAACAAATTGCCTCGGAAAGAAGGCGAGAAATGTCCTTTCTGTCGTCTTTCCAGACGTGTAGAAGTTATTTGCGAAACAGCCACTTGCGTAGCCTTCTATGATGGTTATCCTGTTTCTCCAGGTCATGCGTTAATCATTCCCAAACGTCATGTCGCATCCTACTTTGACCTCACTAACCATGAAAGGGAAGCAATGAATGTAATGCTTCAATACGTAAAGCAAAAAGTCGAAGAACGCTATCACCCTGATGGATATAATATAGGTATTAATGTAAATGAGGCTGCTGGACAGTCTGTTTTTCATGTTCACATGCACTTGATACCAAGATATAAGGGAGATGTGAAAAATCCCAAAGGTGGAGTGAGAGGGGTAATACCTAATAAACAAAGTTATTAGACAAAAGAATAAAAAATATTGGTTAGCATAAAATATTAAATGATACAATTATAGAATTTGATCATAGTTTATGGTAAAAGGTAAACAAATTCTTGATACCATCAAGTTCTGGGACTAGAGTTAATGATGTAAAATAGCTATACAATGACAATACGAATAAATAAACTTTTAAGTGAGTTAAATATTGGACTGGAAACGCTTGAAAGCATGCTTAATGCTTTAGGTTACAAAGAGCACGACTTCACAATCAACCCCAAAATTCCTGATGAAATAGCAGATTTTATGACAAAACTTTGCTCAAAAGGAACTGATTTTTTGAAGTTAATTGAATTTGCCGTGGAAATGGGAGTATATGGTAATCAAAATAATATACCACCCACGCTGAAAATATTAGGTCGTATAGATTTAGACGAATATAATAATCCAAAGTATAAGAAGGACATGGAGAATTTTCAAAATGAAGCCTTAACTCCGCCGTATTCTCTAAAATATAGCGAAAAACAAAGTTTTTGGATTGATGAACTTGCAATATTGTCTCCAGAAAAGATTGTCAATAGTATAGCTGTAGGCTCATTTGATAAGATTGAACACTTTCCACTATACAGTGTACTTATTGGTACAAATGGAGTTGGTAAGAGTTCCTTAATGAAAGAAATTGTAGACTTCTTTATTGATTTACATACTTACGTAAACGAATCCGAATCAAAATTGGCATTTGTAAATAAAGGACGATTAAAAGGAGTCGTGTATCATATTGACGGAGTGAAATGTGAAGTTATAAGACTAAAAAAGGGGTATTGGGCGAAAATTGATGGACAGTTTCGTACTTTAAAGGATTTACGGCTCCCTTCTATAGTTGCCTGTCATTTCGGTGCGTTTGAAAAATTCCCCACACAAAAAGTCAATGGTTCTACGCAAACCAAATATGATGTGCCATACTATAAATATGTAGGAGCTCATGTCAATGGGAATTTAATATCTTCTTCAGCTATAGCCTTTAGATTGTTATTTACATTGAATGAACAGATGGATAATCGGCAACGTCAGAACATTTGCTCTATTTTAGACTTCATAGGATATGACCATAAGATTTCATTGTCATATTCGTTAGTTATGAAATCCAAGAAAAATGAAGATGTAAAAGCTATTATTTCTCAGCGAGTAGAAAAAGATAAAGAATACATTAATCTTAGCAAACAAGAAAAAAATGAAAAAATAGTTCAACTCTACAAATTCTATAAAACCAAATCATCATCAGGCAAGGCACGATATGATTATGATATTGACTTTGATTGTGACAGTACTTCGGAAGGTGCTTTTAACGAATTACAATATATCTATAAATTGAAGCAATGTGATTTGGTTAACTCCTCGAATGTTATACTTCATAAGCAAGGGTGTGATATAACATCTGATGAGATGAGCTCAGGAGAATTTGCTATGCTGTCAACAGTCCTGAGTATATCTGCTGCAGCTAATGATTCACACACGTTGGTGTTACTTGATGAACCAGAGTTGAGTCTGCACCCGAACTGGCAGATGACTTTGATTGATAACCTTGACAGGTCACTAACAAACAAAATATGTCATATACTCATCGCAACTCATAGTCACATGCTGGTATCTGACTTGCCAATGAAACGCTCATCAGTTACCCAATTAGATAAAGATAAAAAAGGTAATCTGAATGCTACTGTCATATCTGAATGTACTTATGGATGGTCTGCAGAAGAGGTGTTACTGAAAGTTTTTAAGACGGCAACAGATAGGAATCGCTATTTTGGTGAACGCATTGGAAAATTACTTGAAAAAATGGGGAATAATTCTATCAGGCCAGAAGAGGTAGCAGATGAATTGAAGGAATTGCAAGAAATATCCACGCATTTAAGTGATATTGACCCAATGAAGTCGATTCTGAATACAATTGTGGAAGCATATAAATAATGAGCCATGACAGAGACAGAAGATTTTATTGTTCAAGAACCATATCAGCCTACTGCGGAAGAAAACCAAGCTATTAGAGAGCTGGAGGATAAGGATATGGGACTCGTTGCCAAAGACTGGGATTCTGGAAAGACGTATATCAAGAAATTTAAGAAGAATCTTAGGAAAGATATGTATAATAAACAAAACAAGTTATGTGCATTTTGCAGAATTCATGTCCCTTTGGCTTGTGTTCCAATGCATATAGAGCACATCGTATATAAAGATAAACATCCACAATGGATGTTCTTACCAGAGAACTTATGTGTAGCTTGTCCATCTTGTAATGAATATAAAGGAACTACTGAAGTCCTTACTAACTCTAGAGTAAAAAAATATCCTAAAACGAGTAATGGATTCAAGATAATACATCCATTATATGACAATTATTCTGACCATATAGAACTATTAGGAGATATCTTATATAAAGGGAAGACGAAAAAAGGAATTTTTACGATAGAAACATGCCATTTGTACAGAGTAGAATTGGCAGAGGAACGTGCTGATAAAAAAAGGTATGCGGGAAATAAAGGAAACATCATAGCAGAGTTGACAAACCTCACGACATTATCAGATAAGTATGTAGATGACAATAAGGAGTTTATTCAGTACGTGACGGATATTGTGAAAGAGTATAAACGGGGAATATAATGATGTACAGAGAGCATATTTCTCGATTTTGTTAGGCTTTTCCAATCGTACATGATACTTCATGTGGCACAATGTATAATCAATCTCAATGCCACTAGATAATGACAATCCTGCTTGGTGTTGTAGAACACATGGAAGAGCAGGATAAGTCTAAACGTTTTTAAAATCATCGGTGTGGAAGATGCCGATAAGATTCGTAAGGACTTGTGGAATACCGTCAACAGCAGGGAAAAGGTAAATGTGAATTTGCTCCGTGATGAAGACGTGCAGACTGTAGATGTAGATGGCAAAAGTATTGTAGTTATAAATGTGCCACGTGCAGAAGCGACTATGCGCCCAATATACATCAATAACAACCTATCAAGAGGTACGTTCAAGCGCAATCATGAAGGTGATTATCATTGTTCAGAACAAGAGTTGAAGATGATGCTCCGTGATGCCAATGATGCAGGAAACGACAGGCTGATATTGGAAAACTACACGATGGATGACATCGATATCCCTACATTAGAGAGTTACCGAATCATGTTCAAGACTGATAACCCTGACCATGTTTGGAATAATCTTGGGCATAAGGAGTTTCTTCTGCAATTAGGTGGCTATGCCATTGACAGAAAAGAAAGAATTGAAGGACTTACAATGGCGGGGCTGCTGATGTTTGGAAAAGGTCTGCCGATACGTGATAGGTTTGATAATCTGCGGATGGACTATATCGATAAGTCTCACCTCATAGGAGAGCAGCGTTATAGCGACCGCCTCACCTACGATGGAAGGTGGGAGAATAATCTATATAACTTCGTGCGGATGGTGCTTCCAAAGTTGACTATTGACCTACCACGCCCATTTCAAATGGAGGGAATGATACGTAAGGATGATACCTTACAGCATAAGGCAGTGAGAGAAGCGGTTACAAACATGATTATTCACTCCGACCTTATGCTAAATGGTATTCTGAGAATTGAGAAGTATGATGACCGTATCGTTCTCACTAATCCGGGCTTGCTTAAACTTCCCTTAGAGCAGATATATCAAGGTGGAGAATCTAAGGCACGTAACCAAAGAATGCAGAATATGTTCCGCATGATTGGCTATGGAGAGAACCTTGGATCAGGATTTCCACTCATACTGAACGCATGGAATGAAAAGCATTGGATAAAGCCCGAATTGATTGAACAACCAGAACTGATGCAGGTAAAACTGACTTTGTTTTTTGAGAATGACCCAATAAATGACCCAATAAATGACCCAATAAAACTGACCGAAAGACAGAGTATGATACTGCAGAATTTCCGCGAAGACAAGACTCTAACCAAGGAAAGTTTATGTATGAAAACAGGACTATCTGACGCTACAGCTAAACGTGAGATTGCGTATTTGAAAAGAATAGGTGTGCTGAAAAGAATTGGCAGTAAAAAGAATGGATATTGGGTGGTTGGTAAATGACTATAAATCAGAGCTGCTATAATAGCGAAGATTGCAAAATAGTGTCGTAATGTAAACATTCCCATGTTCCCCAGCTTGCTGCTTGTATGGACAGTCTCCCGATGCTTTGAGAGCGGTCGGGGGATTAGGCTACCCCTGATATACGTTTCCCGTACAATGGGCAAGCCCAACGCAGAAACGGAAATGGCAAGAGACGGATTGCGGTGTACACTGCACTT
Source organism: Prevotella sp. (assembly GCA_017483185.1). Taxonomy (GTDB): domain Bacteria; phylum Bacteroidota; class Bacteroidia; order Bacteroidales; family Bacteroidaceae; genus Prevotella. The sequence goes on along the minus strand of JAFULM010000032.1, from coordinate 57,587 downwards.
CCTGTCCCTTGCCATGATTGTTTTACCGATTATTGATGGCGAGCTGCCGAGAATGGAGGCATTAGCAAGTGGCAAAAACACGATTCCAGTAAAAAACAGCCATGCCAGACACATCAGTCATATGTGTCAGATCTCTTCTTCCATGGTTTGGCGGTTAGATACTGACGGAGATAGCCGAGTTCTGCTGTTTCATCGGGATTGTTCTTCAACTCGCTGGCATAGCCGATGGCTTCCTGTCTTTCTTCTTCGCTTAGCGATTCCCACAACTCCCGCGATTTCTTGCGAAAGGATTCAGAGGAGTCCACTTTGGGATAGATTGCCGCAATTCGCTCAAAGGGAGTGTATCCCGCAGCGATTGGCTGCGGTTCGCACTCTTTACAGGGAATGATTGCAGATTCGCTTTCTTTGGCTGTTTTGCTTATTGGCAAAGTCGTCTTCGCTGTCTTTGGTTTCTGTTTATTCCTCCCCTTTGCGTTTTCCTTGTTGACGATGCGCCTTCTCTCTTCCAAGTCTGTCTGTATGTCGATTTGCTTCTTGAACAGGGAAAACAATGCCATCAGTATGGTGTTGCTCCATTTGGGTTGTGTACCATCGTGTGCATAGCAAGCTATGGCTTTTGCCATCTGTCCTGCATCCTGGTCTTCCATCTGCGCCAATGTGTGGAAAATGTCTTCTGAGAAGATAAGTCTCTTCATGCTTTTACTTCTTTTAATGTTTCACTTTAGATAATTCTTTTATGTATGCCCTGAGAATAAAGTCAAGTAAACTTGAATGTTTAATGTGCTTTCAATAGTGGGCTTCGGGATTGGCGATATACTTCTTTTTGTCATCCTGTAACACCATGCGTTTTTTGCGAAGGAAGGTGACAACATCGACGACCTTGTTGTAGTTGAGCTTCACCCCTTCTGCCAGATAGGCATTCTTCAGCGCATTACAGAAAGCTTCGTAGTTATAACAGGTGGTAACCGTGAAGACCCGTTCCAGCACATTAAGGTGAATCTTGGCTGAGATTTCCTTATATGGGTCGAAAGGCTTTTTCTTCGGTCTGCCCACACAGACAGCAGAGGGCGTGTAGTCCGCTACAAGTTCCGGCATCGCCTCTTCATTGATGCGGAAGGCGAAGGGTTCAAAGTCCATACTGCGGATATGCACGGCCTCGACTACGCTTATGCTGCCGTCAGCCTTGTCCTTCTCCACCTGCATGACAGTCTCAGCCTTGTTGTTGAGTTCTGTTCCCACATGCCCTCGGGCATTGTCGTCCGACTTATTCTGGTGAAGGATGGTATGCAGGTGCAGCTGGTACTCGTCCGTCCACTGCATCAACTTGGAGATGACGCGGGATGATTCTGCAGGGGAGTTTATATCGTAGATGAGATCACGCACACCGTCGATGATGACAAGACCGAGATTCTCTGTACTTCTGATGGCTACATCTATAATGGCGAGGCGTTCCTCTGGTGTGTTCTTCCTGAGGGCAAGGAACTGCAGTCGTCCGCAATCCTTGTCTTCAGGAAGCCCTGCCAGACGCAGGATGCGCTTCATCACCTTTTGGCAGTGGTAGGCACTCTGCTCCGTATCGACATAGAGGATGTTTCGCTTGTTGTCGGGGAGCGAGGCTGTGTAGCACAGCACGGGACGGTCGCACAGGGCGGCGGCGACAATGGCAGAGAGGTTGAAAGTCTTCTTGCTCTTCGCCTTACCTGTGGATGCGCTGAAATTGCCGAGAGTGCCGATGCAGACTCCTTTCACCATAATTACCTCCGGCTGACGCTCGCACTCCGTCTCCACGCTGAGAACTGCATTCTTCCACAGACTGACAGCCACGTCATGACTGATTTCTTTTGTACTGTTCTCCATGCTCACCTCCAATCCGCTTTGTTTGGCTTGCGCCTGTTTGCAGCAAGTATGGCAGCGTTCTCTTCCTCCACGGTTAGCGGTACAGGATTCTTGCGGTTACACTCCAGCCATTTGTCAAGCTCATCCTGATAAAGGACATACCGCTTGCCAGGCTTTGTGGCAGGAATGGTACCGTTGCCCAGTTTCATGTAGAGGGTGCGAAGCGGTATCTTCAGATAATCTGCTGCTTCCTCCACAGACATTGGGCGGTGAGTGTTCTCCTTGTGTTGTCCCTTCTCCTTTTGCAGACTGGTAAGCATCTGTTTCATGCCGATTACCTCATCCCGAAGCTCGGCCACGACCTGCGGGAGGTCGTTGAATGTCAATGTTTCTTGCATATCATTTTTTGTTTAAAACCAGCGGCAAAGGAACTGAATGATATACCTGTGATACGGTGTATTGACGGTAATCGCCAGATAAACTCAGGATAATTGCACTATCAAGAAACAAGGGGTAAAAACAGGAGGGAAGAGAAATAAAATGGGATAAGAAAGCGTGTTATATGGCAACCAATAAGCAATAGAAGGGCGTTATGGCATAAAAATGGAATGGCATATAACAAAAAGGGAGGCCCGTAAGAGCCCCCGCATCATATTGCAAAAATTAGAGTAAAATGGTTGTGGTTAAAAGTGGAAGATATAATTATCCGTGTGTACGGGTCTGTCGAGTTTGATATGTCCGTCATCAGGCGAGCTTGTCAGACTCCTTTCCAGTGAAATCACCTCAATGTCCGCAAGCTCGTTGGGGAACAGCCTTTTGATGAACTTAGCCTGTACTTTGCCGGAATATCCGTTCTCAAATCCGAGTCTCGCGGCGATGTTCCAGACAAAATGCTTGAAAGAGACTGTTTTCAGCTTGTCTCTGTGTTCATGGACTGATTTCAACTTGACAGGTTTGGGCTCATAATTCGGATTGTCGCACCATGCACGTATCTCATTACGGAGCAGGTCAAGCTCCAGCATTTCTATAAAGGGAGACATCATTCTGCCAACATAATCTATGATGCTATCTACAAGCAGCTGGTGTTCCTCCTGTTTTTTGCGTTCAAACTCGGCACAGTGGGCTTTGTATTCTTCGGCAGTCATCGGTTGAACGGTGGCAACAGGATGTTTAACCTGCTCCTTAGCGATTCTCGTTCCAACTGCTTCTGTGACATTAGGTCTCGTCTTTGATGACCAAACCCTCATCAAGTCAACAGGCAGATACTGAAACAATACCAGATACAACAGCCATAACAGGGCATTGCAGCCAAAGAAGGAAACAGTGTTTACAAACGTACTTCCTCCGAAGTCATTGCCGACTTTGCAGGACAGGATGAGTGACACGGCAAGGATGGCTGTGCCAGGAAGACCATAGAAAAGGCAGGTTTCTTTGCTGATAATCGTACTCAAATTTCTCATGTGTTATATTTGTTTTATTGTTCGATATTACGTCTCGTTGACGGTTATTTACAGCAAAGTTATTATGCCAGTTTGGGTATATGCGAAAATAGTCGCAGATAAACGCAGCAATTTATGACAAATTAATATTGGAGTATGATTTCATACTCAGAATCATACTCCAATCATTGAAAATGTATGCTTTACTCTCTAATAAGCTATTTTTCCGATTTGCGTTTCAGCGTGATTCGGTTTGCCGCCTCCTTCTTCCTGCTGTCAACGCTGTCAAGATACTGCTGCGTGGTGGTGAGGTTCTTGTGACCGACAAGTTCCTTTACGGTATTGGGGTCTGTCCCTGCCTGAAGTTGCAGAGAGCAGAAGGTGTGGCGGCTTGAATGGTAGGTGATGTGCTTGGTGATGCCCGCTGCCTTCACCCATTGCTTGAGTGCTGTCTGCGTCATGTTGTCATTGAAGCCGGGAAACACAAGTCCCTCTCTTTTACCGTTGTCTATCAATGCCAGCGCCTCGTCTCCTATCGGGTTGTGGACAATCTGCTTTGTCTTCTGCATACGGTCGGTGATATAGAGAGTGCCGTCGGCTTCGGGCTGTATCATTTCCCATGTGAATGGCTTAATATCACTCTTCCTCAGTCCTGTAAGGCAGGAGAAAAGGAAGGCGGTCTTTAGTATAGGAACTTCACACGGTGTTTCTGCCAACCGTATGAGTTCATCAGCTGACAGTCCCACCTTGTCGGTCGGGATAGTTTCGGCACGTTCCAGATAAGGGCAGGGATTCTCCTTTATCTTCCTGTCACGATGGGCGGCATGGAGCGTGCCAAGAAACGCGGACCAATAGCTGGCTATGGTATTAGTGTGCAGCTTGCGCTTGGTATGGATTACCTGATGTGTGGTGCGCAGATATTCAAGGAACTTGTTGCACAATTCCACAGTGATTTCGGCAAAGGTGCATTTACCACCTGTAAAACGGTCGAAGTGCAGGAACGCCTGCTCATAGCGTGAGTTCTTCTTCCCGGCATACTTCTTGAAGTAGTCAATGAAACTGCCGTTGAGTTTGTTGCGGTCGAAGAACTCGTAACGCTCATTTACAATCTCCTCGTATCTACGGCAACGCAGGGCCTCGGCTTTCTCCGACAGTCGAGCGTTGTAGTCCTTCTCGCGCTGTGTCTTCGGGTGAGCGTAGATGTAAATGCCGAGCGACTCGTGGCGCAGCACCTTGTTGGTGGTCTCGTCACGGTAGCCGGGATAATAGTCGAGAAAGTAGGACAGCATCTTGCCTCCCTTGATTTTCCGTGTGTAAAGGTTCACGGTCTTACAGATATTACTCATAGTTATTATTTATGATTATTGATGAATATTACAGGGTGGAGCGTTTCTCCACGGTGCAAAGGAACTGAATGATATGCCGTTGATAGCAGTTAATGATGATAATTGACAGATAAACGTATTATCATTGCTATTTATAACCCTTTGGCGGCTCTTTCCGCCATCGCACGTTCTACATCGGCACGAAGTAGCAGATTCCTCACACCCACTTTCTTCTTCTCTATGCCATAAACTTTGGTGATATGGTGAATATTCGCTTTGGACAATCCGTATTTTTCTGATACATATTCCACGGTACAATACCGTTCATCTGTTATCAAGTCCATCTGTCGTAGTTCCGCGAGGTGTGTCTTTGAATAATAGGTGATGCCGTATTCCTTCTTTGTGGGAATGCCGTGGCGGTATGCGTAGGCACGAATGGCGGTTGGCTTCATGCCGAACTCTTTGAACACCTCGTCTGTAGTGAGCCATTCTGTGATAGTGGAGGTGTCAACGGTCAGACCGAGACAGTCCTCCACATGATGCTTGCTGTAGTAGTTCTTTCCTGCAATGCGACACATGGGTATTTGGTTGCGCTTGGCGGTGGTGTAAAGCCACATCTGCTTTACCTTATAAATGGACATCACCTCCTCGCCGGAGAGATAGGTCAAAGGCTCGTCAGAAACGGGTACGGTTTCTTGCTTCTTCTGACGCTGCTTAAGAATTGTTGGTTTCGGTCGATTGCCGAACACTACCTTATTATAAGGGTTGCCCTTCAGCATCCTCTCGATGTCGGCACGGCGGATGAAAGCCATACGGCTGCTGATGCGTGAGGCTTTCAGCTTGCCCTGCGACACGAGCTTATAAATGTACTGGCGCGAGCAGCCCATTAGGATTGCCGCCTTGGAGAAGGTGAGGTACTCCTGCTGCCTCAGTCCTATAACAGGTTCTGCTGCCTTGAGGAAATCCTCATTCCTTTTCTTCCTCTCTTTCTTGGCTTCATCGGCACAACTGACGGAGCAATACTTCTGCATTCCGCTGTTGGCGGTGAACTCACTGCCGCAAAATGCGCATTTTCTTGTCTTCTTCATTCTTCCCTTATTTTAATGTTTTACACTCTTTTCTGTGTATTCCATCGGGAAGTGAACGGAAGTCAACTATTGTCGCCTATCGTCAACCTGCTTAACTTTTGTGACAACCTTCGCATTTCGTCCAGTCTTTTGTCACTGTTTGTGAACCGTTGTCAACCTTTGTCACCGGACTTGAATTTTGTGGCAAAAATAAAGCCCCGTACATTCACCGCGATAGAAATACGTCACAAAATTATGCGGAAAATGTCGAAGCACCAAAAACTGACTGCGAAGTATTAAAATTAAAATATCACTGATAATCAACGGTTTATTTACAGGTATTTCTCATTATATGCGGTTGATTACACCCTTCTAAATACAGCCAAAGAAAACATCTTCTCCGATATCCGTCACTGTTTTGGGAATTGCAACTGTTTCCAACCAAATTTTATTTTTAAAAGCAGAACTTCCTATACCTGTCACTGTATAATATTTACTTGTACTATGTGAATAGCTGTTCTCGCTATAACTAAACCCTAATGGTATTTCAAGATTTTCTTGGTAATTGAAGTCTAAGCCCACCACCGTTGCCGTTTTATCGTTATCATTTAAATAATAAAGTATATCTACATTTATTACGGTTTTTGCCCCAACTCCTGTCGTAAGACACGAGAGCAATAATAAAACAAGTAATTTAATTTTCATTTTTCTTTTTGGTTATGAAAAAGGCGTGCACCATTCTTTTTGCTTGCCTTTATCTTAGGTACCGCCAAGTGACCTTCACGTATAACAAGCACAGAATAGTCCACGCCTAATCAGCGTGAACTTCCAGTCTGCTTGTTCTCATACGTTTGAAATTTTGGCGGTTTCAAGATAAAGAGAACAAGAGCTAAAAGCTCAATATCGTATTTAAATATATGTTCGTTTCAAGTAAAACAGAATGGAAACGCTTTTTCGGTTATTTTTTATTGTTTTGTTTTTTTGTTGTAGGTTTGAGGATTTCCTCTCCCCAACTTTCTACCGACAGCAGATGCGCCACCGGTATCCGCGTTCGCGTCTCTATCCTTTGTCGTTTTCCGTTTGTTACCTCCTTTTTAACTGGTTATACTACTTAATTGTCGCTTTATCACGTCAGGGGCCTTTCACTTATCTTAGTGTGTAGTTCTAAAAATAATAAAAACGCAACTGACATGGCAAAGGTAGCAATAAAATCCTATAAATTCGCTCCTTGAAGAGGTATATTTTCAATAATGGAGCAATTTGTCTCCATTTTCCTCTACAAAAAATCCCGTATTTGGTTTAAGATGCAAAACCTTTGGTTATCAGCACAGTGAAATCATTCGCTCGCTCTTGGCCGGAAGAATATCCTTTTTTAGACACATCTTCACAACCATGAATCGGCCGCTGTCAGGAAAATTCTGAATTTAAGGGCAAAAATCCGGGGGACTTTTGAAATTTTTTCGGACGTGGGCGCAAATTTTAAAATCTCGCGGGCGTAAGAATCGGGGGAATTTTGAGGGGTTTTCAGTGCATGTTTTTCGGAGTTTTTGCATAACACTCTGTTTCAGATACTTACGTGCGATAGCGTCAGCTTTGTCACGGAGAGGAGATGACGTCGGGAGCAGATTGGCTTGCCGTAAGGCCCTTACGGGGTTGCAACGAGGGCCTCGTTGTGTTGCAACGGGGCCGCCGTTGCAATGCCGGGAGCACGCCGTTGTGACCCAACGGGGCCCTTACGGCAAGCCGAGGGGTGCTCTTTTGCTCTTTTTCGGGCATCAAAAAGTCGCGAAGTTTTGAGAAATTTAGAAGCCGTAAGGGCCTTACGGGGTCGCGGCAAGAGGTTTCCCGTTGTTTTTTTGCATGCCGGACGGAGACGCCGGCATGCAAGGAGGGCCTCGTTGGGGTGTGGAATACTGAATTTCGGAGGTTTTTCAAAAGCATGTTTTGTAAAGAATGATGACTATCGGACTCATTTAGTACAAACATCACAGGGGCTTGATATTGTTACACTCTGCGTAGATTTATCTCCGTTTACACTAATATAGCACCCTCATCGGGAAGTCTTTAAGTGGTCTGACCTCAGTCCCAGCCTTTGAAGTACCGGGTAGGGTCGCGACCCGTCGCGACCGCCTTTTTCACCCGCATAATCATCCTATATCCCACGCCCAAAAATAATACCTGTCCGCCAATGGTGACGGACAGGCCACTATCCAAACAGGGAATAAATGTGAATGATATAGGCGGTCGCGACGGGTCGCGACCCTACCCGGCACTTCAAAGGCTGGGACTGAGGTCAGACCACTTAAAGACTTCCCGATGAGGGTGCTATATCACTTCCAATATACTAAAAGTGTTTACAAAAGGTAACTAAAAACACACGTCCGCATCGCTTTCCCGCCGTCATTCCGTCAGGTCGCGCTCGCCGTCGGCGGCCGGAGCGGACGTGATAGACGTCTGTGTGCGACCGATGTAGCTCTTTGAGGTGTCGATGGCGATGAGCACTCCGTCGGGCACGCCGGACGGTGAGGCGTGATAGCGGAAGGTCGTCACGCGACTGGGGTGACGGCCGAGATAGGTCAGCCGGCCGTCGGTCGGGTCCATCCACCAAACATCTTTCTCGCCACCGCTGATTTTCGTAAGGTCGACGGTCATGTCGCGGCCCGTATGGTTGTAGACAAGGAGATAATCTTGGCCTCGCGTGGCCAGGAGGCGGTCGTAGCGCACGCCGTTGTTGCGGACCGCGGTCTGGTCGGGGATACGGTCGAAATAGGGCAACGAGAGCATGAGATGCCGCAGATATTTCATCTGATTGTAGCCCGGATCGGCCAATGCCCGATACCACGGATGACTGTCGCCGTCGGCAAAATAGGCGCCGGTGACTCCCGGACGAACAAACTGCATGATGGAGTTGTTGCCGTAGGTGTGGCCGCAGGAGCCGGCGAAGACTGACCAGTAGGCATAACGGCGTACGTCGCGGGCCGTCCAACGCGGTTCGTTGCCGTCGTGGAGTCCCTGCGGGATGCCCTCGTAGGACGGTTCGCCGTCGAGAACGGGCTTCAGGGGACGGTGCTGCCATGCCGAATCGACATACATCCAGGAGTCCTCTTCGGTCCCGTCGGGTATGGGATAATGCTTGTTTCCCATGCGCTGGCCGTAGCGACGGTGACCGCTCTGGAACATATTGAAGTCCAACCAAGGGCGGTCATTGAACCATTTGGCCGACGTCGTGCGTCCCCGCGGATGGAAAGTCATCAGGTGGTTGGGGTCGATGGACTTTATCGTCGTGGCCAGTGTGTCCCACACCGCCGTGCGCACGCTGCCCTCGATGTCGCCTCCGATGATCCAGACGATATTTTTCTTGCGGCCGTAGCGTTCGGCAAGGAAACGACCGTAGCGGACGGCCTTGGCCTCATCCATGTGGCCGGCCTTGACCAGCCCGCCCCAGATGCAGACCATACCGACATATATGCCGTGGCGGGCGGCACAGTCGACTATGTAGTCCATGTGGTCCCAATAGCCGTAAGACAGGTTCGGGGAGGGAGGAGTGTGGAGGGAGGAGTGAGGAGTGTGGAGGGAGGAGGGAGGAGTGTGGAGGGAGGAGGGAGAAATGTCCCCTGCACTTGAAGCATTTCTCACTCCTCCCTCCACACTCCTCACTCCTCCCATCACACTCCGCCCTCCCCGAACCTGTCCTACGAACTCAAAATCCGGCGTCATGGACATCTGTCCGTAGGCGTTGAAGGCGGGCACACCGTTGACGACCTGCACCTGCACGACGTTATATCCGGCCTCGGCACACCGCGAGAGATAGTGTTCTGCCTCGTCGCGGTTCAGGCGTTCGGGCAACAGCCAGCCCGTGTCGGCCAGCCAGAAGAAGGGCGTGCCGTCGGCATGACGCAGGAAGCGTCCGTTGTCCGAGACTTCAAGCCGGCCGTTATCCCACGGTCGTGTCGCGCCGAAGGCAGCCGCCGTCACGGCAATGAAGGACATGAGGAGAATAAGATATCGCTGTTTCATAATTTTTCGATTATATTGCGGTAAATAAATGAACACGGTTAATAGATATGACGTAAACGCAAAGACGCTGAAACGCGAAGTTATAAGTAAAGGATGGATAATGCAACGCAAAGAGCGCAAAGACGCAATGATAATCTCCCGTTACAGCAGATTTAAAATCATCTTTGCGTCTTTGCGCTCTTTGCGTTGCATCAAGAACCGGTTCGTGACGTCCTATTCCTCCTTTCCGAAGATGCGGAGCATATAGAGGAACATGTTGACGAAGTCCAGATAGAGCGACAGCGCGCCCAGCAGAGCCAGCTTCTGGGCTGTCTCGCCCGTATCCTCAGCTATCATGAGCATCTGCTTGATCTTCTGAGTGTCGTATGCGGTCAGTCCGACAAACACCAGGACACCGATGTAGCTGACGATGAGCTGCAGACCGGTGCTGCGCAGGAAGAGGTTGACCACGGTGGCGATGATCAGGCCGATGAGCGCCATCATCAGCATCTTGCCCATGCCCGAAAGATCTTTCTTGGTCGTATAACCGATGAAAGCCATCGCGGCAAACGTGCCTGCGGTGATGAAGAACACGTTGGCGATGGACGACATCGTGTATGCAAGGAATATCACCGACAGCGTGGCACCGTTGATGACGGAGTATAGCACAAACATCAGCGTCGCCATCGACAACGACAGACGGTTGATGGCGGCACTAAGGCCGATGACAAGGGCAAACTCTCCGATGATCAGACCGAAGAAGAGCATCTTGTTCATCAGTATGGCGGACAATATCGCCGGGCTGGTGGCCACGCCATAAGCCGTGAAACCGGTTATCACGAGGGCCATCGTCATCCACAGATATACCTTTCTCATCAGTGCCGGAAATGCGGCGGACAGATAGAGTTCTCTGTCTCTTGAGGCGCTTTCAACGCCAAAATCACTGTAATTCATATTCTTTTATGTTTTTATACGTTCGTCTTCGTGCAACAACCGTGCCAGCAATGGCGGCTGCTTTCAGCGCATCGGCCGCACGCAAGCACTTCTTTGCAAAGGTAGAGATTATTTCCCGACTTCACGGGATCGCATGTCATAAAAAACAATAAAAGCCTCTGTAAAGGCCCCTTTATTAGACTATTCGGAATAAATTGGCTATCTTTGCATAAGATAAGCTGCGCTCGGCACGTGCTGATGAGCTTGCGAATAATACGTGAACAAGTTCACATTGCGCTCGTTTGCATTATCTTTGCATAAAATAGGCTTTATCTTTGCAACAAATGATCAAGTAACAATTGTCTAATAACAACAAAAAATGAACGAAAACATCACCCTGCGCCCCGGCCGACCGGAGGATGCGCCCGAGATTGCACGACTGATCATCATGGCCATGACCGACGAATGTTGCCGCCACTTCTATGGCCCGAACCACACGCTCGACGACTTCCATCGGCTCATAACGCGCCTCGCCGCCGACCGCGACACGCAATACAGCTACGAAAACACCATCTGCGCCGTCGACACACGTGAAGACCGCATCGCCGGCATCAGTGTCAGCTACGACGGCGCACGGCTGATGGAACTGCGACAGAGGTTCATCGAGGGCGCAATCCGCGACTTCGGCATCGACCACAGCGCGATGGAACCGGAGACTCAGACGGGCGAGCTCTATCTCGACTCACTCGCCGTGTGGCCCGCCTATCGCGGCCACGGCATCGCAACGCTGCTCCTCAAGGCGACAGCGGAGAAGGCGCGACAGATGGGGTGCGGCCCGCTCGGTCTGCTCGTCGACGAGGGGAACCCGCGCGCGGAGCGGCTATATAATAATGTGGGATTCAGATACGTGAACGACAGCACGTGGGGCGGCCATCGGATGAGGCATCTGCAGATGGGAGAATAAGAGCCTCGTGTGGGTCTCTGTCATACCGTCATTTCGTCGGAGAAGTGCAGTTTTATTCCTGTTGCATCAAGAAACTTCACCGACAGATTTTTCTTTAGGGCGTTATTGCGCGGTACGCTGCGGTTGAAGACGGCACAAGCATCCACACAGACAACATCCGTTATCTCAACTCCGACCCGGCGACATCGGTCGCGCACCTCCTCAAAAGTGAGCTGCAACTGGCGGCTCGCTTTCTCATAATTATCCTTTATGGCCTGCGGAGTCTTGTTGGCAGCATTTGACTTAAACTCTATGAAATGCACATTGGCCGTTGTCAACAGAGCACAATCGCACTTGCTGTCCTTGGCAAAAAGCACGCCGTCAATATGCCAAAGGAATGTTTCATGGCCGCCGGGGTTCTTGACGCACAACACTTTGTCACGTCCGATGCCGTCGGTGTCATGCAAGAAGACCGAATGGCCGGCCACACTATCGTCATACACATACAGCCGGCCTCGACTGTCACATTCAAACAGCTCGTTGAGCAAATCCTCATCATACTTGACTGCCTTGAACTTCTCGTTGTCATCAAATGCCTTACGCAACCGAAGTTGCACAATCGGAGTGAAGTCCATAGGCCCCGCTATTTGCACTTAAAACGTATATAGACATCCTGCAACGCATCAAACTCACTGTCCATGAGGCCCGACGCGCTGTCCAAAGCATTGAAGTCGACCATACCCGTAGCCTCATCAAGCAATGACTTACAGTATGTGCCGTCACCGTTGACACTCTCGCCGAGTGAATATACGGCACACTCGCCCGGCATCAGCAGGCAATCGGCCGGCAATATCTCAGCCACAGCCGTGCGGACGTCATCGCCGTTGTCTGCCACCATCTTGCCGGCAAACAGATAGTTGTTCATGGCCGACAGGAGATAGGGACTGTGGGTTGTAATGGTCAGCGTGCGATGGCCACCCTTCACCTTGGCAAGAATGTATTTCAGCAGTTCCACCTGTTTCTCCGGAAACAGATTACATTCAGGTTCTTCTACCACAAACGTGGAATATTCGCGTTCCTGAATGGCATAGTCAAGCACCATCATCAAGGGCATCGTCGACTGTATGCCGGACGAGGCTGCCGCAATCGGCAAACGCTTTTGATTGCCGTCGAGCACGATATAATCGTCCGTGCCCTCATGGGCATACGATATGCCGAACATCGGAATGGCGTAATCGGGATATTTCGACTTCGCATTTTGCAGGTCGACCATGAAGCGCAACAGGTTTCGCGACACCGACGAGTCTGCAAGTGACAATGCCGCAAACAGATTGGAAATCACCGAATAGACGATACGCTCGGCGGGAATATATAGCGACGTGCTCATGACAGACAAGAAATGCTTTATTGTCTCTTGTGTACCCTTCGCCTCTTTATAGCTCAGCATGGCAGGAACGATTTTGTCATACCTCCGCAATGGCATGAGGTCCATTATCTCATTCATTCTCTCCTTCTTGCCAGTAAGCTCTTTCCCGTCCTTTTTCAGATATGACGACCACTCTCCGTGGCTGTTTCCGATGTGCAGCTCAACGTTTCCGACCGTCATGTCATATGCCACTGTATAGTCGGTATCCGCATACACATCCAACCCATATTCCTTGAGTTGGCGCTGCCACCATTTATCATCGCGTGCCATCAGACCGCAGAGGCTGACCCTGTCCGTGAATATTGTGATGAGCTTGGCCAGCGTGCTCTTGCCTACCGACTGTTCGCCGATAAACATATTGACGTCACGGAGTTCCACTTCCGCCCTCTTCACAGGGCCGAAGTTCTCGACATACAGTTTCTTCATATCATTTGCTTTTGGTCTACAAAAATAACAAGTTTTTTCCGAATAGCAACCGAAAAGGATAAAAAAGCCCATCGCGACGCACGTGAGGTTCCTTAAGTCTTACTGTCGAGCAGGCTCAGGCGGGCCTTTACTGAAATGTTAAAAACTCGGAATTATTCTGACAAAAGGCCTTCATTTTAACACAAATTCTCCGCGAAGTCGTCCTTCGGGCGCAAATTCTTCAAAATTTCGCGTGTTTTCTTTATCGACTGACAGTCAGCGCTTTACGTTCGGAAAGCATAAAAATGTGCAATAATCTCGATAAAAAAGTTTTGCCGTAAGGCCCTTACGGGGTTGCAACGGGGCCGCCGTTGCGTCACGACGGAGGCGCCGTTGCAAGACAATAAGCACGCCGTTGCGGACCAACGGGGCCCTTACGGCACGGCCGCGGAATTTTTTTCGCCGGAAAACGGAGCAGAAATGGCAAAATCGGGGCGACGACGCCGTTTTTTTGAGCGATTTTCAAGTGTTAAAATTCGGAATGTTTTTATTACACGATTTTCATTCGGTTACCGTGTCGTTCGGCGCAGTTTCTTCTTCCTTTCCCATCACCCGCGGTTCGTCGGGCACATGGGTGCTCTTTATTTTCCATTCCGCCGGATAGAGATTGTTGGCCCGCGTGCCGATGTTCTTGACGAAACCGAGCGGTGCTCCGCGGAATGTGACAAGCACAAAGCCACGCGGTGTGTCCGACGGGAGGGTCACTGTCTCCTTGCGCAGATAGGCCACGGCCTGAGCGTAAGTCAGTCCGACGGTCGGAAAGGCATCCTGTCGGAGGGCCGTCGAGAGGGCGAGCGACTGGTCGGGGATGACGTCACGTCCCTTGATATGGCCGACAGTGACACCGGCCGAGAGTATGCGCAGCGAGCGGGCGGCCGTCTCATACAGCGGTACGAGACGCGGGGGAAGGGCTATCAGCGTCGTCTCGGCCGACCGGGATGGCCGGGACGGGTCGGCGTCGAGAGTGGCGGCGGTGAGCCGGTAGTCCTCCGGGAGAATGGCCCCGAGTGCGGACTGACGGGCGGCTGACACTTTGTCATGGCCGGCGGCAGCCTTGTCATGGCCGGTGGTAGTCTTGTCACGGCCGGCGACGAGCGAAGAGACCAGCGACTGCAGTCGTACGGTGTCGTCACCGCCATGCCGGCTACTCCGTTTGCCGTTCTTCTGAGGTTGGGAGACAGACGATATGGTCGAGAGACAAGGCTCCCCTTCCCCACCCTTGCGAAGCGCGGCGCAGAAGAGTCCTTCGCCCCGCGTACGGCCGGGGATGAAGCGACAGACGGGCGCGGTGAAGCCGGGGAGGAGCGAGGGAGTGATGCCCCACTCGTCGTCCGTATCTACGGGTAGCACAGTAGCACCGAGTTCGTCGCACGCCCAACGTACGTTCTCCTCGTTTTCGGCCGTGTTGTATGTACACGTGGAGTATATCATCAGGCCTCCGGGGCGCAGACAGCGCCACGCATCCGCCACTATCTCACGCTGCAGCCGGCTGCAAGCGTCCACATTCTGCGGGCTCCACTCGCCGATTGCGCCGCTGTCCTTGCGGAACATGCCCTCTCCCGAGCACGGCACGTCGCAGAGTATGACGTCAAACATCAGCCCCGAACGGGCATAGTCCCGCGGGTAACTGTTGGTCACGATGACGTCCGGACAGCCCCACTTCTGCATGTTCTCCATCAATATCTGCGCCCGCTGCCGTATCGGTTCGTTGGTCATGAGGATGCTGCCGTGCGGCAAAGCGGCCACTGCGGCCGTCGACTTGCCTCCCGGAGCGGCACACAGGTCGAGCATCAGCACGGGCGACTCGCCACAATAGCGGGTGAGGACGCGATGGACAAACATCGACGAGGCCTCCTGAACGTAGTAATGGCCGGCATGCAGGAGCGGATCGAACGTGAAGTCGGGACGCTCCGTCAGATAATAGCCGCCGTCACACCACTCCACGCGGCCGTCCGTGACATCATCGGCGGGCACTGACGAGGTCTTCCGGCGGTTGACACGGATGCTCACGGGAGGCTCCTCAGACAGGGCGTCGAGGAAGTTTTCAAACATGGTCTCGCCCATCATGCGGCGCGTCGGGTCGGCAAATGCGGCGGGCAGAGCCACCGGCCGGGCCTCATCGGGAGTCTGTTCACTTGGCTTTTTCATTCTTTTTCGCTTTAACAATGCGCAAAGATAAAAATTTTTTCGCACCTTTGCAACTTATCAACAGGCTGTTACGTCAAACATACAGACGCAACGGAAAACGTCGGACGCTGACGGTGGCATCCCGAACGGGCCACCCGGACATCCCGACAACCGACTGCGAACAAAACCAATAAACATCAGAAAAGACATATAAGACATGAAAAAGTACCTCATAACACTCGTTCTGACAACACTCATCGCCGGGCATACCATAGCCACGGCACAGTCACACCGCCACACTCCGCGCACCCAGACGGAGGCCACGACTGTCGACAAGGACAACGCGACGACGGCAAAGGACAACGCGACGACCGACAAGAGCGACGGGAAAGGCGCCGCCAAAACCGGAAAGCAGGCAAAGAAGACGACAACGGCAGCCAAAGCCACGCGGAACAATACGCCGACCGGCAGTCTGACGGCCACAGCTGCACAGACGTCAGACAGCGACGACGAGCTGGAAGCATATTCCGACACGACCGAAGTCTATGACACGGACTCCGCCACGACCCAATCCTATCAGTTCAACATCGACGAAGACGGCATGGACCGCATGACCCGAGGCTTCAACTGGCTGGCCGACGGACTGATCGGGACACTGCTCATTATCCTCATCATCTTCGTCTTTTTGCCCGTGGCCGTCATCGCCGTCATCTGCTACTTCATCTACAAGAACCGCAAACAGAAGATACAACTGGCCGAAATGGCCATGAAGAACGGACAGAAGATACCCGAAGACATCGTGTCGCGGCGGCATCAGACCGACGACGAGCAGTGGAGCAAGGGCATAAAGAACATCTTCACAGGTCTCGGACTGGTCTGCCTGTTCGCCTTCATGGGCTTCGACACGGGCAAAGGCATCGCCTGTCTCGTCATCTGCTACGGCATCGGACAGGCCGTCATCGCCCGCACGACGGCACGCCGACGCGACAAATACGACGGAAGAGAGTTCCCTAAAGACAACGACGACATCCCCGAGGCATGACCGGTGGCGACAGACACATAACTGACTGACTACGGAAGACATAATATGGAGGCTTTCAGCGACACATATCTTGCCACCCTTGCGGCCCGGGACCATGACCGGCAGGCGTTCGGCCGGCTCGTCATGCGCCACCAGTCGACGGTGAGACGGTTCTTCCGGAACCACACCTTGGGTGACGTCCAGCTGAGCGACGACCTCGCACAAGACACATTCGTCAAGGCATATCTGCACATCGGCGACTTCAAAGGCACGGCGGCGTTCTCCACGTGGTTGCTCCGCATCGCCTACAATGTCTTCTACGACTACATCCGCGCCCACCGCCCGACGGACGACATCGACCCCACTGTCGCCTCCCGGCCTTCTCACGACAGCGACGGCGGCACGCTGCGGATGGACATCTACGACTCTCTGGCACGACTGAAGCCCGTCGAACGCTCGTGCATAACGCTCCAGCTCGTCGACGGACTGCCCATCGACAAGATAGCGGAGATCACAGGGATGCCGCAAGGCACAATCAAATCACACTTGGCCAGAGGCAAAGAGAAGCTGGCGGAATACTTGAAAAGAAACGGATATGACAGAAAATGAAGACAAACTGATAGCGCAACTGTTCGCCGAAGCAGCCCGGCAGGAGATTGCCGACGACGGTTTTACGGAGCATCTGATGGCCTGTCTGCCGGCAGAAGAACCGACCGTGGTTGTTGCCGCACGGCCCGTGCCGGCAGACAGCAGCCGCATGGCAGCACAAGTCCGCCGCGACAACATCCGCCGCCGGTGGCTGACGCATCTGTGGACGGCGGTGTGTGTCGTCGCCGGCATCGTCATGGTCGTCATGGGACATGGCTGGGAACAGCCCGCCACCTATCTGTATGTGCTCATGCGCACGCTCCCGACATTCGATATCGACGCCATCACCCACCTGATTCTGCTCTCCACGGGCGTCACTCTGGGCGCACTTTGGTTCTGCCACCGATTAGACAGCATGCCGATAGAACTGAAAAACAAAGATTACAACAGGAAAATCTCTTAATACTCTCTCCGCCGCGAGGCGCTTAAAACAACCGGAAAGTATATCAAAATACAGAAGAAACACACAGTAGGGACATATTCTTGTATTTGTCCGCCCAACAAACATGATGATGTTGGTGTGGTACAAGCGGACAAATACAAGAATATGTCCCTACCGTATTCATGGCATTATTTTGACATTCCATTCTCTTTTGTATCCACCAACCCCTCAAAACAGGTCTTCAAACATGTCTTCCTCGGGTTCTTCCTTCTCCTTCGGCTTCGGCGGGGCGGTCAGGTTGCCCTCCTTGTCGAACATGCCGTAGGTCGTGCGGAGCACGATGAACTCGGTGCGGCGGTTGAGCTGGTTACATATCTCCTGTTCCTCGGGCTTCAGCGTGAGGATAAATTCCTCCGTGAGCACGTCGCCCTCCTTGAGGAACGGGTAGCGCTCGGTCAACTTCTTCTTTATCGTCTTCGGCTTCTCCTTGCCGTAACCGACGGGCGAAAGGCGGTCGGCGGCAATGCCATGCTCCGTCAGATAGGCCACGACAGCCTCGGCGCGACGCTGGGAGAGGAGCTTGTTGTAGGCCGCCGGACCGCGGTAGTCGCAGTGGGCGCTCAGCTCGATGGTCACGTTGGGGTTTTCGTTGAGCAGTTTTATCAGTTCGTCGAGCGCCACGGTAGACTCCGGCCGCAGCGTGGCCTTGTCGAAATCATAGAATATGTTGTCTATCAGGACGGGCGCGGTGATGCTCGCCAAGGGAAACTGGAGGACATATTCGGTCGACTCCGTGACCGGTTCGACGCGCAGCTGTTCCTTGTGATTGAGATAGCCCTTGCACGTTCCCAACAGGACATAGTCGACATTGGGGCTTATCTGCTGCGTGAAGGAGCCGTCGCCCTTGACGCTCAACTTCAGGTTCGTACCGTCGTTGCCGACCATATAGACCAGAGCGTTCGTCAGTTCGTATCCCTCCTGCTCGTAGACCCAGCCCTTGACGGTCTGGACAATCTCCGGATTGACGAAACTGTAGATGTGGTCCCAGCCCTTGCCGTCGCCGCGGTTGGATGAGAAGTATCCGCGGTTGAGCAGTCCCTCGAATGTCATGCCGAAGTCGTCGCCCTGAGAGTTGAGCGGATATCCGGGATGTTCGATCGTCCAACCGCCGGCCGTCGTGTCCGGACGGGCGATGTATATGTCGAGTCCTCCCATGCCGGGATGGCCGTCGGAGGAGAAGTAGAGGTCTCCGTTGGGCCGGAACGTTGGGAACATCTCGTCACCTTCGGTATTGATCGGCGCACCGAGATTTTCCACGCCACCCAGTCCGCTGGTCGTCAGCCGCACGCGCCAGAGGTCCAGACCACCCAGTCCGCCGGGCATGTCGCTCGTGAAGTAGAGCCACAGTCCGTCGGGCGAGACCGCCGGATGGGCGTAGCTCGAGAGCGTGTCGCGCGTGACCTGAAGCGGCGTGGCCTTGCCCCATGCGGCGTCGGCACGCGAGGACGTGCAGATCTGGGCATATCGGGGATAGGTCGGGTCGGTCACACACTGCGTCAGATACATCGTCCGGCCGTCGGGCGTAAACGAGCAGGCGCCCTCATCGAAAGCGGAGTTGAGCTCGGTGTCGATGTCCTCGGGCTTTGTCCACTTGCCTTTCTCGTCTTTTGTCGAAACGAATATGTCGCCGTTTTTCGTGCCCGTGATGCCGCTCAGTTCGTCGCCCTTGACGTCGTTGCGTGTGGAGGTGAAATAGAGTTGGTCGTTGTTGTCGCCGGCGAGCATGGGCGAATAGTCGGCGCGGCGCGAATTGAAGAAGTTTTCGCGCTTCACGGTATATTGCGATCCGGCCTCCTTCCACTTCGGCGCCATCTCGGCCGAACGCAGCCCGACCTCGGCCATGCGGCATCCGGGCACGCTGTCGAGCATCGTCCGGAAGTGGCGGGCGGCCTCCTTGTAGCTGCCGTTCTTCATCAGCTGCTGAGCCAGATGGAGGTGGGTGAGGCTGTCGGCCTGACCGTAGCGCAGGACGTTGTTGTAGGCGGCGATGGCCCGCTGGGCGTAATTGATGCGGCGGTAGCAGTCGGCGAGCTTCAGCGCACGCTTTCCGCGCGTGGCACGCTCCTTGGCGGGCGTGGCCGAATAGGCTTTCTTATACTGCACGGAAGCGTCATAATATTCCCCAAGGGCATAAAACTTGTCCCCTTTCTTCATGGCCGCGTCGGCCCCGCACGACACGATGACGGCCGTGATGACGGATAGATATATTATGGAACGTATGATGCGCATACCTTTAATATAACGCCAAAGCGGCGGTTTTATTATTACGCGCAGTCTATAAATTTAGATACCACACACGCAAGCCGGTCAAGACTCCTTCTTTAAACGCAAAGACGCAATGGCGCAAAGAAGGCGCCGCCGCACATACGGAAGAACGCAAAGGCACGGCCGGCACGCCGCCCGACTCGCTGGCATCGCCGCCGCGGAGTAATCGCAGCTGTTTCCGGAGGAATGAGGCGTTTCTCACAACCGACTGAAAATCAAGACGATGAGCGAGAAAAATTCCGGTGCTTCCGCGACTGTCGACCGAAAATGTGCCGAAAACGGGGAAGAACGGGTGTCGGAAAGCGGCACGACACGTTAAGAACAGTTAAACGCGAGCGACAAAAACACCACCGAAGGGTGTCGGGAGGCCCTTACGGCATCATTTCGGCGAGATATGGGGAGGGATTATGTAATGATAATATCACGAAATTTAACACTTCGCAATCGCTCAAAAAAACGACGGCGTGGCCCCGATTTTGAGTTTTGCACGCCGTTTTCGGACAAAAAAAATCCCGCGGCCGAGCCGTAAGGGCCCCGCGGGGTCGCAACAAGCACGCCGTTGCATGATGGCGGCGGCCCCGTCGCGATGCAACGAGGGCCCCGTTGCAAAGCAATAAGGCCCTTACGGCAAAACTTTTTGGCCGAAATTATTGCACACTTTCATGATTTCCGTCGTAACACACTGACGCTCAACGACAAAAAGATGCACGCGAAATTTTGAAGAATTTCGGACCGCGGGAGATTTATTTCCAAATTCTTCAAAAACAGAGAGGCACTTGTCAAGTTTCTTCCGATTTTTAACAATAACGACGGCCTCACCCCGGCCCTCCCCAAGGGGAGGGTGCCTACGAGATGAAAGCCCAAACATCTAACATCCGCTCATGTATATCACACACTCTCAATGGGTTGAAGTGGTTGGCATAGAGGCGGGCGCGACGGGTCGAGGCCCTATTTGCGGGAGTTATGTGGCGCCAAATACAAATGAGCTTGTTATGTCGGTATTATCCCTCCTGCTTTCCATCAAACGTATCGGTATGTATATATTCCGCACCCTTAGCTGTAATATATTTGCATTTCAACGCTATATGGAAATAGCGGTTCTTTCCCGTCGTGTTCGGTTGGACGGTTATCTTGATTTCCTTGCCTTTGTTTTCCAGCCGAACCCATTCAAACTCAGCCTCACATTCCTGCCTTGCCACTCTGTCGTCTTTCTCCTCCTGCGAGAATGTGCGAATGTCGATAGGATAATCATTGCTGGTCGAAACAGATATACTCTCAACCCACCATGTCGTTCTTTTGGTCGTTACATCAAATATTCCGCCACCGGCAGGAAAGACACAACTCTCCGGGTATAAATCTATCGGACCGACAAAATTAATGGATGGGACACCCACCGGCATTGTACCTTTCGTAACTATTATGCTATCTCTATAATCATCTTTATGAAGATATACCGTTGCCCTCCGATCGATCCACGATGTTGGTGTCGCCGCAAAAGCCAGTTTCTGCCTTTCTGTCTTCAATGCCAGCCATCTGAAAGGCTTCTCGAAAGGCTTTCCCTTTGCGATACGCCGCTTGTCTTTACGGGACAGATAGAACATCCTTGCGCCAACGGGATATACCTGAGAACTGTGAGTCCTTTCGTATGCCATGATGCTGTCCACCGTCCACCCGTCATAACGGGTCGTCACTGTCAGCGTGTCGTTACATCCCCTCAAATGACGTTCATGGAACGCAAGCCCGATATTGTCATTAACGCCGCTTGTTCCTGTCAACGGAGCCGTACATCTGAAAAAGGAAATGAAAAAGTCCCATTTCTGTCCGTCAGCCGACGGACAGGATATGGCGAAGAGACAGAGGAGGATTAGGAGTTTCTGTTTCATATATTACTCATATTAATAAAAAATCTTTTCTTATTATGATAAGAATACTTAAACTTTGGAACTGTAATGACTCCCATCAAAAAATATCAAAATAACTTTTGACCACGGCATTCTTTCCTATTGTAAGATATAGCATATATGATGTATAATATATTTCAACATCTGTCATGAAATAGTATCCTGAATAATAACCGTTACAGTCTCCTCCCCAGCCCCAATTACAATGCAAGAAAAGATTAGTAACATTATGATAAGGTGGACGATTTTCGGCCCAACAAAACTCACATCCATCTATAATCCAAGCATGGTTGTTACGATCTCCTGATGGTCCCCCCTTTCCAACAACACATATAATATCATCATTCAATAAACTATTTGCTATATCACGACTATTTTCGGTATATTCTGTAAAATCCGGTTCTCTAACAATAAATTCAAGACCTTTAAAAAGTGGCGTCATCAACTTATAATCTGTCCCACTAAGAGTAGTACCATAATTCATTTTTACGTCATGTCCAATTTGATACACAAGTTCTGCTGCCTCATCCATCGCACTATCGTATGTTACAGGTATAGAATCCGGATCAGCCAAAGCCTCACGAATCATTTTGAGATTGTATGTTTTATCAACAGGTTCCCCACTTTCCTGCTTCTTATATACAAGAGTATCTTTACAATGAACCATTGCTTGAGCCATTGCTATTGCAACGCACCCGGCAAGACAATTGGGATGATCCTTTACTACACAGTTATTAAATGGGGACGTCTGTGTCCACGTATAACTAACTTTTGGATATGATTTCATACATCCTACGGGGAAACCTTCCGGCACTTGAACAATAGAATCGCTATTTTCTACACTTCTTAAACGCTCATCCAATCGTGAAATGAAATTTGCATAGACGACATCGTTATAATCTTCTTTATATTTAAAAGTTCCACTTTCTGAAAATGCTAAGATAGGAAAAATTCTATTGTCGGAAGATATAATAATAAAACCATCATTGTCTCCGCGGTTAAGAATGTAGGCAAGGGTGTCATGTGAATAAACATTACTCCTTGTTGATTCTACTTTTTTGTTTTTCACACATTCTACTTTAAAATCAAGACTTTTAGAGCGTGTCGTATTTCTAAAAAAACGATTTGCTATATCAATCGCCTCTGATTCATTAATATGAAATTTTTCACTCTTTATCAACATTTCATTCTGTTGACATGAATTACTCATTTCAAAACTTTCATTTGTACACGAAACACAAAAAAGAATAAAACTAAAAAATAGTATTTTTTTTATAATCATTTAATTATTAAGTTTTGTTTAAAATATATTATTAGTCAGAACCTACTATCTCCCTCTTTAGCTGAGGCCATATCTGTAAGAGAAATATAATCCTGTTCTGCCCATTGCAGAATTGTAATTTGAGTATTTTGAACAGTAATCTTTGCCATTGTCCTTAAATGATTGAATTACATTGCAAAGATAAATATAATTCATGATATTACAGCAATCCAAAAATATTTAGCACATTCCACCACCAAACAAAAGTCTTCATCCATTGACAACAGGAAAATAAAGATTTTCGGCCGAAATCATTGCACACTTTCATGGTTTCCGTCGTAACGCATTGTTACTCAACGGCTAAACGATGCACGCGAAATTTTAAAGAATTTCGGGCCGCGGGAGATTTGTTTCCAAATTCTTCAAAAACAGAGAGGCACTTGTCAAGTTTCTTCCGATTTTTAACAATAACGACGGCCTCACCCCGGCCCTCCCCAAGGGGAGGGTGCCTACGAGATGAAAGCCCAAACATCTAACATCCGCTCATTTATATAGAGTTGGGACTGTCACACCGAGGCGGTCGCGACGGGTCGCGACCCTACTTGCGGAAGTTTTGTGACGCCAAAATCAGATGGGTTTGTTATGTCGGTATTAATTGATATATCACTCAAAATACCGGACATACAGGATTATTTCAACAATTTCCTTTCACCATTATCACCACTTTCCAGCACACTCATCTGATGAATGGCTATTTGATTGAGTTTTACGAGTCTTTCTCCTTGCGGCATTTTCTGTTCAATAAATACCGCATTAAGATTTTCCATATTGGACAAACATATAAGTTCATTGATAGTGGCGTAATCCCGAATATTGCCTTTCAATTCTGGATTAGTCTCTCTCCATTCCTTTGCTGTCATCCCAAACATTGCCACATTCAACACATCAGCTTCATTGGCATAAATGACACTTGCTTGCATGGGAGTTATTTCAACAGGAATTAGATTCTGCTTAATCGCATCCGTATGTATTCGATAATTTATCTTTGATAACTCGCGCTTTGCCGACCAACCAATTTGTTGCAACTCCTCTGTTTTCAGTCTCTGAAATTCTTCAATCAGATAGAGTTTGAAAGGGACGCTGATTGCTGAGCCAAACTCAAAAGCAATATCTTTGTGAGCATATGTGCCACCATAACGCCCTTTTTTCACAATCAACCCGATAGCGTTTGTACACTCGATCCATTCCGATGCACTAAGTACAAAAGAAGGTAATCCTGCACTTTTTCTAAAGTGGTCAAATTCGACCACTTTAAAATCAGAATTATGAATTATTTCCCAAGTCCCAAGAAATTCAATCGTATAGCGATTCCTAATCCAATTCTTTATAATGTCTGCCGACCTACTATCTCCCTCTTTAGCTGAAGCCATATCTGTAAGAGAAATATAATCCTGTTCTGCCCATTGCAGAACTGTAATTTGAGTATTTTGAACAGTAATCTTTGCCATTGTCCTTAAATGATTGAATTTCATTGCAAAGATAAATATAATTCATGATATTACAGCAATCCAAACATATTTAGCACACTCCACCACCAAACAAAATTCTTCATCCATTGACAACAGGAAAGTAAAGATTTTTATGTATCTTTGCCACTACGATATACAGATCAAACGGTATCAACAGAAATATAAAAGAATGAAGAGAATGTCAATTTGCAAAATCATGACTGCCGCCATTCTGCTGGCTGGCGGATGCGGCACTGCCGCGGCTCAGGACGTCGCGACGGTCGACGCACGGACAGCCGCCACACAAGTGATGGAAAAGAAAAACAAGGTAGTACAAGCCAAGGTAGTGGAAAAGCAAAACAAAGTGAAGCAAGCTAAGGTAGTACAAGCCAAGGTGGTGGAAAAGCGAAACAAAGTGAAGCAAAACAAGGTGAAGCAAAACAAGGTGGTGAAGCAGCAAACCGCACAAGATGGGCAGACGGTGGAGCTGAACCCGGACAAGATGCCGGAGTTCCCCGGTGGAAACAACGGATTGGCCGAATGGTTGTCGAAGAACACAAAATATCCGAAGGAGGCAAAAGACAACAATGAGCAGGGACGGGTTGTCGTGAGCTTTGTCGTCAATAAGGACGGCAAGGCGACGGATGCCAAAGTCGTGAGAAGCATAAGCCCGACTATAGACAAGGAGGCTATGCGGCTGATAGAAGTCATGCCGCGATGGACACCCGGAAAGAAGGACGGGCAGCCTGTCGCAGTGAGATTTACGCTTCCCATGACGTTCAAACTCTGAGACTGTTCGCAATCACAGCTGTTCGGAAGACCCCGTCATATTGTACGGCACGCGTAGGGGCATAAAAATGTTTCCTTCAAAAACGGAAAGATTTTCAGAAAGTTTCCCCTAAATTCGGAAACCCTCGGAAGAACTTTCCCCTTTTTAAGAAAATAAAGAGGGTGTATCAAAATGCGGGGGAAGCAGATTGATACACCCTCATATATTCTACTTCCTGATTTTATTTAGCCCTTCATTCTTCAGCCCTCAACCTTTGCTATGAGCACCGTCGCATAGGCGCTGATGCCCTCCTCGCGTCCTGTAAAACCGAGACGTTCGGTCGTGGTGGCCTTGATTGAGATGTTGTCTTCGTCGGTGCCGATGACTTCGGCCAGACAAGCCTTCATGGCCGGTATGTGGGGATTCATCTTGGGCCGCTCGGCGCAGATTGTGGCGTCAATGTTGCCGACGGCATATCCCTTTGTGGCTATGAGGCCGACGGTCTTGCGGAGAAGTATCTTGCTGTCGATGTCGAGGGTGTCGGCCGAGGTGTCGGGAAAGTGATAACCGATGTCCCGCATGTTGGCCGCTCCGAGAAGCGCGTCGCAGATGGCGTGGATGAGCACGTCGGCGTCACTGTGGCCCAACAGGCCGAGACTGTGGCCTATCTTTATGCCGCCCATCCAGAGGTCACGACCGGGGACGAGGCGGTGGACATCAAAGCCGAAGCCAACCCTTATATTCATTTTTTATATTGATTCTTAGTTCTGAATTATTAATTACTGCTTCCTTTATCCCAATTTATCTCCTACTGAACAGATCCTTTATGCCGTCCATGTCGAATGCCAAGGAGAAACGCAGGGTCTGGTCGAGCGGATTGCTCTGGGCTGTAGAGATGACGTAGCCGACGTCGAGCGAGAAGACGTTCATGCGGAAACCGCCGCCGACGGTGAAGTACTTGCGGTTGCCCTTGTTTTCGCTCTCGTGGTGATAGCCGGCGCGGATGGAGAACTGGTCGTGATAGACATATTCCGCTCCGACGCTCCACTGGATTTCCTGAAGTTCTTCCTTGAAACCGCCGGGGGCATCGCTGAAACTCTTGAATATGCCGGAGAAGGCGCCGACGTCGCTGTATTCGCGGATGACGCGGTCCTGATAGTCGGCGGCACTCTCTCCCTCGTTCTGCTTCGGAACGGTGGGCACGAGCAGTTTGTTGGCATCGGCGGCTATGGAGAAACGGTTGTATTCGTCCACGGGGACCATCAGCGAGACACCAAGACGCATGTTGGCCGGCAGGAACTGGCTGCGGTCGTCGCCGTAATAGGAAATCTTGCTGCCGATGTTGCTGAAGTTCAGTCCGAGTCCGAGCTGACACTCGCGGCTGCCGATGTTGAGATACTTATTGTAGTACATGGCCAGGTCGGCGGCAAAGGCTGATGCCGGAGCGGAGTCTTCGGTATAGTCGTAGCGCAGGTCGGAATAGATCCAACGGATGCCGGCGGCAAGAGAGAACGACTCGCTGAGCATGAGCGAATAGGCCGCGTCGATGGACATCTCGTAGGGTTTGACCGTCATGGCGTTTTCGTCAAGCGAGGTCATCACCTCTCCGAGCGAGAAGTAGCGTATTGAACCGGACACGGCGCTATAATCACCGATGCGGTAGTAGCCGGCTACGTATGCGAGGTCGATGTCGTTGACCAGCTGGCGGAGCCACGGGGTGTAGTTGAGCGCCACGCCGGCACGGCTGATGCAGAACGGATATTTGGCCGGGTTCCAGAACTGGGAGTTGACGTCAGGGTCTGTGGCCGCTCCCACGTCACCCATACCGGCGGCACGGGCGTCGGGGGCGATGGTCTGGGATATGACAGCGTGGTCGACGGGGTTGAACTGGCTCTTCTTGTCCTGTGCCGACACGCAGAGAGCGGCAAGGAGGCAGACGACTATCGTTGCTAATCTGATGTTATTCTTCATTGGCTATGTAAGATATATATACGGTTATATTTGCGGTATAATTACTTGATGGTCACAAATCTTTAAACGGCGCAACAGCGCTATTTATTGCTTAAGATGATGAGTTTCTTTGCTTTTGACACATAGCTGCCGCCCTCGCAGTTGAGCCGCACGCGGTAGAGATAGACTCCAGTCCCGAGGCGACGGCCGTCTCCCATAGTGAGGTCCCAGCCGATGGTCATGGTGTTGTCCGACGGTATGGCCTCGGCATCCTGAGACCACAGATGGCGGCCGGACATGTCGTAGATGTCGAGCACGGCACCGACGGAACTGCCGATACGGTCGTGGATGATGCGGAAGGTGGTGTGGGTGGTCGCAGGGTTGGGATAGCAGTCGACGTCGACGATGGTCGGCTCCTTGCCTTCAACAACGGTAAAGGCAAGTTCGGCCGTGGACGAATAGTTGAGCACGTCCCACGCGCGGAACAGCAGTTTGTGGTCGCCGGGGGCAAGACGCGGGATGCTGAAACCGACACGGCCGCTGCGGTAGGATCCGAAGTCGAACGTGAAATAGTCGTTGAGCGTATAGGTGGTCTGCATGTCACCGTCGACAATCAGTTGAAGGTCGTGTCCGATGCTGCCTCCGGCGGCATTGATGCCGTCGTCGTCGTTGAGCTCGGCGTAGAAGTAAGGGGTCGTGTTGACCATTCCTCCGTTGGTGAACGACGGGGTGTTGAGATAACAGTATATCGACGGGCCCTTTTCGTCGGGATTGAAGTCGGCCGAACCGTTGAGAATGAAGTTGTCGGTATAGCCGTGGGCTGTCAGGGTATGGTCGTCGGTGATGGCAAAGACTATCATCTGGCCGGCGTCTTCGCTGTAACTGATGTCCTTGGGAACGACGAAGGTGAAGGAGAAGTTGCCATCATGCACGGCATCGCTGCCCTTGAAAATGCTGTTGGGACGATCCCGATAGACAAACTTTTCCGATGCGCCTTCATCGGATGTGTTGTTCAAACGGCACTCTATGGTCTGGATGGCATCACGCACATTGGTGGATATGACTCCGCTGAAACCCGTGGTTTTCTGTCCGCCCTGCTCCACATGGCCTTCTACCGTGACCTGCATGCCGGCCTTCAACTGCATCGGGGTGTCCGTATCGACAGGTGTGTCGTTGATGCGGTCTATCACGGTGGTCAGCGTGGGGATGGCAAGACGTAGGGCCGGATCGCCCAATAGGCTGTAGTTGAGTTTGTTGAGAGTGGCATCCGGATAACTGTTTGACGTCCCCGGTATGAGTGCGACAAGAGCGTTTTTGGCCAGTCTCACCGCCTCTCCGATGGAATTGTGGAGGCCGTCGGCCGCTGTGTTGAACAACTCTTTGGTGAAAGCGGTGTTGATGCGCTCGTTGCGATCGGTATATACGGTGCGGGTCGTACCGAAAAATGCTACTGCACCACCGTTCTTGTTGAACAGCGCGGCCTCGCCGATGTTGTCCTCATGGCTGTCAAAGGGCATGATGTCGCATGAAGCTGTGACCCAAAGCGGGAGACCGGCCGACGCGATGGAACGGAAATCGTTGATACCGATGACTTTCTCATGGGAAATCATGTCGGCCGCACCGTGGCCGCAGTAATTCATAATCAGTGCGCCGCTCGTCATATACTGTCTGACGAGACGTGAGACGTCGGGATATGTATTGCCCGTGGCTGACGACGTGCGTTCATAAGCATCCCACATGATGCGCTTGACATCAAAGGCGGGATTTGTCTCTTCAAGCATCTTTGCTATATCGTCGGCTGCCTTCATGTGGATGTTGTCATTGCCGTCGTCTCCCATCATGACTATGGTGTTCTGCCATGCACCGGCATTCTTTTTGGTCAGATATGTCTCTATCTTGTCGACCATCGTACGGGCGTCTTCTTCATTACGCACGGGGAAACGACCCACGGCAATATCCGGTTTGCCAAGATAATTGCCGTTTGTCTCTTGCATTCTCTCTCCGTCGTCCAACAGACAGAAGAAGTCTTCGGCCACATAACTGTCTGTTGCGCTGAACGAGTTTTCGCTCTCAAAACACAAGAGGAAATCATCGGGCGACAGTCCTTGGCTGGCTGCGGTGTGCATACGGTTGTCCCACACGCCATCACCGAAAAGCACTAAATAGCGCGGCATGTCCTCGTCGGTCGCCGCACGGTCATAGAGCATCTTCAGATAACGGCGGTAGGCCGTCGCGTCGGGTGTGCCGCTGGAGAACTCATTATACAATTCGTCGGCCGGAACGATGCGCACAGACATTCCGTCGTGGGTCTCATGCAATTCCTTAAGACGCTCGGCCTGCGCACGAAGTTTCTGACCGGTGGGCAGCAGGATTATCATGTCGGCCGGGCCGTCGGCATGGTGGTCTTGATTGGTTATGCGGTAGACGAACTCCGGCGAGGCATAATCCGAACCGCGCAGGTCGGGTCTTCCGCATGGATTGGCACAGTGGATGACTATATGGTCCAGACGCATTGTCCCTCCGGATGTCTGCGATATGGTAACGGCGTTTGAAGAAGAGATATTGCTGACGCTGAACGTGGCACGTGCTCCCAATGCCTTGATATACTCTGTTGTCTTGCCGGTCACGGCCACCGTGCCCACATTGACTCCATTGAGGCTTATCTGTGCGGTGGAAGCCGCGTCTGCCGTCATCGCAACAATAATCATTCCGCTGCCCGGAGAACCGGCGGCCGGGATTTCATAGCTACGCGACACACCGGGAGTGAATGGTTGCGCGTCATAGAGATTGCGGCCGCTGTGATACCACGCGAAGTCATCAACCTCGTAAAGAGAATTAAAATGTATGCCGTCGGGATAAAAGCCGTCGATGAAAGTCTGCTCATCGACAGTGAGTGGAGCGCCTTCGCTCTCCGTAAGAAAATAATAGCCGTAATCCGAATAAGGATTGCGCGTACGATTGTTGGATGTCGTCCATGACACCGGTCCACGGGCGTAGAACAGGTGACGCCCGTCAACAATACATTGGGGGACTTCCTGCAAGTCGTCCGTCGAACGCAGATAGTTGTCTGTAAGTATTTCCGGCTGAAGCGCTCCGCCATAGCCATAGACTTTCACACGCGACAGATCGGAAAATCCGGCTTGCCTCACCAGCTCGTCCGTTATCTGAAACACGCCGCTGCGGGACACTCTGATCTTAGCCCAGTCGCCGCTACGCAACACGGAATGGGTCGCATACCTTTCGGCCCGTGCCTGTTGACGCGGCGCTTTAGACGACATGATGTCACGTGCCGCATCTGATGTCAGTCCGTCGTGAAAAGCCCGCGGTGTCGACGTGACCGTCAGTTTGAAGCTGACGAGCTTCATATATTTACCGTCACGAAAGACGAGCGGCATCAACGCTATGTCCAATGAACCTTTCTTGCGCGATACCGTGACGGCACTAAGGACTTCCGGCATGGGTGGCAATGTGTCTGACGTAATCAAATGATAACGCTCAATGTCGGCCCGTGTCATGGGAATGAACTCCGGATAGTCTATCGACACGGTGTAAGTTGAATCGGCATAATTGCCCTCCAACGCATGGATGTAAGTAAAATATGGTAACAGAGAGTCTATCCTGACCTGCTCGGAAGTCAGATTGAAGAAGCCTTGTGCTGCTGTTTTCAACGTGCCGCCAATCAATGCGGCTATCATCAGGATACGTAATCTCATCATTTGCAATTGAATTCTAATACTTTTCTGTCCTCGATATATCCTTCCAGATGGTCGTCAATCGCTACCGGACCTATACCTGACGGCGTACCGGTGAAGAGCAGATCGCCCGTCTTCAACGTAAAGAAGCGGCTCACGTAAGATATTATCTCATCCACTCGGAAAAGCATGTCGCTCGAACACCCTTCCTGCACTGTACGACCGTTGATGTCAAGGTGGAAATGGAGGGCCTGTATGTCGCGGAACTTGTCCACGCTGATCCATTCGCCGATTACCGCCGAACCGTCAAAGCCTTTGCAGAGATCCCACGACAGACGTGCCTCACGCAGTTTCTTCTGCAAGTCGCGAGCCGTAAAATCAATGCCGACGGTCACAGCGTCATAATAACGATGGGCAAATCGCTCCGGAACACTCTTCCCCAAGCGGCAGATACGCACGACGAGTTCTGTCTCGTAGTCAATCTGTCCCATCCAGTCGGGGATAAAGAACGGTTTCCCGTCCTTCAACAGTGCGGAGTCCGGTTTAATGAAAATCACGGGACTCTCTGGTTTATATAACGCGCCATCCAGCTCTTTATTGTGCTGGATATAGTTCATTCCTGTTGCAAATATCTTCATATAGTGTGATTTGTTTTTCCGAGGAGGGAGGAGAGAGGAGGGAGGAGGGGGAATGGTCTTCCGCGCTTGTTTCCGCCTCAAAAGCATTTCTCACTCCTCACTCCACACTCCTCCCTCCTCAAAGAATTCCTCCCCTCCCAGAAATAGAAAAGTCAGGAAGTGAAGCCCTGCGGCTGTCTTCCCGACTTTTCTGTCTATCCGGTTATGCCTCCGCAGCAACGAAGACATAAACATCTCCTTTTTACTCAGCCACGAGGGTGAAGCGCTTGAAGTCTACAATCTTCAACTCGCTGTCCTGCTGCTTAAGCCATGCAGCAACAGTGATCTTGTCACCGTCGCTGAACTGGAACTCCTGGTCAACGAGGCAGTTCTCTTTCAAGAACTTTGCGACACGACCCTTGGCAATGTTCTCTATCATCTGAGCGGGCAGATTGGCAGCTTTTTCAGCAGCGGTCTTCTCACGGATTTCCTTAGCCTTATCAGCCTCCTCACGTGTGAGCCAGCCCTTATTGATGTTAGACTCAACATGCTCGTCAGAGTCAACGAGGTTCGGATTGATGCCGGCCTTCTTGATGGCTGCGACGACAGCCTTCTCAACCTGCTCTTCCTTTGTCTTCTGAACAGCGACGTTATACTCCTCGTCGATGATATTCTGGGGAACGGAAGCCTCATCCAGTGCAACCGGCTTCATGGCAGCCACCTGCATGGCAACCTTGTGACCGGCCTCAGCGTTAGACTTGTTCGTCTGAACCATAGTAGCCAGAGTGTGCTTGCCCATGTGGTCATAAGCCTCGATGTTCTCACCCTCGAGATAGCTGTAGCCGTCCAGTTCCATCTTCTCGCCGGTGACACCTGAGCGCTGTGCGACTGCATCCAGCACGTTCTGTCCGTCAGCGAGTGTGAGAGCCTTCACTTCCTCGACAGTCTTACACTTGTTTGCGACAGCGGCATCCAGGATAGCCTGTGTGAGGGCGATGAAGTCAGCTCCGTTGGCAACGAAGTCTGTCTCGCACTTCAAGGCGATGATGGCACCGAAGTTGTCTGCGACCTTCACGAGTACGCAACCGTTTGATGTGACGCGGTCGCTACGCTTTGCTGCGATGGCGAGTCCACGCTCACGAAGTATTTCTTTAGCCTTGTCGAAGTCTCCATCTGCATCTGTCAGGGCGTTCTTCACGTCTGCGAGACCTGCGCCTGTCATAGCACGGAGCTTCTTGATATCAGCCATTGATACTGCCATAGTCTTATCTTTGAAATTAATAATTAATAATTAATAATTTTACTCAGTGTCCTTACGAGCTCTGCGAGCACGCTTGGGCTTCTCCTCGCCTGCCTCAGCGGCCTCGGCTTCAGCCTGAGCCTGAGCGGCGTTCTCGTCAGCCTTCTCTACCTTGCGCTCCTCCAGACCTTCAGCGATAGCACCGCAGCAAGCAGCGAGAATTGTCTCTACGCTATCTTTAGCATCATCGTTGGCCGGGATGATGAAGTCGATGTTCTTCGGATCAGAGTTGGTGTCGACAATACCGAATACGGGAATACCCAGACGGTTAGCCTCCTTAACGGCGATGCCTTCCTTCATTACGTCAACGACGAAGAGGGCAGAGGGCAGACGGGTCAGGTCAGCGATAGAACCGAGGTTCTTCTCCAGCTTGGCACGCTGACGTGTCACCTGAAGCAACTCGCGCTTTGAGAGGTTAGAGTATGTACCGTCAGCCATGAGCTTGTCGATGTTCGCCATTTTCTTCACTGCCTTGCGGATTGTGGGGAAGTTGGTGAGCATACCGCCCGGCCAACGCTCGATAACGTAAGGCATGTTTACGCTTGCAGCCTTCTCGGCAACAATTTCCTTTGTCTGTTTTTTAGTAGCGACGAACAGGACTTTCTTTCCTGACTTTGCTATCTGCTTAAGGGCTTCAGCAGCTTCGTCTATCTTGGCTACGGTCTTATGAAGATCGATGATGTGGATTCCGTTACGCTCTGTGTAGATGTAGGGAGCCATTGCGGGGTTCCACTTGCGGCGCAGGTGGCCAAAGTGGCAGCCGGCCTGCAGCAACATATCAAAATTTGTTCTTGACATTGTTCTTTTCTTTAATGTTGTTGTTTACTTTCTTTTTTATTCTTTTCTTAGAATCAACCACACGGTAATCGAATTACGAATATTGAATGTTGAGTTACGAGTTGTCTCTGTGTCTGGTCGTACGAACGGCGGAGCCTATTCTCCATTCACCACTCTTCATTCACCACCCACCATTCTTCTCCGGGTCCCTGCGGTTTAGATACTAAACTTATGCGTGCTTCGTCTCAGCCTGTGTTGTCCACGGCGATACATACACACTATATATATAATATGGTATATATATAATAATGTATTAACGCTTGCTGAACTGGAAGCGACGACGAGCCTTCGGCTGACCCGGCTTCTTACGCTCAACGGCACGTGCATCACGTGTGAGGAAGCCATGATCCTTCAGGTTCTTCTTGTCTTCGGCGTTGATCTTGACCAGTGCGCGGGCGATGGCCAGACGCAGAGCCTGGCTCTGTCCTGTGAAGCCGCCACCATCGAGATTGGCCTTGATGTCATACTTCTCCAAAACCTCGAGCAGTTCCAGCGGCTGCTTAACCACATACTGCAGGATGGCTGAAGGGAAATATTCCGTTACGTCCTTCTTGTTTATCGTAATCTTGCCTGTTCCTTCGCTGACGTAAACACGTGCCACGGCACTCTTACGGCGACCTATTGCATTAACTACTTCCATCGTTTCTATCGTTTATTTATACTGGTTAATATCAATTGACTTCGGCTGCTGTGCCTCGTGGTTGTGCTCTGTACCCTCATAGATGTAGAGGTTGTTCATCAGGCTGCGACCGAGCGGGCCTTTGGGCAGCATACCTTTAACGGCATGACGAATGATTCTCTCTGCGCCGTCCTTCTTTGTACGGAGCTGTGCGGGCGTGTTGAAACGCTGACCACCGGGATAACCAGTATAGCGGGTGTACACCTTGTCTGTCTCCTTCTTACCGGAGAACACCACCTTCTGTGCGTTGATGATGATGACATTGTCTCCACAATCCACGTGGGGAGTGAAAGTAGGCTTGTACTTTCCGCGGAGCAGTTTAGCGACCTTTGAGCAGAGGCGACCCACAATCTGATCGCTTGCGTCAATGACAACCCACTCCTTCTTAGCTGTTTCCTTGTTAACGGAAATAGTCTTGTAACTTAAAGTGTTCATTACTAATTTTTAAATTTTTACTACTAAAAAACATTCTCAATTCTTTCTCACGACATTCCGCCCGAAAGGTCGTCCCTCTCCGGCCGACTGTCGTCCGGATGCGGATTCACTAACCGTCGTGCCCGGCCAAAGACACAACTATTAACACCACAATCCATAGGGGCTCTAAGAGTTCCCCGAAATAATCGGACTGCAAAATTACGCTTTTTCTCATTATTAAATACACGTGCGACATATTTTATTTCATCTTTTACGTATTTTTAACACCGGCCGCCGCTTCAGGTAGCTATTCAGCGGTTTTTGCAACATCTTTACTTTGTAACAAAAATATGTGATAGTCTAAGAGAAAGTACCATTTCCCTTGCTGACGGAAGAGATGCGGTTGATGTGCGAAACAGCCAACCGGCAAGCAGAATGACCACTGGGAGGGTCACTGGGAGGACCACTGGGAGGACCACTGGGAGGGTCACTGGGAGGGCAGGCTTCCAGCCTGCCCAAATCCTCATCGTTCATTATTGCCAATATTATTTTTTGGGCAGGCTGGAAGCCTGCCCTCCCAGTGGCCCTCCCAATGATTCTCCCAGTGGCCCTCCCAATGATTCTCCCAGTGGCCCTCCCAGTGGCCCTCCCAGTGATCCTCCCAATGGCCCTCCCGGTGTTCATTCCGCTTGTAGGTTGACCATTTCGACATCATCACCATGCGACCACAAAAGGGTGGTTCGGCGCGGGCGACTTAACGCCAAATCTTTTGTTCAAATAATGACTGCCAACTTTATTTAACCACTCCGCCGCATACCAATCCTAATAACTTTCGTATCTTTGTAGGGTGTATCAAAATTCTGTATCAAAAAGTGAATTCATCCGGAAGCCTTTAAGTGGGGTAGCTGTAGTCCCCTCCTTCCGAAGGAGGGGTTAGGGGTGATTAAACAATAACATTCTATAAATCATCATTTTAGATAACAGAGTATGACGAACCACCCCTAACCCCTCCTTCGGAAGGAGGGGACTGAGATTACCACACATAAAGGCTTCCGGATGAGTTCGCATTTTGATACCGAATTTTGATACACCCACGACAGACAACAACAATAACAAACAACATCAACGATGATCCGACAAGACTATCTCATGCGCCTGGTGCGCGAATTTGCCGAAGCCCTCGAGCTTCTTCTTCACAAGAAAGACCATGACCGACAGATGGAGGAGATGCAGGCCATGTACAACCGTTACATCGGCCGATCCTCCGAATTCTTCCACACGTCATCCATTGACGACGTGATGGCGTCATTCGAGCGTTTCCACGAGGACGAGCGCATCGACCGTATGGAGATGCTCGCCGACCTCTATTATGCCGAAGCCTCCATCACGACAGCCCCATCCCGCAACGTTCTTCTCGAGCGGGCCTTGGCCATCTATCTCCACGTCGACACCCACAGCCGGACATACAGCACGGAGCGCCTGAACAGGATTGAAGACATCCGCCACCGGATGCAGATTCCATCGTAGCCGGCGACAACGGCCGACACCAGAAAGACCGGAGCGAGCACCATTTCCGATGCCACCCCGGTCTTTTTTTTGGTGCCGCGATCCGCCGGCCGAACGATGTCAGCGACAGATGCGGACTTCTACTATATTACTACTACAATTAGTCTTCGTCGTCCCAAAGGTCGAAAGAGTGTCCTTTGGATCCACCCGTATTGAGCTCCTCATCATCATAGATGCCACCGCTTCCCGTGTTGCCATTGGCGGTTATCGATGCTGCCATCAGGCTTTCCGCCTCTATGTCCAATACACTTATTGCAGGTTTTGAATATACCTTTTTCATTTCGTTTTCAGTCTTTTTATTATTATTATTTGATTATTACTTTCTTTCCGTTCTGGATGTAGAGGCCCTTTGTCGGATTCTCCACGCGCACGCCGCTCAGAGTGTAGTATGCGCCGTCGGCCTTAGCCGTAGCGACAACCTCGTTGATTCCGGTTGTGTCTCCGCCAAACGCGATGCTGTAGCTCTTTGCCTCCGATGTGGCAGGAAGCGACAGATAAGCCTTGCCCGCAGCAAGCGTTCCGCCGTTTGCAGCCTTATAGAAGCCAAGACCTTTGCTACCATTTCCTAAGAAGTAGACCGTGCCGTAGTTGCTATCGTCTACGATCAAGCCCTCCAGCGTTCCGACAAATGCGTTGCTCGCATCCTTCGCGATAGGAGCGATGATGTTCACTTCCTCTGTTGCCGTCTCACCTGACTTCGCATGCACCAGCACACCTTCACCTGCTGCCACCTGATAAATTCTTGTCAGATTGACCACCCGCTTTGCTTCATCCACCGATGCCTTGTATGCCTCGATAGCGCCATCAGCTGCAAACTCGACAGGATATGCGGGGCAGTATGTAGCGAAAGCGTTTCCGGGGATAGTGACAGTTTCTTTTGTCGTATTTACACTAACAGTATTCAAACATACACCTTGTGAAAACTTTATAGTAACTGCGCCATCTTCATTTGGAACTATAAAATACTCGCTGTTATTATAACTATACTTTACTGTTCCATTAACAACATTATCAATTCTATAACGGCCCTGATCATCAACAGCAACTATATATATGACATTATCCGTGTTTACATTATCAATTACAATTGATGTTTTTGCATATTGTACTTTGAAAGCATTAGCTGTTTGAGTTCTGAGTAACCATCCTGTAGAATTTTCCACATAGAAGTTCGGGCAATCAACATTCTTCAAGTTATAAGCAACCAATCCGTTAAAATCTTTTTCCGTAGCTTCATCTATTGCATTTGCAATATTATCTACATTATTAGTTTTCGGATATGAATTAACGTCTATTGTCCACACCAACTTCGTCTGATATGCAGGAACGTATGCGACTGTCACTCTTTCTGAAGAAGTATATCCTTCACAAACAGTCCAAATATCAAAATCACTTGAAATATTATTTATTACACCATCCGCAGGGACAATCTTATCTTCTTCTCCTGCTACAGCATAGTAAATAGTAGGAGAAGCTACCAAACCGTCAACAGTAGGCTGAGATGTCGAAATTTTATAAGTTTTTTCATCTGTGCGCATATATGTAGGAGCAGTCAAAACTACAGGAACACATGTTACCGATATTGATTTAACCTCTGATTTTGTTCCTGATTCTGATTGTGCATAATAATGAACCTCTGCACTGGTCTCCACTACTATCGGCGCCTCATATTTAATTGGGTTATCAGCATCTTCTCCATAATAATAATATATATTATGCGAAGCATTAGCCGTAGTTATTGTAACAGTACGTTTTTCACCATTTATTGCAGAAATACGTGCTTCTGGAGCAGCAACAACCTCTGTATCTGAGTAAACAAAATATTGAATGTCATCTATTGACATTTGTGAGAGATTATTAGCTACATGAAGATTAAATCCCGAAGCATTAGAAAATTCACTAACCTTCTGATTTTGCAAAATATAACTTCCAGCAGCATTCATTATTGACAACAAAACGCCATTCTCAGAGTTTCCTGTCAGAACGAAATGCCACCACTTAGTTACTGAAATATCTTCACCTCTCGTACTTGAATTTTGCCGATCTATATCAAGGTCTGATGTCGGAGTCAATACAGTTCCATCCGATGTACAAATAGAAGCGGTGGTAGCCCAAGAACCAACTGAAATATAAAAAAGTTTTCCTTTGGTCTCATTATTATCATAAACGCATAATTCAATATTATTTTTATTAGAAGTGTATGCAGCCCAATCAAATTCTAGTTTCCAATCTTCTGCAGTCAAGAAGTCTTGATTGTTTATATTGTATGTATTATCACGGTCTTTTCCTAAACCTGATTTGACATGAAAAAATTGAGAAGTACTACCATCTGTTTTTGTTCTTTTTCCACGAACATTTGTAATATTTCCGCCAATAGTCCATCCAGCAGACCAAGAATCGTCTTCAAAATCGACGCCACCAACATATTGATATTGCTTGGTCCCATCCTGCGCCCACGCGCTACTCATTCCCGCGACCAAACCCACGGCCACGAGCACTGTTTTAAGTAAGTTTCTTTTCATTTTGATTAAGTTATTAGTTAATTTATTTGTTTCAAAATTTGAGATAGCCACGCGGGAACACGATGGTAGGGACAAATTTTTCGCTACGCTCAACAGACTCGTCTTGGATCTGTCCGCCACGGCATAGGCACAGGCGCCATCTTTCCACGTGAATATATGTCCGGCAGATGCGGACAAAAACAAGATTATGTCCCTACAAACGGATGCCACAGGCGACAACATCACAGATGCGGATGTCGCGGGCAGGGGATTCACCGACGGGGAGGCCACGCATAGCGGCGTCACGTTCGGACATGACAAATGGCTGCGGCGCGCGGCGGCAGTCATGATGGAGCAAATAAGATTGATGATAAACGAAACGGATGAAACTACACGGACGACAGGACGCAAAACGCGTGTGGCGCGACGATAATCATCGGCGTGCTTTTTTACCCCCCCCAATATGGTATTAATGAGGTGGAGGGCCGCATGGCGGCTCATGGCTGGTCTGTCGTATGGTCTCATCGGTTAGTAATTCAATCAGTAGTCAGACGTAATCTTAATGTCCGCAAAGATAATAAAATTTAATTTAAAGCGAACAAAAAGCAAAGGAAAATTGCAAAAAATACACTTATTTCCAATAATCCTCAACATTCCCGACCACAAAGCCGCAGTTTTTCGACGGTTTTCCAACGGTTTTTCAACATTTTCAACATTTTCAACATTTTCAACGCAAAGACGCGGAGACACAAAGAGAGCGCAGACGCACATACGGAAGTACGCAAAGAGAATGTTGCAGAACTCCACAAGTAGGGTCGCGACAGGTCGCGACCCTACTTGTGGGAGGCTGCGGCACCCTTGGCCTGCAGTTTTTTCCCCAGCAGGCCGTCTATCACTCTATGTCTACAGGAGGCCGGTCCGGCTGTTCAGGAAAGCGCCTACTCGCCGTATTCCTTCACCTCGATGCTTCCCTTGAGGGCGCAGAGGGCGTTGTAGGCCAAGGAAGCAATCTCGTTTTCGCCCGGCATGACGACGACCGGGGCGAGGAAGTCTATCTGCGGACGGAGGCGGTCCATACAATAGGTGCTATGGGCTATGCCTCCGGTGAGGATGACGGCATGTTCCTCGCCGTGGAGCGTGACGTGCATGGCACCGATCTGTTTGGCCACGGTGTAGAGCATGGCGTCGAGGATTGTGCGGCATG
This sequence comes from Prevotella sp., assembly GCA_017483185.1. Taxonomy (GTDB): domain Bacteria; phylum Bacteroidota; class Bacteroidia; order Bacteroidales; family Bacteroidaceae; genus Prevotella. Next base: position 17,455 of record JAFULM010000032.1, on the reverse strand, counting down.
GCTCTTCGCCGTCTTCGGCCCGACGTGCGATGGTGATCATGTCGTTTGTCCCGAGATAGGCCACAAGTCCACCGTGGCCGTGGATCATCTTCTTAATCCGGCGCATGTCGTAGCGTCCGCTGAAACACATTTCGACGAGTGCTCCCGAGGGAATGGTTCCGGCGCGTTCGGTCGAGAACGGGCCTTCGCCGTCGAGGGCGTTGTTGACGTCGATGACGCGGCCGTGACGGTGGGCGCTGACGGAGATGCCGCCTCCCATGTGGGCGACAATGACGGAGATGTCCTCGTATGCTTTTCCGGTCGAGGCAGCATATCGGCGGGCCATCGCCTTGCTGTTGAGGGCGTGGAAGACGGACTTGCGCTCGATGCCGGGTATGCCGGTGTAGCGTGCCACGGGCTGCATCTCGTCGACGACGACGGGGTCGGCGATATATGCCGGACATCCGCACTCCTCGGCCAGTTCGGCGGCCAGCAGTCCTCCGAGATTGCAGACATGGTCCATCGCGGCGTGGCGCAAGTCGTCCTTCATGCGTTCGTTGACTCGATAGATGCCGCCCTCGAGCGGCCGGAGCAGTCCTCCGCGACCGATGACGGCGTCAAAACGGATGGGTATGCCGTCGGCGGCGAGCCGCTGACGGATGAAGCGCATGCGGTAGTCATACTGTTCGATGCTGCTGTGGAATTGCGACAGCTCTGCCGGTGCGTGATGTGCGCCGGACTGCCATACGGGCCGCTCGTCCTCGTAGACGGCGAGCTTGGTGGAGGTTGCGCCGGGGTTGATGATGAGGATGGGAGCCCCACCCGACCTCACAGCCCCACCCGACCTCACAGCCCCACCCGACCTCCCCAAAGGGGAGGAGGCTGAGGGGGTGAGGAGAGGGGAGGAAGCCCCACCCGACCTCACAGCCCCACCCGACCTCCCCAAAGGGGAGGAGGCTGAGGGGGAGAGGAGAGGGGAGGAGTCTGGATTGGAAGATATGGGAGTCATGGGAGATATGGGATTAATAGTAATAATAAAGTAAGGTAAAGCTCACCCACTCAGTCTCCTCCCCTTTGGGGAGGTCGGGAGGGGCTGTGAGGTCGGGAGGGGCTGTGAGGTCGGGAGGGGCTTCCCACGCACGCCAGCGCCAGACTGTAGAACTTCGACACCTGCGAGTCGGCCCGTGAGGCCACGACGACGGGCACGGTCGTGCCGGCGAGCCATCCCGCCGTGGTGGCGGATGCGAGCAGCGTGATGGTCTTGTAGAACGTGTTGCCGGACTCGATGTTGGGGAAGATGAGGACATCGGCATGTCCGGCGACAGCCGAGCGTATGCCCTTGATGGCTCCGCTGTGGGCGTCGAGCGCCGTCTTGACGTCCATCGGACCGCCGACGACGACGGGCCCGTAGTCACCGCGGTCGGCGCGCCGGATGATCTCAGCGTAGGAGAGTGTGTGGGGGAAGCGTTCGTTGACCTTTTCCGTGCAGTGGGTCATGGCTATGTGAGGCGTGTCGATACCGAAGCGGCGACAGGCGTCGACGCATGCGCGGACGATGGCGTCAAACTGGTCCGTGGTCGGGCGCGGGATGACGGCGGCATCGGAGAAGAGGATCAGACGGTCGACGGCGGGCATGCTCGCGGCGGTGATGTGGGTCATGACGCGGCCCGGCAAGAGCAGCCCGTCCTGCTTGTCAAGGACGGCGTGCAGCAGGACGTCGGTATTGACCGTTCCTTTCATGAGCACCTCCGCCTCGCCCCGCCTCACGACGGCGACAGCCTCACGCGAGGCTTCGGCCGGATCGGAACAGGCGATGACGCGGACATAGTCGCGGTGGGCGTCGATGATGTCCATCAGCGCCGGACTGAGTTCGCCGGTTGTGGTCAGCACAAAGCGGGCGAAACCTTCGTTGAGGGCACGGGCGATGACATACTCCGTGTGGGAGTCGTGGGGACAGGCGAGAGCCACACTGCGACGGCACGACTGCTGCGACAGGCGGCTGCTGAGCGAACCAAGGTCTCTAAGTGGTGTCATAGGCTTTTATTTTTTGCAAACTTAACGAAAATTCGCGGAACAAACGAATAAAAACGAATAAAAAGGGGGAGAAAAAACCAAGTCGGTATGATATATATTTACAAAATCGTGTTCGGAAAAATGTCTGAAGATTGGCGTTTTCATGAGCAATAAGGGCCTTATTGGGCCGGAAGGCCCAATAAGACAGCCCCCTCTGACTCCCCCAAAGGGGGAGCTTGGGATGCCGAGAGGCCCTTACGGCTTTCAAATTTTACAAAAATTCGCGAGTTTTTGATTGCTATTTTGAGGTCAAAAAGTGGGTTTCGTCGAGCAACGGGGCCGCCGCGGGGTTGCAACGGGCACGCCGTCATGTTGCAACGGGGCCGCCGTTGCAATGCAATAGCAGCCCCGTTGCAACCCCGCGGGGCCCTTACGGGAAGCCCAAGCTCCCCCTTTGGGGGAGTCAGAGGGGGCCGCCTGTTTGTAAGTGGTTGTATAATAGATAGTTGCAAAATCGGGTGATTTTTTGTCTAAAAAACCGCCGGATTTTGACCTTCGCGAGATTTGAAAATTTGGGAGCGAGGCGGGAAAATTTTGAAAAGTGCCGCCGGATTTCGGCCTTAAATTCAGAATTAATTTGACAATGAGTGTTTAAATTAAACGCAAAGACGCAAAGCCACAAAGAGAGCGCCGCCGCACATACGGAAGCACGCAAAAGCATAACTTGCGTCATGCGCTACGCCGTCCGATATTATAGTAAGTCACACATTTATTTTATATAATATCCGCCACACATTATTTAATTACACACCACACATTATTTAATTACGCACCACACATTATTTATATATTACACACCACACATTATTTAATTACGCGCCACACATTATTTAATTACACACCACGCCCTTCACCTCGTAGGCACCCTCCCCTTGGGGAGGGCCGGGGTGGGGCCCCGAGCCGGGGTGGGGCCCCGGGGGTGGCCCCCTTATGCAAAAAATATGCGGTTTTGCTTGTTTGTTTGCATAAATATGTATATCTTTGCAGTCTTATTTGAATAAATATTCACGGAATGAAAGAAAAGAAGAACAGACTGGAGACGCTGCGGATGATCATCTCGAGCTGCGAACTGGGCAGTCAGGACGAACTGCTGGAGGCGCTGCAGAACGAGGGGTTCAAGCTGACACAGGCCACGCTGAGCCGCGACCTGAAGCAGTTGAAGGTGGCAAAAGCCGCGACCATGAACGGCAACTACGTCTATGTGCTGCCGAACGCAACCATGTATAAACGTGTGAGCACGCCCATGCAGGTCAAGGAGATGATGCAGGTCCCGGGCTTCCGGTCCATCAACTTCTCCGGAAACATGGGCGTGATAAAGACACGGCCGGGATATGCCAGCAGCATCGCATACAACATCGACAACAGCGACATACCGCAGATCATCGGAACCATCGCCGGCGACGACACCATCTTTATCGTCATCCGACAGGGAGTGACCGAGCAGGAGGTCGTCAAGGCGCTGAACGAGGTCGTGCCGAACATGGGCGCCGAATAAAGGATACAGACTGAAAGAAAGAAATAAAAACGAAAGATGGAAAACATGGACGACATGTCATCCGCCCACACCGCAGAGACGGCAGACAAGGGCACGGCCATCGAGGTGATGGTGGCCAACAAAGAGCATGAACGCTACGTGGACATCATCCTGGACACCATAGCAGCAGCCGCTGCCGTGCGCGGGACGGGCATAGCAAAGCGCTCTCCGGAATATATCATAACGAAAATGCGCGAGGCCAAGGCGGTCATCGCCCTGCAAGGGGAGAAGTTTGCCGGCTTCAGCTATATCGAGACGTGGGGCAACCGGCAGTATGTGACGACGTCGGGACTCATCGTGCACCCGGACTTCCGCGGCCTGCACTTGGCCAAACGCATCAAGGACATGACCTTCACGCTGGCACGGCTGCGCTGGCCGAAAGCGAAGATATTCTCCCTGACGAGCGGTGCGGCGGTGATGCAGATGAACACGCAGCTGGGATATAAGCCCGTGACATTCGCCGACCTGACGGACGACGAAGCGTTCTGGCGCGGCTGCGAGGGCTGCGTCAACGTGGACGTGCTGAAGCGCACGGGCCGGAAATACTGCATCTGTACGGGCATGCTCTTCGACCCCGAGGAACATCTGCCGGCAAAGATACCGACCGAGGTGCTGGAGAGGATAAGGAGGATTGACGGAAGCCCGGCGTAACCGGGAAGCCCCCGAAAGCCCCTCCCAACCTCCCCAAAGGGGAGGGGCAGAGTGGATGAAGGGAATTGCCTTAAGGACCTTAATGTCCTTAAAGACCTTAGAGTCCTTAATGTCCTTAAAGACCTTAAGTTCCTAAAAAAAGATTTCAACAAAACAACAACAATATGGCAAAAAAGAAAGTAGTGGTAGCTTTCAGTGGCGGACTCGACACAAGCTACAACGTGATGTATCTCACAAAGGAAATGGGATATGAGGTTTATGCCGCCTGCGCCAATACGGGCGGTTTCAGCGCCGAACAGCTGAAAAAGAATGAGGAGAACGCCTACAAGCTGGGCGCCGTGAAGTATGTCACGCTCGACGTGACGCAGGAATACTACGAGAAATCGCTGAAATACATGATATACGGCAATGTCATGCGCAACAACTGCTATCCTATCTCGGTCAGCTCGGAGCGCATCTTCCAGGCCATCGCCATCGCACGCTATGCCAACGAGATCGGCGCCGACGCCATCGCACACGGCTCTACCGGTGCGGGCAACGACCAAATCCGTTTCGACATGACATTTCTCGTCATGGCTCCGGGCGTGGAGATCATCACGCTGACGCGCGACCGCAACCTGACACGCAAGGAGGAGGTGGACTATCTCAACGCCAACGGCTTCTTCGCCGACTTCACCAAGCTGAAGTATTCCTACAACGTGGGCATCTGGGGCACGAGCATCTGCGGCGGCGAACTGCTTGACCCGACGCAGGGACTGCCCGAGGAGGCTTATCTGAAGCACGTGACGGCCGAGGAAAAGGAGGGCACGCTGAAGATTACGTTCGAGAAGGGAGAAATCACGGCGGTCAACGGCGAACGGTTTGACGACAAGATCAAGGCCATACAGAAGATCGAGGAAATCGGTGCTTCCTACGCCATCGGACGCGACTGCAACGTCGGCGACACCATCATCGGCATCAAGGGCCGCGTGGGCTTTGAGGCTGCCGCCCCGAAACTCATCATCGAGGCTCACCGTCTGCTGGAGAAGTCGACGCTGAGCAAGTGGCAGCAGTACTGGAAGGATCAGGTGGCCAACTGGTACGGCATGTTCCTCCACGAGAGCCAGTATCTCGAACCGGTCATGCCCGACATCGAGGCCATGCTGACATCATCCCAGCGCAACGTCAACGGTACGGCCATCCTGCGCCTCCGCCCCTACGGCTTCGACACCGTCGGCGTGGACTCTCCCGACGACCTGACGAAGTCGAAGCTCGGCGAATACGGCGAGACGCAGACGGGATGGACCGCCGACGAGGCAAAGGGATTCATCAAGGTGATGAGCACGCCTCTGAGAGTCTACTACGGAATACACAGCCCCTCCCAACCTCCCCAAAGGGGAGGAGAATAGCCTCCATGCCAAAAGCCCCTATAATCCCCCAAAGGGTAGCCCCCTATAATCCTCCAAAGGGTAGCCCCCTATAATCCCCCAAAGGGGGATATGGGGAAATAAGTATATGTTGAAAATAGCAAGACGATGGAAAAATACCATTATTGCACAGCCAATCCCATGATATATGAGAGGTTGAAAGAATATGCCATACACAATAGGAAATATCCTACGCAGGCGGAAGCTGTCATTTGGGAATATCTATGCAACGGAAAAATGGGAGCCAACTTCAGACGACAGCACATCATAGGCGAGTTTATCGCTGATTTCGCCTGTCTGAAATCCAAACTTATAATAGAGCTTGACGGCGGGTATCATCAATTGCCTCAACAGAAAATAAGCGACGAAGAAAGGACCCGATGGCTTAACAGGCAAGGATTCACCGTGTTGCGATTCTGCAACGAAGAAGCTATATGCAACACTGAATATGTAATAAACAAAATAAAAGAATATGTGTAACAACACAAATCCATCACACAACGGAACCCCCAATCCCCCCCTTGGGGGGACTAAGGGGGGCTTTAACGTTGGAATACTCGGCGCCGCCGGCTACACCGGCGGAGAGCTTATCCGCCTGCTGACAAACCATCCGGAGGCAGAAATCGTCTTCGCCAACAGCGAGAGCAACGCGGGCAATCCCGTTGCCGACGTGCACGAGGGACTTGTGGGCGAGACGGACTTGATATTTACAGACGAGATGCCGTTTGACAAGGTCGACGTCGTCTTCTTCTGCTTCGGCCACGGCAAGAGCGAGGCGTTTCTTAAGGAACACAGCATACCGGAGGGCGTGAAGATAATAGACCTCGCGCAGGACTTCCGCCTCGCGGCTCCCGGCAACGACTACGTCTACGGTCTGCCGGAGATAAACAAGGAGCGTATTGCCACGGCGCAGCACGTGGCCAACCCCGGATGCTTCGCCACGTGCATCCAGCTCGCCCTGCTGCCGGCGGCGAAGATGGGACTGCTGACGGAAGACGTGGCCGTCAACGCCATCACGGGAAGCACCGGTGCGGGACAGAAGCCCGCCGCGACGACCCACTTCTCGTGGCGCGCGGGCAACATGAGCATATACAAGGCGTTCACCCACCAGCACGTGCCGGAGATTCAGCAGAGCCTCACGCAGGTGCAGGGCACGCTCGACGCCGCCATCGACTTCATCCCCTATCGCGGCGACTTCGCCCGCGGCATCTTCGCCACCTGCGTAGTCAAGACCGCGGCACCGGCTGAGGACATCGTTGCGGCATACAAGGAATTCTACCGTGACGCCGCCTTCACCCACTATTCCGACCGCCCCATCGACCTGAAGCAGGTGGTGAACACCAACAAGGCGCTCATCCATTGCGACAAGTATGGCGACAAACTGCTCGTCACGGCGTGCATCGACAATCTCCTGAAAGGCGCCGTGGGACAGGCAGTACAGAACATGAACATAATGTTCGGCTTGGACGAACACGAAGGCTTACGCCTGAAGGCGAGCGCCTTCTAAAAGCCCCTCCGACTCCCCCAAGGGGGAGAGAAGGGATGGCAATAGATATATTAATATTATAACATTCAATGAACCAGCTCCAATCATGAGGGTATTGCATAACGCACTCCTCGATGGGAGGGGCTACAATGCTCCCATCTCCTCCCCTTCGGGGAGGCCGGGAGGGACCAATTATGAAATTATTCGACGTATATCCATTATTCGACGTAAACATCGTCAAGGGCGAGGGCTGCCGCGTGTGGGACGACCGCGGGCAGGAATATCTCGACCTCTACGGCGGCCATGCCGTGATAAGCATCGGCCACTGTCATCCACATTATATTAATAAGGTGTCGGAGCAGTTGCAGAAGTTAGGCTTCTACTCCAACTCGGTCGTGAACACATTGCAGGCTGAACTGGCCGAACGGCTGGGCCGCGCAAGCGGTTACGAGGACTATCAACTGTTTCTCATCAACAGCGGTGCCGAGGCCAACGAGAACGCGCTGAAGCTGGCGTCGTTCACCAACGGCCGCACCCGCGTGCTGTCGGCAGAGAAGGCTTTCCACGGCCGCACGTCGCTGGCTGTCGAGGCAACGGCCAATCCTAACATCATCGCGCCCATCAACGCCAACGGCCACGTGACATACCTGCCGCTCAACGACCTCGCCGCATGGGAGGCCGAGCTGGCGAAAGGCGACGTCTGCGCCGTGATAATAGAGTGCATACAGGGCGTCGGCGGCATCCGTATGGTGACCGAGGAGTTCGCCAAAGGACTGCAGGCGGCATGCAAGAAGTACGGCACGGTGCTCATCTGCGACGAGATACAGTGCGGCTACGGCCGCTCGGGCAAGTTCTTCGCCCACCAGTGGCTCGGCATACGCCCCGACATCATCACCGTGGCCAAGGGCATAGCCAACGGCTTCCCGATGGGCGGCGTGCTCATCTCACCGGAGTTCACGCCCAAGTACGGCCAGCTCGGCACCACCTTCGGCGGCAACCATCTGGCCTGTGCCGCGGCATTGGCCGTGCTCGACGTCATGGAGAGCGAGAACCTCGTGGAGAACGCCCGGCAGACAGGCGACTATCTCATGGCCCGTCTCAACGAACTGAAACAGTCGGAACCGCATATCACCGACATCCGCGGCCGCGGACTGATGATCGGCATCGAGCTTGACATTCCCCACAAGGACGTGCGCCAGCCGCTCATCTACGAACAGCACTGCTTCACCGGATGCAGCGGCACAAACACCCTGCGCCTCCTGCCGCCGCTGTGTCTGACGAAGGCCGAGGCCGATGAGTTTATCACACGGTTGAAAAAATCTTTTAGGAGTTAAAGGGAAGAGGGTGTGTCAAAATGGCTACATGGTGCTTGGTAGCCATTTTGATAAACCCTCCTCCTTTTTTAAACAAAACTATATGAAAATATCAGTGATAGGCGCCGGAGCAATGGGCGGCGCAATGGTAAACGGATTTCTGAAGGGCGACATTTTCCGTCCGTCGGACATCACAGTGTCAAACAGGACGCAGGGCGCGCTCGACCGTTTTGCCGACAGCGGCGTGAGTCTTACGACCGACAACGGCGTGGCGGCAGCCGAGGCCGACATCGTCTGCGTGGCCGTGAAACCGTGGGTGGCAGAGAGCGTGCTGCGGGAGATTAAGCCGGTGATGGACTACAACCGACAGATGCTCGTCGTGGTCGTGGCCGGGCTGCCGTCGGCAACGATACTGGAGTGGATGAAAAAGGAGGACGGCACGGTGCCGACGCTGTTTCTCGTCATTCCCAACATCGCCATAGCCGAGCGCAGTTCGATGACATTCATCGTCCCTGTCGGTGCAAGCGACGAACAGACGAAGACAATAAAAGCCATATTCGACGACACCGGCTCTTCACTCATCACCGAAGAGCGTCTGCTCGGGGCCGGCACGACACTCGCCTCCTGCGGCATCGCCTACGCCATGCGATACGTCCGGGCTGCCTCGGAAGGCGGTGTGGAGTTAGGCTTCCGCGCCGATGACGCCAAGCATATCGTCCTGCAGACGGTCAAAGGGGCCGTCGATCTGCTCCTCGCCAACGGCAATCATCCGGAGGCGGAGATCGACAAGGTCACCACACCCGGAGGACTGACCATCCGCGGACTCAACGAGATGGAGCACGCGGGATTTACGAGCGCGGTGATAAGAGGTCTGAAGGCAGGAACACATACATAGCCCATTCCACTCCGGACATCAGATGAACCGGAAAGACGAATATCGCATGAGATTAAGAAAAAGTTCTCATCCGATTAAACCATTGACAACGACATACGTCTGACCTTCTGTTATGAATCGATTAATACTGACATGTTTGATTCTTTTCACCGCCTTGACCGCCTTTGCACAGGGTTCGGTGAAAGGACGAGTTCTCGACCGGCAGAGCAACGAAGCCCTGCCGTATGTTAATGTACGCGTGAGTCAGGCCGGAACGGACAAGACCGTCAAGGCCGCCATCACCGACGAGAAAGGCCATTTCGCCGTCACCGGACTTGCCGACGGCAGTTATGTGCTGACGGTGTCGATGGTGGGATATAAGAATACGACACGCTCGTTCTCCCTGTCGCCACGCAACCGCGCTGTCTCCTACAGTGTGCTCTACATCGGCGAAGACCACAAGGCGCTCAAGGAAGTGACCGTCACGGGCCAGCGCTCGCAGATGAAGCTCGAAGTCGACCGCAAGACGTTCACCGTCGACCAGGTGCTCGCCGCAACGGGAGGCTCCGCCAGCGACCTGTTGGAAAACATCCCTTCGGTCGAAGTGACCACCGACGGCGAAATCTCGCTGCGCGGCAACACCAGCGTCGAGGTGTGGATCAACGGCAAGGCCAGCGGACTGACCTCGGACAACCGTGCCGAAATACTCCAGCAGATACCAGCCGAAAGCATCGAACGGGTGGAGGTCATCGACAATCCCAGCGCGAAATACAGCCCCGAAGGTTCCGCCGGTATCATCAATATCATCCTCAAGCGCGATCGCAAGGCCGGCTACTACGGTTCCGTGCGTGCCGGAGTGAACACCGCCGGAGGCTGGAACACGAGCGGCAACATCAACTACTCGAGCGGAGCGCTCGACGCCTACGCCAACCTCGGCTACCGCCGCCGCAAGAACACGGGCAGCGCGCTGAGCGAACAGACATATCTCGGCACCGACACCTACCAGAACTATGAGAGCGACAACGAACGCAAAGGCGGCAATCTCTTCGCCCGTGCCGGTCTGACATGGCACATGACCAAGAAGGACGAGCTGTCCCTCTCGGGAATGACCATGATGGGCGAGCGGGACAATCTGAGCACGACACCCTACCGCTATGGCACCGTCGGCGCCCCGACGGACAGCCGCGTCATGTTCCGCCGCAACACCGGCGAGGGCGATATGCGTATGTATCACGCCGAACTCGGCTATACCCACAGTTTCTCCGACAACCACAAGCTCGACCTCAACGTCTCCTTCGACCGCTGGAAGAACGATGACGACAACTACTATCAGGACAGCACGGTCTTCTACGACCAGCCCCTGCCCGTGGAGTACAGCTGGCAGTACCGCCCCATGTTCATCAACAACCGCTCGTGGGAGGTCAAGGCCGACTATGAGAACCAGCTGACGGAGCGGCTGAAGCTCGAGGCCGGCTACAACGGCCGCTTCTCTCACGAGAACACGCCGCAGGAGTCGTGGGCCGATCCGACGTCATGGGACGGTGTGGCAAGAGTCGAAGACCGCGACTACTTCAACCGCTTCATCTACGACATGGACGTCCATGCCGTCTACGCCACGCTCAACGCCAAGTTGGGACGCTTCGGTGTCATGGCCGGACTGCGCGGAGAATACTGGAAAGTCAACACCGAAAGCTATTCATGGGAACAGGAACATGACGCCACGCTGCGTGACCCGGCGTTCTCGAAGGACTACTTCCAGCTCTTCCCGAGTCTCTTCCTCAACTATTCGCTGACCGAGACGTCGCAGTTGCAGCTCAACTACACCCGCCGTCTGCGCCGTCCGTGGGGCGGTCAGCTCAACAGTTTCAAGAACACTCGCGACGCCTCGATGGTCTCGTTCGGTAATCCCGAGCTGACTCCGGAATACACCAACTCCTTCTCACTCAACTATCTCAAGACGTGGACCGACCACACTCTCTCGTTCGGCACATACTACCGGCCGACGACCGACGTCATCCAGTCCATCCGCTACATGGAGGACGGCATCGTCTATTCGACCCACGAGAACGTTGCCAAGAGCCAGAGTGCCGGTGTGGAGCTCATTCTGAAGGACAAACTGTGGCGCATACTCGACCTGACCACGACCGTCAACGCCTATTACTACAAGCTCGACGGTTTCAGCTATGTCATCAACGACCAGATTGTCACGGGCCGCTCGGACGAGAACTTCTCATGGGACGCACGCCTTCTGGCCAGCGTCATCCTCCCCTACGACATCTCTTTCCAGGCCACGGGCAACTACCGCTCGCGCAGCGTCATCACCCAGGGTTACCGCAAGCCCAACGCCAGCCTCGACCTCGGACTGCGGAAGACGTTCTTCAACAAGCTCTTCTCGCTCTCGGTCAACTGGCGCGACGTCCTCGGAACGCGCAAGTGGGAGAACTACACGTCAACGGAGAGCTTCACCCGCCATCAGAAGAACTGGCGCGACCCGCGTGTCAACTTCACCCTCACATGGAATTTCGGAAACATGACGTCAAAGAAGAAACGGCAGGAGGACATGAACGGCAGTTCGGACGAGGACATGCAGAGCTACGGCGGTTACGAATGACAAGCCTCAAAGCTGATCTTTCACAAACCGAAAGCATATTTATCGCAAATCAAGAATAGATTTTTTATAAGTTAAGAGTGTAAAGACGCAGGGCTGCAGAGAGAGTTTCTTCTCTGCCGCCCTGCGTCTTTGCGTTTGGACAGATGTCCAAACCGACCCGGACAAGACTTTTGTTTCTCGCAAATCGCACATCCGTTACACTTCTTTCTGATTTCCGCCGGATTTCTTTCTGATTGTAATCATATCGCGGCCAACACTTCCGAATTGTCATCCGATCGTCAAAAGTAGATAAAAAGCGTCACTGCTTTTATACGACTTGTTTCAGAACGTTGTATCTTTGCAGCGATACTATTGCAAAAAGAAAACGACAGAGGCAAAAGATTGGCAATATGACACAAACCATCCACTTCACCAAGATGCACGGGGCAGGCAATGACTACATCTACGTAGACACCTCGCTATATGCCATACCCGACCCTTCGGCCGCCGCCATAGCGTGGAGCGACCGCCACACGGGCATCGGAAGTGACGGTCTGGTGCTCATCGGCAAGTCCACGATACCCGAGGCCGACTACACCATGCGCATCTTCAACGCCGACGGTTCGGAAGCCATGATGTGCGGCAACGCCTCCCGCTGCATCGGCAAGTACCTCCACGACCGCGGTCTGACCGACCGTACGGAGATACGTCTGCTGACGCTTTCGGGCGTCAAGACGCTGCGCCTCCATCTCGACGGGGCCGGCATGACAGAGCGCGTGACCGTCGACATGGGCGCTCCGGTATTGTCGTGTCCGGCTCAGATAGCCACGGCCGACGGCACGATGACCGACGGCGAGGTGACAGTCGACGGTCGGACGATGCGCGGGACATTCGTCTCGATGGGCAATCCCCACTTTGTCATATTCACGGATAACATCGACGCCGTGGACGTGGCCCGCTTAGGGGCCACCCTCGAGCGTCACCCGCTGTTTCCCGAGCGCTGCAACATCGAGTTTGCGGAGATGCTCGGCTACGGCCATATCCGCACCCGCGTCTGGGAACGGGGCAGCGGCATAACCCTGGCCTGCGGCACGGGAGCCTGTGCCACGGCTGTGGCGGCGGCAGTGACAGGCCGCGACGGACGACGGACGACGGTCGTGATGGACGGCGGCAAACTGGAAATAGAATGGAGCGAGGCCGACGGGCATGTCTACAAGACAGGGCCGTCGGCCTTTGTCTTTGACGGAGAAATAGCTCTCCCCTGCCTCCCATAATCCCCATCCCTCCCATAAAGAAAGACCAAACTTCAATCAACAACATAGAAAAGAAACACCAATAAGAATTATGGCATTAGTAAACGACCATTTCCTAAAGCTGCCGAACAACTATCTGTTCGCAGACATAGCCAAGCGAGTCAACGCCTTCCGGGTCTCCCACCCGCAGGCCCGACTCATCAGTCTCGGCATCGGTGACGTCACACAGCCGCTCTGTCCGGCCGTTACGGAAGCCATGCACAAGGCCGTCGACGAGATGGCGGCCAAATCGACGTTCCGCGGCTACGGCCCGGAACATGGCTACCAGTTCCTCCGTGAGGCCATCGTCAAAAACGACTTCCTGCCCCGCGGCATACACCTCGACACCAGCGAAATCTTCATCAACGACGGCGCAAAGAGCGACACGGGCAACATCCAGGAACTCGTGCGCTGGGACAACAGCATCGGGGTGACCGATCCGATCTATCCCGTCTATATCGACTCCAACGTGATGATAGGCCGTGCCGGCGTGTTGGAGAACGGACGGTGGAGCAACGTTGTCTATATGCCATGCACGGCGGAAAACAATTTCGTCCCGCAGTTGCCAGACCGCCGCGTCGACATCATATATCTCTGTTATCCCAACAATCCGACGGGAACGGTGATAACCAAGGAGGAGCTCCGCAAGTGGGTCAACTACGCCATCCACAACGACGCCATCATCTTCTATGACGCCGCCTACGAGGCTTACATCCGCAACCCCGAGATACCCCATTCCATCTATGAGATACGCGGGGCGCGCAAGGTGGCCGTCGAGTTCCACAGCTATTCCAAGACGGCCGGTTTCACCGGAGTGCGCTGCGGCTATACCGTCGTACCCAAGGAGCTGACCGTCGGCACACTGGACGGACGTGAACGCATATCGCTCAACATGCTCTGGAACCGCCGCCAGTGCACCAAGTTCAACGGCACGAGCTATATCAGCCAGCGCGCGGCGGAGGCGACATACAGCCCCGAGGGACGCCGGCAGGTGCGCGAGACCATCGACTACTATATGGCCAACGCCGCCATGATGCGCGAGACACTCACCGCGTTGGGCCTCTCGGTCTACGGCGGAGAAGACGCGCCCTATCTCTGGGTCAAGACCCCGGACGGCGCGGACAGCTGGCAGTTTTTCGACAGTCTCCTGCGCGGAGCCAACATCGTCTGCACCCCGGGCGTGGGCTTCGGGCCGAGCGGCGAGGGATATGTGCGGCTGACGGCCTTCGGAGAGCGTGAGGACTGCGAGGAGGCGATGGAAAGGCTGAGGCGCTGGCTCTGACAACGACAGCATAACGTTCTGACAACGCCCACATATAAGCACAAAATAAAACAACGCGAGGGTCCGGCGGCAGCGCCAGGCATGACCGCCGGACTTTCCACAACGACAGAAGTAACCCCAATATAGGAACAGCAATGACTAATTTAAGATTTCAGGTAGTAGCGGAGGCATTCAAGAAGAAGCCTCTCGACGTGAACGTGCCGGCCGGACGCCCCTACGAGTTCTTCGGAAAGAACGTCTTCAACCGCGAGAAGATGTACAAGTATCTGCCTAAGGATGTCTATGAGAAGCTCATCGACGTCATCGACAACGGAACGCGCCTCGACCGTTCCATCGCCGACGCCGTGGCGGCAGGCATCAAGCAGTGGGCCGTGGAGAACGGCGTGACCCACTACACCCATTGGTTCCAGCCGCTGACCGAGGGCACGGCCGAGAAGCACGACTCCTTTATCGAGCACGACTACAAAGGCGGCATGGTCGAGGAATTCAGCGGCAAACTCCTCGTCCAGCAGGAGCCGGACGCCTCGTCATTCCCCAGCGGCGGCATACGCAACACATTCGAGGCCCGCGGATATTCCGCGTGGGACCCCACGTCGCCCGTCTTCATCATCGACGACACGCTCTGCATACCGACAATCTTTATCTCCTATACGGGCGAGGCTCTCGACTACAAGGCACCGCTGCTGCGCACGCTCCACGCCGTCAGCGTGGCCGCGACCGACGTGTGCCGCTACTTCTATCCCGACGTGAAGAAGGTTCAGAGCAATCTCGGATGGGAACAGGAGTATTTTCTCGTCGACGAGGGACTCTACTCCGCACGTCCCGACCTGCTGCTGACGGGCCGCACGCTCATGGGCCACGACTCGGCCAAGAACCAGCAGATGGACGACCACTACTTCGGCACCATCCCCGACCGCGTCCAGGCCTTCATGAAAGATCTGGAGGTGAAGGCTCTCGAGCTGGCCATACCCTGCAAGACACGCCACAACGAGGTCGCGCCCAACCAGTTTGAGCTGGCCCCGATCTTCGAGGAGACCAATCTCGCCGTCGACCACAACATGCTCCTGATGTCGCTCATGAAGCGCGTGGCCCGCAAACACGGTTTCCGCGTGCTGCTCCACGAGAAGCCCTTCGCCGGCATCAACGGCTCTGGCAAGCACAACAACTGGAGTCTGTCGACCGACACGGGCGTCCTGCTCCACGGTCCGGGCAAGACTCCGATGGACAACCTGCGCTTCGTTGTCTTCATCGTCGAGACGCTCATGGGTGTCTACCGCCACAACGGGCTCCTGAAGGCGAGCATCATGAGCGCCACCAACGCCCACCGTCTGGGCGCCAACGAGGCACCGCCCGCAATCATATCGTCGTTCCTCGGCAAACAGCTCAGCGAACTGCTCGACCACATCGAAAGGTCCGACAAGGACGAACTCTTCAACATCGTCGGCAAGCAGAGCATGAAGCTCGAAATCCCCGAAATCCCCGAACTGCTCATCGACAACACCGACCGCAACCGCACCAGCCCCTTCGCCTTCACCGGCAACCGCTTTGAGTTCCGCGCCGTGGGCTCCGAGGCCAACTGCGCGTCGGCCATGATAGCCCTCAACTCGGCCGTGGCCGAAGCTCTCGTCGACTTCAAGGCGCGCGTCGACGCCCTCATCGCCAAGGGCGAAGACAAGACCGGGGCCATCATAGACGTCGTCCGCGAGGACATCAAGACCTGCCGTCCCATCCGCTTCGACGGCAACGGCTACAGCGACGAATGGGTCGAGGAGGCCCGGAAGCGCGGTCTCGACTGCGAGACGAGCTGTCCGGTCATCTTCGAGCGCTATCTCGACGAGGCGAGTGTCCGCATGTTTGAAAGCCTCAACGTCATGTCGCGCAAGGAACTGGAGGCACGCAACGAGGTGAAGTGGGAGACGTACACGAAGAAGATACAGATCGAGGCGCGCGTCATGGGTGATCTCTCGATGAACCACATCATCCCCGTGGCAACCCACTACCAGAGCAAACTGCTCAAGAACGTGGAGAACATGCGCAACATCTTCCCTGCCGAAAAGGCGGACATGCTGTCGGCCCGCAACATAAAGATCATCGAGGAAATCGCCGAGCGCACCGCCGCCATCGAACACGGTGTGGAGGAACTCGTCGCAGCGCGCAAGGTGGCAAACAAGATCGACAATGAGCATGACAAGGCCATCGCCTATCATGACAACGTGGCGCCGAAGATGGAGACCATACGCTATCAGATCGACAAACTGGAGCTCATCGTCGAAGACCAGCTCTGGACGCTGCCGAAATATCGTGAACTGCTGTTCATCAGATAGCCGCATCGTTTTTCCAAAAGACAAAGCAGACAATCTATTTTTTTGGTTGTTTGAAGTTTGCTGCGGGGCGACACCGGGAGGTGTCGCCCCGCTTTTTCATTCTGTCTACGTAGCTTTTACGTTCTCCCTACGGAAACTTTTCCATTCTGCTTCCGATCGTCAATGACACGCCGAGACGCCTTCATTCACACAAAACGCCATGTCTGTCAATAAAATTCTGAATTTAAGGCCGTTTTTCAGACCCACTTTCCAAAATTTTTCGGCCTCGCTCCCAAATTTTCAAATCTCACGAAGGTCAAAATCACGCGGTTTTTTCGGTGGGAAAATCACTGTTTTTGCAAACTACTGGCAGACAGCTACTTGCAAACAGACAGCCCCCTCTGACTCCCCCAAAGGGGGAGCTTGGGCTTCCCGTAAGGCCCTTATTGCTCTGCAACGGGGCTGCTATTGCATTGCAACGGCGGCCCCGTTGCAACATGACGGCGTGCTCGTTGCAACCCCGCGGGGGCCCCGTTGCTCGACGGCGACCACTTTTTTGCCCTTTTCCGGCAATCAAAAACTCGCGAATTTTTATAAAATTTGAAAGCCGTAAGGGCCTCCCGGCATCCCAAGCTCCCCCTTTGGGGGAGTCAGAGGGGGCTTTTTGGGGGA
>JAFULM010000031.1 GCA_017483185.1 Prevotella sp. | reverse complement strand
AATGCTGGTAGAGGCAACAAATCCACCTCCGGAAGGGGAGGAAATAGACTAAGGGGGCTTGTCCACGCATACAAATAAGTCCAACTTCTATGTTTCAAGAG
This sequence comes from Prevotella sp., assembly GCA_017483185.1. Lineage (GTDB taxonomy): Bacteria > Bacteroidota > Bacteroidia > Bacteroidales > Bacteroidaceae > Prevotella. The sequence continues at coordinate 57,675 of JAFULM010000031.1, read as the reverse complement.
GTTGGACAAGATGTTTTATGGTTTAGCGGACAGTAATAGTCTTATATAAAGGAGCCGGAGACGGTGGTCTCGGTCCACTACGACCGCGGCACCGTGGCCTCGGTCTATGCCGACATTGAGCGTGACCTGCTCGAAGGACTGCTGCTGATAAGTGACGTCGCATACTGCGTATCAAAATATCACTTCAACGAGAAGGAGACAGAATGAAATTTGTAAATGAGTAGGTGCGAGATATCGTAATTAAATGCCAAGACGCCAAAACGCAAAGTATCATAATGCTTTGCGTTTTGGCGTCTTGGCGTTTATATACGTCGAAGATCAGCGGAGGCTGTCCCGATACCAGTCGAAGAGTTTCTGAACGCCGTCCTCAATCTCGACCTTGTGAGTCCATCCGAGCGAATGGAGCTTCTCCACGTCGATGAGCTTACGCGGCGTTCCGTCGGGCTTGGAAGCGTCGAACTCCACCGTTCCCTCAAAGCCTACGGTCTTTACGACCAGCTCGGACAGTTCGCGGATGGTGAGCTCCTTGCCCGTTCCGACGTTGATGTGGCAGTTGCGGATCTCGCCGAGTGACGGGATTGCACCGCCGCGGCCATCGCTGTTGTTGCGGTCGACGGCTCCGGTGGTCGTCTTGCCGTAGAACACTGACGAGTATTTCTCGATTCCGATGATGTCCTTGAAGTCGACGTTGAGCAGCACGTGGACGCTGGCGTCGGCCATATCCTCGCTCCAGAGGAATTCGCGGAGCGGTGTGCCGGTGCCCCAAAGGACGACCTTGTTGTCGCTGATGCCATACTTTGCGAGCACGGCGAGAATCTCGTCGTTGCCGTTCGCTCCTGTCACGCCCTCAACGGGACGCTTGTTCATGTCCGTGCGGATGGCATCCCAATTGCCGTCGTGTATGAGTTTGGCAAGATAGACCTTGCGCATCATGGCCGGCATGACGTGGCTGTTCTCCAGATGGAAGTTGTCGTTGGGGCCGTAGAGATTGGTCGGCATGACGGCGATATAGTTCGTACCGTACTGCAGATTGTAGCTCTCGCACATCTTCAGACCCGCAATCTTCGCGATGGCATACTCCTCGTTGCTGTATTCCAGCGGTGATGTGAGCAGGACGTCCTCCTTCATCGGCTGCGGCGCATCTTTCGGATATATGCATGTAGAGCCGAGGAAGAGCAGCTTCTTGACGCCGTGGGAATAGGCGTTGCCGATGACGTTGCACTGCATCATCATGTTCTGCATGATGAAGTCGGCGCGGTAGAGGAAATTGGCCATGATGCCGCCGACAAAGGCAGCGGCGAGGACAACGGCGTCGGGCCGTTCTTCGTCGAAGAAACGTTTGACGGCAACCTGATCCGTGAGGTCGAGCTCGCTATGTGTGCGGCCGACGAGATTATTGTAGCCGCGTTGCTTTAGATTATTCCATATTGCAGAACCGACGAGTCCGCGATGGCCGGCAATATAAATCTTACTGTTTTTGTCTAACATGAGTTTTTATAAATAAAGGGGAGGGTGTGTCAAAATGGCTACATGGCGCTTGTTAGGGACATATTCTTGTATTTGTCCGCAAAACAAACGTTGAATATCAATACGTTACGAACAGACAAATACAAGAATATGTTCCTACAAGTTGCTTCCGTTGCATTTTGACACAGCCTCCCTTAACTCCTTAAAAAGAAATTACTTCACGACTCCTTTCTCCAGATATTCAGCGAGGTTGGTGCGCATGACGCTTGCCACGTGGTCGGCTGCGACCTTCTGCATGTCGTGCTTTACCATGATGTTGACAAGCTCTTCGAATGTGGTCTTCTGCGGGTTCCAGCCTAATTCTTTCTTTGCCTTGCTCGGGTCACCCCAGAGATTGACAACGTCAGTGGGGCGATAGAAGTCCGGTGACACCTCGATGAGACACTTGCCGGTCTTCTTGTCATAACCTTTCTCGTCCATGCCTTCTCCCTTGAATTCAATCTCGATGCCGGCAGCGCGGAAAGCATATTGACAGAACTCGCGTACAGAGTGCTGAACACCGGTTGCGATAACGAAGTCCTCGGGGGTGTCGTGCTGCAGAATGAGCCACATACACTCGACATAATCCTTGGCATATCCCCAGTCGCGGAGCGAGGAGAGGTTTCCGAGATAGAGCTTCTCCTGCTTGCCCTGTGCGATGCGTGCGGCAGCAAGGGTAATCTTGCGGGTTACGAAAGTCTCGCCGCGGCGCTCTGACTCATGGTTGAAGAGGATGCCGGAGCAGCAGAACATGTTGTATGCCTCACGATACTCCTTGATGATCCAGAAGCCGTAGAGCTTGGCAACGGCGTATGGTGAATATGGATGGAAAGGAGTTTTCTCATTCTGGGGAACCTCCTCGACCTTGCCATAAAGTTCGGACGTGGAAGCCTGATAAATGCGGCAGGACTGTTCCAAATGGTTGGCGCGTACAGCTTCCAATATGCGGAGCACACCTGTGGCGTCAACGTCTGCAGTAAATTCGGGGGAGTCGAACGAAACCTGAACGTGGCTTTGTGCCGCGAGATTATATATCTCAGTCGGTTGGACCTTGTCTACAACCTTCACAAGCGACATGGAGTCTCCCATATCTGCGTAGTGGAGGTGGAACTGCGGATTACCTTCGAGATGTGCGATGCGTTCGCGGAAGTCCACCGAACTGCGGCGGATTATGCCGTGGACGTCATACCCCTTTTCGATGAGGAATTCGGACAGATATGATCCGTCTTGTCCTGTGACTCCAGTGATTAAAGCAACTTTTCTTTCCATATTTGTTTTCTAATAAATGATGTAGTGTTGAATACTTGTGTTTATTTGTCTTGACCCGAGAATTGCTTGATGCGCTGTTCTTCTGACAGTTTGCAGATGAGCAGCGTATCGTTGTTTTCCGCTACGATATATCCGTCAAGTCCCTGTATGACGACTTTCTTCTCCTGTGTGGTGTGTATCATACAGTTGTGGGTCTCAAAGAGATTGATGTCATTGCCGATACGGCTGTTGCCGTACAGGTCTTTCTTGGTCTGTGTGAGCAGCGAGCCCCACGTGCCGAGATCGCTCCATCCGAAATCTGACGGGCAGACAAATATTTCCTCAGCTTTCTCCATGATGGCGTAGTCGACGGAGATATTCTCACATTCGGGAAACAGACGATTGATCTCTTCCTGCTCCCGGTCGGTTCCGTACACGGGCTTGAGTGACTCGAATATCTTTGCCATTGTCGGCTGGTAAACTCTGAACGCATTGACAATCGTGCTTACGTTCCAGATGAATATGCCGGCATTCCAGAAGTAATAGTTCTTTTGTATGTATTGCTTTGCTGTCTCCAGGTCCGGCTTCTCGCGGAACGAGTCCACGCGATATATGTTTTTGTTGCGCAGTGAACTTGTGGACAGATCTGCCTGTATGTATCCGTAGCCGGTTTCCGGGCGCGACGGCTTGATGCCGAGCGTGACGATGGAATCTGTTTCGCCGGTGAAGCGCAGACATTCGTTTATCACCCGTCCGAATTCTGCGACATTGGTGACGATATGGTCGCTCGGTGATACGACGATGTTGGCTTTCGGGTCTTTTGACTTTATTTTCCAGCTGACGTATGCTATGCAGGGAGCCGTGTTGCGTCGGCAAGGCTCACACAGAATATTTCCGGCAGGTATTTCCGGCAGCTGTTCTTTCACGATGTCCACATAGTTGTGGTTTGTCACGACCCAAATGTTTTCGGGGGCGCAGATTCCGTCAAACCGTTCCACTGTCAGTTGCAACAGTGATTTACCAACTCCGAGAACGTCGATGAACTGCTTGGGCCGTTCAGAAGTGCTCATGGGCCAGAAGCGGCTTCCTACGCCGCCGGCCATTATTACCAGATGATTATTTTTTCCTGTCATAGTCGTTTGATTTTTACTTTTATGAACCAATGATATAGCTGTCCTTCATTCGAAGTGCTGCAATTCGGCAATCAGCCGATAGTTGTTTTCCTCTTTTTTATTATGGCCCGTATTATGAAATAGGCGCAGACCAGCAGTACGGCTGAGATAATGAAGATCTTGATGTATTCCGAATATTCGGTGATCTTGTCGTCAAGCTGGTTCTTTGGAACGAAGGAGTGCAGATACCATCCCATTGTGGCCAGGATACCGTTCCATACGCCCGCTCCGATAGTCGTGTAGAGGATGAATTTGGCGAAGTTCATCTTTGCCAGTCCGGCCGGGATGGAGATAAGCTGTCTGATAGCGGGCAGGACGCGCCCCACGAGCGTTGCCGTGACGCCATGATCGGTAAAGAACTTTTCGCTCTTTTCTATCTTCTGTTGGTTGAGCAGACAGAGCTTCCCCCATCTGCTGTTTGCAAATCTGTAGATGAACGGGCGGCCGAGATAATAGGCCAGTCCGTAGTTTATGGCTGCGCCAAGGTCGGCTCCGATGGTGGCGAACAGGACGACGAGGAATACGTTCAGCTCTCCGGCTGCGGCGTTGTAGGCTGCCGGAGGCACAACCACTTCCGACGGAAACGGTATGAATGTGCTCTCGATGAGCATCAGGAGTAGTATTGTGCCGTAGTTGAGGTTGTCAAGGAGGCTGTACAGAATGTTCATTGTTCTTTGTCGTTAATTTTTTTATGAATGTAATTATAATAGTCTTCCACCTTCATCTCTTTAGGGAATATATGTCCTAAGACAGACCGGACCTCCTTGGGATTGCGTTCAACGGCGATTTTAAGATAGTGGAGAAATTCTTCCGTCCGTTTCAGGTCCCAACAGCATAGTGCCATATACGAATAGCCTTCGTCAAAGTCCTCGTCCGTTATCTCAAAGAATCGTTTGAACATGTTATATGAAGTCTCGACATACTTGTTGTCATACAGTGAGACCATGATGCGCAGGAGTATGTTCGGGGCGCTGTCGGAGGTGATGATGGCTTTCTGGAAAACCTTGTCTGCCTCTTCGAGCATTCCGTTCTCCAACAGGATATGGCCGCGCAAAACATCCATGTCCGTATGGTCGCAGTCATAACGGTCGGCTTTGTCTATACAGTCCAACGCTTTCTTCGGATTTTTCATGGAACTGTATGCGAACGCCATTTCCTGATATATCTGTACTTTATATTGGGAGTCTTCGGGCGCGACATCGAGCGCGTTTTCCAGCTTTTCTATGGCTTCTTCATATCGGGACAGGTTTACGAGACATGTTCCGCTGCTGAGCAATCCGACTTCATCCTCCGGCATCAGCCGGCAGTATCTTTCGTAATACGTCAGAGCATCTTCATACCTGTTCAGTCTGTACAGGCTGTTGGCTTTGGCCAACAGTCCGTCAGTGTCTTCCGGGTCGATGGCGATGGCATATTCGCTGCTTGCCACAGCTTCGTCAAAGTCCTCATTCATAAACTGTGCGCTGGCGAGCGCGTTCCAATATCTTTTTGAATAAGGGTCCTTGTCTATCAGTTCGTCAAATATCTTGGCGCTTCTGTCAAATTCTCCCAGGCCGAAGAGCACTCTTGCCATCAGTTCCTTATATTCGTCACGCTTGCAGTTGCCGGTGCGCATCATCCATTCGTAGGCTTTGTCGTTGACGCCATAGTCGACATAGATGTTGGCGACATCGAGGACAAAGTCCTCATATTCGTCCGGTTCGACAGTCCGGAAGTATTCCCGCAGATAGTTGTCTGCCTCTTCCGTTTCGTTTTGCGCTATGAGGATTTCAGCTTTGAGATATTTGTAGTCCGGGTCATCCTTGTCAATGATTTCTTCGGCAAGTTCCTCTGCCTTCTCAAAATCCTCGTCAGCCAGCGCCTCACGTGCCTGAAACACGAGTGGTGGTGCGGAGCCGGGATACATGTTTCGCGCGAAGTCGATGACCGCGCTTGCATTACTCTTTTCTCCGATGAGGCTGTAATAGTCGGCGATGTCTGCCAGATCGTCCACATCCAAGAATATTGGTTGTCCCTCTCTGACAGACTTCTCGTATGATGACAGCAAGTCGTGGAAAGACTTGCTGTCGAAATACTTGTCACCGGTCTGCATTATTTGTTTATCTTAGCCCAAGTGTCCTTCAGTCCGACTGTGCGGTTGAAAACCATCTTTTCGGCAGTCGAGTCCTTGTCCATCGTGAAATATCCGATGCGCTGGAATTGCAGGAAGTCGCCCGGCTTCTTCTCCGTGAGATACTTCTCCACGTAGCAGTTTGTCAAGACTGTGAGCGAGTCGGGGTTCAACAGTTCGCGGAAGTCTCTCTCGTCGGCCGACGGGTTTTCCACGTTGAACAGGCGGTCGTAGAGTCTGACCTCTGCCGGGAGACAGTGGGAGGCGCTCAACCAGTGGAGTGTGCCTTTCACCTTGCGGTTGGCTCCATCCATTCCGCTTTTGCTCTGCGGGTCATATTCGGCGTAGATTTCCTCGATTTCGCCGTCTGCGTTTTTCTTACATCCCGTGCACATTACTATATATGCGTTCTTCAGACGCACCTCCTTGCCGGGGGTCATGCGGAAGAACTTCTTCGGGGCGTCCTCCATGAAGTCGTCACGCTCTATCCACAGTTCGCGGCTGAAGGTGATGGTGTGTGTGCCGTCGGTCTCGTTCTCCGGGTTGTTGATGGCTTCCATCTCCTCGGTCTGTCCCTCGGGATAGTTGGTGATGATCAGTTTCACGGGGTTGAGCACGGCCGAGACGCGGCAGGAACGCGCGTTGAGGTCGTCGCGCACGGCGGCTTCCAGCAGGGCGTAGTCGTTGAGGGCGTCAAACTTGGTGTAGCCGATCGAGCGGATGAAGTTGCGGATGCTTCTGGCCGAATAGCCGCGGCGACGCATACCACAAATGGTCGGCATGCGCGGATCGTCCCAGCCGCTGACGAGGTGTTCGTCGACGAGGGTGTGAAGCTTGCGCTTGCTCATCACGGTGTATGTCAGGTTGAGGCGGTTGAACTCTATCTGTCTCGGACGATAGTCGGTCGCCTTGTCCGTCTCGGCTTCATATTCTTTCAGCAGGTCCACGAACTTGTCGTAGAGCGGGCGGTGGGGGACAAACTCCAGTGTGCAAATGGAGTGGGTGACGCCCTCGAAATAGTCGCTTTGGCCGTGTGCGAAGTCGTACATGGGATAGGCGTGCCATTTTGTTCCCGTGCGGTGATGCGGCGTGTGTATGATGCGATACATCACCGGGTCACGGAAGTGCATGTTGGGGTTGGCCATGTCCAGCTTGGCGCGCAGCACCATTGAGCCTTCCACGGCTTCGGCCGTGTTCATCAGTTCGAAGAGTCTCAGGTTTTCCTCGACGGGGCGGTCGCGATAGGGGCTGGCCGTGCCCGGCGTCGTCGGAGTGCCTTTCTGAGCGGCAATCTGTTCCGAAGTCTGTTCGTCGACGTATGCCAGACCTTTCTTTATCATCCATACGGCAAAGTCCCACAACTGCTGGAAATAGTCGGAAGCATAATAGAGGTTGCCCCACTTGAAGCCAAGCCATTGGATGTCGTTCAGGATGGAGTCTACATATTCGGTGTCTTCCTTGGAAGGGTTCGTGTCGTCGAAGCGGAGATTGCATACGCCTCCATTGTTTTCGGCTACGCCGAAGTCCATGCAGATGGCCTTGGCATGTCCGATGTGCAGATAGCCGTTAGGCTCCGGCGGAAAGCGGGTCTGGAGTCGGCTGCCGTTCTTTCCTTCGGCGAGGTCGGCTTCGACCATTTGCTCAACGAAACTCAAACTCTTTTTTTCTTCGTTTTCAGTACAGTTCTTCTCTACCATAATCGTTGTTGCTGTTATTTTGTTTTTGTGGTTGCAAAGGTAATAAATTAATTCCTAATACATTATTATATGACTTGGTTTTTTGTTTTTCTTCTATAATAATTGAGTCGGGCGGCTATTGGTACATTCCTTATTGAGGGCGCAGCAGAACTGAGGATGTATCAAAATGCGGGAGAAACACACGGTAGCGAAAAATATGTCCCTACCAAGCATCATGTGGTCATTTTGATACACCCACATGGGGAGCGGGTCTTGAAATAAATTCGGAAAATTGCGGACAAAAAGTGTTAAAAAAGGCCTCTAAACGCCTTCATTTTGCCATTCTTTTCCACGAAACTGTCCGACGGTTGCAAATATCGCAAAATAGCGCGTGCAATCACAATCGGCTGACAGCGAGACGGTTATCGGAAAAGCTCGCGATTTGTGCAACTTTTTGACGCCAAAAAGCAGCGTTTTTTGGTCAAAAACGCTGCTTTTTCGCTGCCGTAAGGGCCCCGTTGAGTCGCAACGGCATGCCCGTTGGAGTGCAACGGGGCGCTCGTTGCAACCTCGCGGCGGCCCCGTTGCAACCTCGCGGGGCCCTTACGGCATGACCGTCGCTTCGTGAACATGATTTTGAGGCATTTTGGAGGCTAAAAACTCACATTTTTGTTTGTCCTGATTTTTTTAGTAACAATGTTTACAAAAAGGTGAAGGTGAGAATGTTGAGACACACGGTAGGGACAGATTTTTCGCTACGCTTCATCGCAATTTCCCTCCCTCACTTAAAAACATCCCAATGGGGCCGTTGCGTAAGACATCACTCAGATGCCTGACGAACCATCCGTTATTCCGAACCTGCGTAATGATTGTCAAAACCTGCGGCCCAGTACCATTCCGTCCGGCGGATGTCCTGATTGTAGCTGCATCCCGGTGTGTCATAGACGTCCAGTGGGACGAACATGCTCATGCCGCCGTAATACTCTCCGGTTGCGTCAAATCCGAAGTCGATGGGGTAGGCCGTCAGCCATTTTGTGCTTGTGGCTCGGTATATGACGGCGTTGTCGAAAGCCGATTTCCATTGCTGATACGCTTCCGGATGTTCGTCTCCGATGTTTTTCCGGATGATATCGTTGGCGTCAAACATGATTTTTAGGCTGCTGTGGGTCGTGTGCGTCCGGTAGTATATGACACCGTCCGTGACGGTCTGCTTTCTGGCTGCCATCAGTCTGACGACGTACTTTGTCGCCACGGCCAGACGCTCCATCTCCGACGTGCGCACGACGGCCATCGGGACACGCTCGTCGCGGTTGACTGTCATGGCGTTGTATGTGTCGGCGATGCTTTTGTAGAAGTCTTCTTTGTCGTCGAACAGCGGAACAATCAGTTGGTCGTAGGGTGCTCCGCAGGCAGGTGTCTCGGCCGGTGAGGCTATGATGTAGTCTGCGGCATGGCGCAACTCGAAGGCTGTCTCTGCCGTCTGGAAGTTGCAGCAGTCGGCAAAGATGAATTTCAGTTTGTGGGGCAGACTCTCCAACACGTCGGCCAGGGTCGGGATGTTGATCCACTTGCCGGTGCCGCCTTGGCTGTTGTTGCCCGTGTCCCATCCGTAAGCCCTGTGCATCTTGCCCGCCGGCGCGTCGTCGGTGGCTATGGAGTCAGTGCTGATTAACCATCCGCTGCTGTGCCCCCACAAGACCAGCCCGTAGTCTTCGGCCGGATAGTGGTCCATCATCCATCTGAGCGTTTTCCGCATCCGTTTCGGATCTGTTGAGATGAAGTCCTCTTCCGGGCTGAATCTGTTGTCCTTGACAATCTCTCCGTTGCTGATGGTGGCGACAAACGGCAGCTCGGTAGTGCTCGCTCTGTCGACAAAGACCACGAGATTTGAGCCGTCGGGAATGTCGGCCGACGCGCGTATCATTTCCTTGATGTCACTGTTGGCATTGCCCGAGAGATTGTTTTCGGCTGTCATATAGACCATCACCGTGTGTGGCGTACGGGGTGTGACCGGGTCCGGGGTGAAAGTATCTTCATCTTCGCTGTTGCATCCGAGCACTAATGTCACGGCGGCGAGCATAACAAGTAAATGCTTCATCTGTGTAATTATTTTGGGACAAAGTTACACTTTTTCTATTAATAGTTTGTACCTTTGCGCCTAAATTCATTGCAGAGTAATGAGAAACTTGATTTTGATTATTTCAATCTTTCTACCGTTATGTGCAGGGGCACAGGAGTTTTTTGAGCAATGTGAGGACACCTGCACCCATGTCCACGGCATAGACCTCAGCCACTATCAAGGCGATGTGTTCTGGCAGGCTGTCGGAGAAAATGCCAAGACGGCCTACGTCTATCTCAAGGCGACAGAGGGCGGTGACAGGATTGACCATAAATATGAACAGAACATAGAGCTGGCCAAACGATACGGTCTCAAAGTCGGCAGCTACCACTTCTATCGTCCGAAGACCGACCAGCAGCAACAGTTGGAGAACTTCATGACCCAGTGTCTGCCGGAAGAGCAGGACTTGCTCCCCATGATAGACATCGAGACCGCCGGCGGATATGGGACGGAGGAGTTTTGTGACTCGCTGTTCAAGTTTCTTCGGCTTGTGGAAGAGGCATACGGCCAGAAGCCCTTGCTCTATACTTACACCAATTTCTACAACAAGCATCTTTGCGGCAAAATCGACGACTACCGTCTCATGATAGCCCAATACACCGATCGTGTGCCGGTCCTGGCGGACGACCGCGACTTCACGATGTGGCAGTACACGTGTAAGGGCCATATCGACGGCGTGGTCGGTTATGTCGACAAGAGTCGGTTCATGGGACGTCACGGGTTGAGGGAGATACGCTTCCGTCACGACATCGGTGAAGAAGATAAGAAAACGGAAAAACAAAAAACAGAAAACAGATATTGATATGGCGATAATAAAGTGTCCGGAATGTGGCCATCAGGTCAGCGATCAGGCAAAGACTTGTCCCAGCTGTGGGATAGAGATTGCAGGCAAGATCACAAAATGCCCCGAGTGTGGAGACGTTGTGTTTAATGATAGTGATGAGTGTCCCAACTGTCATCATCCGCTGAACATTCCCGAGGTGAAGCCGCAACCGGTGACACCCCGGCCGGAGGTGACGGCAGAGCAGGAGACGTCACCGGCAAAGGGTGGAATGAAGAGGACATACGTCGTTCTGATCGTGTCTTTTGTCGTGGCTCTGCTTGCCGTGTTCGTCAGCCTTTATTTCTATAAGACGACGCAGGACAAGAACGAAATGGATGCTTACGAAAACGCTATGGCCAGCAGCGAGCCGGCCGTGCTCCAGAATTTTCTTGATGTCTATACCGAAGCTCCGCAGGAGCATCGTGACTCCATCGCGGCCCATCTCGAACAGCTCCGTAAGGTCGACACCGAATGGGGCAACGCCGTGCGCAGTGGATCAAAGACCGCACTGGAGCGTTACATCCAGCTGCATCCCGGAAGCATCCATGTGACCGAAGCGCGTCTGAAGATTGACTCACTCGACTGGCTCGCCGCCACGGCGGCCGACACTCCCGAGGCTTATCAGGCATACATCGACGGCCATCTCGACAACGGACTCCATCTTGACGAGGCCCGTATCATGTTTGAAAAGTCGGATGCACGCCGCGTTACGGACGACGACCGTCAGATGATAAGCAGTCTTTTCGGCAACTATTTCACGGCTTTGGCCAACAATGAGGAGGCTTCCCTCACCGAAACACTCAGCGGCGTGCTCGGCAGTTTCCTTCACAAGGAGAATGCCACTAAGACGGATGTCATGACATATATGAAAAAACTCCATGCTCCGGACGACATTACTGGCATGACCTTCTCCCTGAACAACGATTGGAAAATAGAAAAGACAGACGCAGGCGACGGCCGTTACAAATATACCGTCACATTCTCAGTCGACCATCGCATCACGCGCAATGACACAAGCAAAGAGACTTTCAGCACCTACAACGTGGTGGCCGGTGTCTCGCCTGAGCATAAGATCAGCGATCTGAACATGAAGAAAATCGTGCCCTGACGGCCGGTGTCTGTTCGAATGACGCCTGACGATAATCCCCGGAAATCAGACAACGCGATTGATTTCCGGGGATTGTCGTTTTGATAGTACACGTTTTTATTCCTCAATCCTCGACAGCGAGTTGGCGAAGGTGGCAAAGAAGTTGGTCACGGTCTCGGTCGGATAGTATTTCAAGTATTTTGCGCTGTGACGCATCTGCCATATCATGGCGTTGGAGTCGCTCGTGCGGACGAATATGTTTTTGCCCTGAGTGAAATACCAGTTGTCGTTGTGCGTTGCCGACAGACGCAGTACGTCAGTTATGACGCTGTCCACGCTTGGGTCCGAATGGCCGTTCATGAAGGGGATTTCGTCTTCCGTGAAACTGAAGATGCGCACTAACAGGCCGCCAATCAGACGCGCCATCCATTGCATCCGAAGCCGGTCTAACCACGATTGCAACTTTACGAAATCCACTTTATCCCCGTCCTTGCGTAGGAACATGCCGAGATCGATGATTTGTTTGAGGCTGATGCCTTCGTTGAGGATGTAGCGGACGATGCGGGTAATGATGTAAAGCAGATTTAATGTTGGCGGCAGCGTCTCGACTTTTGTGCCTTCGATGGTTACGTAAGACGAGTCGCAGCAGTTTATCTCGCTGCTGATGATGTTTTGCAGTCGGCGGTTAAGTCTTGGATTGGTGAGACGCTGCATGCGGTGGTGATGCTCGATATTGATACCGTTCCACAAGTACTTCATCCTGTCGCGTTCCTCGGCCGGTTGCTCCGTGCCATGACTGCGAGCCCATTGGTCAGCTTTGCGTCCTTGTGTGGAGTAGGGAAAGAAGATGTCGATGTCTCCGATTGTTCGATGCAACGGATTCTCATAGAGCGCCGCCATAGCCTGGCCTTTGAGTAGAATCGGGCGCAACTGCTCCTTGTTCAGTGTTCCCAACAGTTCGGCAGCACACGTGTTTATCTTGCAGTTGGCCGTTTCGGTGTCTTCAATGGCTTTCTGCCATATTCGTTTCTGTTCGTCGGACAGTGTGAGAAAGAAGTCCTTCCGATGACGTTCGATGCCGTCGGCCGTCAGGGCGGCCACGCCGTGCATGAGTGCCATCTGGTAGAGACGGTTCCACTTGTATGCCGACATGGGTTCGACCGGCTCATGTCCTCCGAATGTTCCGCTGCGCAGCAGACGGAAGAAGTTGCGCTGTACTACGTCCATTGTGGTCTCGTTTTGTCAGTTGTTCATGCTTTTGTATGATGTTGTAGCGGCATTTTCCACTTAAGAATATCTTTTCGGATATCTGAATATAATGGCGAGAATGGCTATTATGCCGATGCAGAACGGATAATACAGATACGGAATGATGCTCACGGGATTGAGCGAAGCCAGTCCGGCTGCCATCAGTATCTGTGCTCCGTATGGTATTATGCCCTGCATGCAGCATGACATTGTGTCCAGGATGCTTGCGCTCTTGCGGCGGTCCACTCCGAAGCGGTCGGCAATCTGTTTGGCGATGCCTCCCACGGTGATTATGGCGACAGTGTTGTTTGCCGTGCAGATGTCAACCAGAGTGACCAGAGTGGCGATAGAGAGTTCGGCTCCGCGTTTGTCCTTGACGTGGCGTGTCATGGTTGTGATGACATAGTCGATGCCTCCGTTGGCCTTTATCAGTTCGAGCATTCCTCCAGCCATCATTGTTATTATGATCAGTTCGCCCATGTTGAGGATACCGTCTCCCATCGCTCCGAACCATCCGAACATGTCAAACGTGCCGCTCGTGATGCCAATCAGGCCGGTCAGAGCCAATCCGATGGTGAGCACGGCCATGACATTCATACCCGTTATGGCTATGATGAGCACGGTGATATATGGCAATACCTTTATATACTCGACATCGGGGATGGTCTGCGGAGATGTCATGCCTTGTCCCATGAAGATGTAGAGCATCAGTATTATGGCGGCAGCGGGCATGGCAAGATAGGAATTGACGCGGAATTTGTCGCTCAGCTTGCATCCTTGTGTCGACGTGGCGACTATTGTCGTGTCGGAAATGAACGACAGATTGTCGCCGAAAAACGAGCCTCCGACCACTACGGCCGTCATCATCGGTACGCTTGTTCCGGTCGAGTGGGCGATGCCGGCGGCTATCGGGGTCAGTGCGACGATTGTTCCGACGCTCGTCCCGACGGCTAAAGATATGAAACAGGCGGCCAAAAAGAGTCCTGCCAAGAGCATATTGCCGGGCAGTAGTGTCAATGTGAGATTGACGGTGGCGTCGATGCAGCCCATCACCTTCGCACTGTTGGCGAAGGCTCCGGCCAAGACAAAGATCCAAAGCATCAGCATCATGTTTTCCGTGCCGGCTCCGCGGTTGAAGGTGTCGATGCGTTTGTGCAGCGGCATACCTCCGCTGATGACGACGGCATATACCGACGAAATCATGAACGCCACGGTGATGGGCACCTTGTAGAAGTCGCCTGCGATGATTGAGGTGACGAGATACAGACCGATGAACACCAGCAGCGGGCTGAGTGCGATGAGACCTTTGGACATTTTTTACTTTTTACTTTAAACTTGTAACTTTATGAATACCGCTGCGGCCTGGATTTTAAACGCTAAACTTGTAACCTTATGTGTGCATGATGCGCCGTTCGTTGTCAGCGCTGCATGCAAATCACAAGGTTACAAGTTTAACGTTTAGAGCCAAGAGCCTACTTACAGTGTCACTCCATTCTTGAAGATGGCAATCTCGCGATAGCCGTTGACCTCGTTGCGAGCTTTCTCGCCGCTTGCCACGGCCAGGATTTTGTCGATAAACTCAGGAACGAGCTCTTGCATCGTGCGTCCCTCGATGAGCTGTCCGGCGCTGAAGTCGATCCAGTTTGGCTTGCGTGCGGCCAAAGTGGGGTTTGTCGCAATCTTCATCGTGGGCACGAACGTGCCGAATGGTGTTCCGCGGCCGGTGGTGAAGAGCACTATCTGACATCCGGCAGAAGCCAAAGCCGTGGCTGCCACGAGGTCGTTGCCGGGAGCGGAGAGCAGGTTGAGGCCGGTTGTCTCCAGTCGGTCGCCATATTCCAGCACACCGCTGACCGGTGCGCGGCCGCACTTCTGTGTGCATCCGAGGGCCTTGTCCTCCAGCGTGGATATACCTCCGGCCTTGTTGCCCGGTGACGGATTTTCGCCGACAGGTTCGCCGTGGCTGAGGAAATACTCCTTGAAGTTGTTGATCATGCTGACCGTCTTGTCAAACAGTTCGCTTGTCTCGCAGCGGTTCATCAGTATCGTTTCGGCGCCAAACATCTCCGGTACCTCTGTCAGTATGGACGTTCCGCCCTGTGCCACAAGCCAGTCGGAGAACTCGCCGACGAGCGGGTTGGCCGTGATACCGCTGAATCCGTCGCTTCCGCCGCATTTCAGACCCACGCGCAGTTTGCTGACGGGGACATCCTCGCGGCTGTCTTTCTTTGCCTTGGCGTACAGTTCGCGGAGTATCTGCATGCCGGCTTCCACTTCGTCGCCATCCACTTTCTGAGTGACGAGGAACTTGATGCGCTCCTTGTCGTAGTCACCGAGCAACTGCTCAAACAGTTCCGGCTGATTGTTTTCGCATCCGAGACCGAGCACGAGCACGGCGCCGGCATTGGGGTGGAGCACGATGTCGCGCAGAACCTTGCGTGTGTTTTCGTGGTCTCCGCTCAGCTGAGAGCATCCGTAGTTGTGGTGCCATGCGTAGATGGCGTCGATGCCTTCACATCCGGTCTCCTTTTTCAGTTCTTCGGCGAGTCGTTCTGCAATGCCGTTGACGCATCCCACGGTGGGGACAATCCACACCTCGTTGCGGATGCCCACCTCCCCGTTGGCGCGGACATATCCGCGGAAGGTGCGCTTTTCGTTCTTGATGGTCAGCTGTTCGTTGACGGGATTGTATGTATATTCCAGTGTTCCTGCCAGATTTGTCTTCAGGTTGTTTTCGTTCACCCAGTCGCCGGCCTTGAGATTTTGGCGTGCGTGACCGATGGGATAGCCGTATTTTATGATGTCGCGACCTTCCTCCGTATCAGTGATGAGGATTTTGTGACCGGCAGGAGTGTCCTGATTGATTGTGATGGTCTTGCCGTCCACTTCGATTGTCTCGCCCTTGCTCTTCGGCTGAAGGCAGACGACGACGGTGTCGGCCGGATTGATCTTAATGAAAGTCTGTTCCATAATCAGTAGTTATTTTGTTTTTATTTGAATGAATCTTATTCTTGGGGAGTTAAGGAGTTAGAAGGGAGTTCAGGAGTTAGAAGGGAGTTAAGGAGTTAAGCCAAATGCTTTGTCACGTGATAAATCCCCAATGCCTTGTCCTTGCTTCCGTCCCGTTATGTCCGTTCCTTTGCGTCCCTTTTTCAGAGTTGCGTCCGTCGGTAGAAGTCGATGTTCTCTTTTGTCAGAATCTCTATCGGCATATAGTTGACCGGTGTCACTTCCTTCTTGAGCACGATGGCGTCAAACAGTGTTGCCACGCAGGAGAATCCCTGCATGAATGCGTGTTGTGCGATTAGAAACGAGATAGAGCCTTGTTTGAGGCACTCCGCATTTTTCGTCACCATGTCATATCCCATTATCTGGACGTTCCTTCGGTTGCTCCGTTGGAGAAATCCGCCGACAATGTGGGCTTTGGAGTTGAACGTTATGCAGTGATGGACTTGAGGGTGTTCCTTGAAGAAGGTCTCAAGTATTTTGTCATATTTGTCTCTTCCTTCGTCCAGCGGCAGATTTACCTCGCAGATGGTGATGTGTGGGAAGTGGTCGCGCATGTAGTGGCGGAATCCGGTCTCGCGGTTTTCCTGCTGCTTGCTGGCCACGTTGCCGTTTTTCATCTGCTTCATGAGCATGATTTCCTTTTCCTTGGACGCGATGAGCATGAGCATGCGTCCGGCAAAATATCCGCTGCAGAACGAGTCCTGACCGTAGAATGACAGCGGTTTCAGGTCCGGCATATAGGAGTCCAGCAGGATGAACGGAATATCACGGTCATGGAGTTCGTCGGTGAATTTGCGGGTGGCGTCCAATGTCGACGGTACGATGATGACGCCGTCGGGGTTTTCCTTCAGACACTGTTCCGTGACTTGTTTGAATGTCTCCGTGTTGAATCGCTTGTAGTACATCATCTTCACGTTGACGTGGAAGTCGCGCCGCCGCTCGCATGCATTCATCGCTCCCTCTTCGATTTCCTCCCAATAGGCTTCCGACTCGTGTTTCGGTATGATACAGTAGAAGTTGTAGGACTTGTTGTAGGCCAACGCGCTGGCATACATGTTCGGACGGTAATCCATCTCCTTGAGCGCCTTTTCCACCTTTTCCCTTGCTGCCTTCGACACGTTGGGGCGGTCGTGCAACACTCTGTCCACTGTTCCGACAGACACTCCTGAAAGTCTTGCTATATCCTTAATTCTGATTTTATCAGTCGCCATTCACTTGTTTTAATGGTTAATCACTAATTTAATAGTTTTTCCTGCAAAAATACCAATAATTATTGAATTGCGAGAAATCGCGCCCCAATATTTTTCAAGATATTGTTGATGTGACACGAATTTAGATGCAATCCACGCAGATTTGGACATTGATAAACTTCAAGCAGGACAAAAAAGAGGTGGTTTAATGTTACATATATAGAAACATTTGTGTATCTTTGCAGCGAAAGAAGTACGATTATGGAACAAAAACCGAAGTTCAAGATAATATACTCAGATGATGTCATCTCATTCCTTAACGGGCTGAAAAGCAAGGTCAGGGTGAAGATAATGTATAACATTAACAAGAGTAAGTTCGTCATAGATAAGAATATATTCAAGAAACTGGATGATACGGATGGTATATGGGAGTTCCGCACTCTATATGATGGTATCCAGTATCGGATATTCGCGTTCTGGGACACTGACAAAGATGCAATTGTCTTGACTACTCATGGAATAATAAAGAAGACACAAAAGACGCCACCGAAAGAAATCGAGAAGGCGGAAGCGATAAGAAAAGACTATTTTAACTCAAAAAACAAGAAAGCATGACAATGAAATTTTATACGGAGGAAGAAGCGCTTGATAGGGTTTTGGGATGCAAAGGCACTCCGGAACGTGACAACTATGAGACAGAGATGAACTCGTTCCTGATGGGGGATGCCATCAAAAAGGCACGGCTATCGAAAAAGCTCACACAGGAGCAACTCGGTGAGATGATTGGCGTCAAACGAGCTCAGGTCTCACGGATAGAGAACGGCCACAACCTGACTTTTGCTACCATAGCAAAGGCTTTTAAGGCTATGGGTATCGGAGCTTCTCTTGAAATGACCGGTGTTGGCAAAATAGCCTTGTGGTGAGATAGAGCAGGCTTTTAAGAAGCTCCAATCTCAACGATGGCGTATGAAAATGTTGCATTTGCGTTTTTATACGCCATCTTTTCATATATAATTTTCTGCAATAGAAAAAAGTTGTCCCCAACACATTTTCCCGCCAGACCATCTTTTCCTCGCTTGCATGATGACATACCATGATCTTGACCTCCATGTAAGTAAAACTTTTTCTGAATTTTAAGCCTCTGAGAGTGGGCACTTTTCAAAATAAATCTCCAGTGGTTTCAAATATTCGAAATATGGCGTGTGTAATTTTTCGGATATTTATCCGCTTTATATCCGCTGATTTTCCAACCTATTGATTCGCAGCCACTTAAGAATCGCGGCTTTTCCGTTGTCTCGCCGTCGGGCTGCTATGACCTTGCCGTAAGGGCCCCGTTGGTCTGCCGTAAGGGCCTTGTTGCATTGCAACGGGGCCGCCGTTGCATGATGACGGCGGCCCCGTTGCGCCCTCGGGAGGGCCTTACGGCAAGCAAACGGTCGCGTTTTGGACCGAAAATGGCAATCAAAAAGTGAGGAAAATCTCTGCTTTAGGACACCTCGGGAGGCCCTCCCGGGCGTGTGGCGGCGTCCGGACGCGACATTTTTTGTGTTGAAAACGGGCCGGAAAGATACCCGTAAGGGCCTCCTGAGGCCGGAAAACGGCAAAAACCGACGACTTTTGCGGAGACAGTTTTGTAAAGATTATAGACATCGCGGAGGATTGAAAAAGTATTCCGTCGTATTCAAATTTCCGTCCGCAAATAAAGATTTTGCTCATTTTGTTTCGCCATTTGGGAAAATAATGGTATTTTTGTAGTCACAAACTGATAAATCTATCTATAAACAATAATAAAATATTACTTATCATGGCTAAAGTGGTAACATTGGGCGAGATTATGCTCCGCCTTTCCCCCAACGGCAACGACCGTTTCATCCAGACAGATTCATTCCGCATCATCCCCGGTGGTGGTGAGGCTAATGTGGCTATCAGCTGCGCAAACTACGGACACGACGCTTATTTCGTAAGCAAGCTGCCTTCTCACGAGATTGGTCAGATAGCAGTCAACTCTCTGCGTCGTTATGGTGTCAACACCCAGTTCATCGCCCGTGGCGGTGACCGTGTCGGTCTCTACTATGCTGAGACAGGCGCTTCGATGCGTCCTTCAAAGGTCATCTACGACCGTGCCCACAGTGCCATCGCCGAGGCTGATCCTTCAGATTTCGACTTCGATGCTATCATGGAGGGTGCCGACTGGTTCCACTGGTCTGGCATCACGCCCGCCGTTTCCGACAAGGCTGCCGAGCTGACCCGTCTGGCTTGCGAGGCTGCAAAGCGTCACGGCGTCACCGTTTCTGTCGACCTGAACTTCCGCAAGAAGCTTTGGACATCGGAAAAGGCTATCTCTATCATGCGCCCGCTGATGAAGTATGTCGATGTCTGCATCGGCAACGAGGAGGACGCTGAGCTCTGTCTCGGATTCAAGCCCGACGCTGACGTCGAGGGCGGACAGACAGACGCAGCCGGATATGAGGGCATCTTCAAGCAGATGAAGGAAGAGTTCGGATTCAAGTATGTCGTTTCCACTCTGCGTGAGAGCTTCTCCGCTACGTTCAACGGCTGGAAGGCACTCATCTACGACGGCAAGGAGTTCTATCAGAGCAAGCGCTACGAGATCAATCCCATCATCGACCGCGTCGGTGGCGGCGACTCTTTCTCCGGCGGCTTGATTCACGGTCTGCTCACAAAGCCGACACAGGGCGAGGCTCTCGAGTTTGCAGTGGCAGCATCGGCTCTGAAGCACACCATCAACGGCGACTACAACCTCGTCACTGTCGCTGAGGTTGAGGCTCTGGCCGGAGGTAACGCCAACGGACGTGTACAGCGTTAATGACACATTATTTAAATATTAGATAAAGACAAATGGCAAAGTTTGATAAAATAGCCGTGTTGGCCAAAATCGGCCAGACAGGTATGGTGCCCGTGTTCTATCACAAGGACGCTGAGGTTGCCAAGAAAGTGGTGAAGGCTTGCTATGATGGCGGCGTGCGCGCTTTCGAGTTTACCAACCGTGGCGATTTCGCTCACGAGGTGTTTGAGGAGGTCGTTAAGTTTGCTGCAAAGGAGTGCCCCGAACTTGCTCTCGGTGTCGGCTCGGTCGTTGACCCCGCCACTGCAGCCCTCTACATCCAGCTCGGTGCATGCTTCGTGGTCGGCCCGCTGTTCAACCCCGAAATCTCCAAGATCTGCAACCGTCGTCTCGTGGCTTACACACCGGGATGCGGCAGCGTTTCTGAGGTAGGTGCTGCTCAGGAGACCGGATGCGACCTGTGCAAGATTTTCCCCGGCGACGTGCTCGGTCCGAATCTCGTCAAGGGTCTCATGGCTCCCATGCCTTGGTCCAAGCTGATGGTTACCGGTGGTGTTTCTCCCGATGAGGCCAACCTCACATCGTGGATCAAGGCCGGTGTCTACTGCGTAGGAATGGGCTCAAAACTGTTCCCGAAAGACGTCATAGCAGCCGAAAACTGGCAGGCTATCACCGACAAGTGTGTGGAGGCATTGGGTTACATTGCTAAGGCACGCGGATAATAGAATAATCACGAAAGGTTCCATCGGCATCATAGCATGCCTTTGGAGCCTTTTGTTTTTTTCAGCCTGTTCACAGACAGATAGGCAGCGGGTGGACGAGCTGAACACTTTGTCATACGCCTATCACTACCGCAATCTTGATTCAACCGAGGCCTGCGCCTCACGCGCATACGCTCTCGCCGCCCACTACGGCAGCGGACGAGCCGAAGCACTCAACAATCTGGCTTTCGTCAGCATTGCCCGCATGGACTACGACGGAGCCGGGCGTTATCTCGAAGAGGCATCTGCGGCCACGGACAATCAGGTCGAACTCCTCGTGAGCGACGTCCTTCAGATGCGTCTCTGCCAGCGTATGTCGCGCAACAAGGCTTTTTATGACTACTGCGAACGGGCCAAGTCGCGCCTCCGCCGCATCGCCGAAGAGCGTGGCGGACTGTCCGACAGGATGGAGCGGCGCATGATCTACGCCGAGACGGAGTTTGCCATTGTCAACTCCACCTACTACTATTATGTCGGACTGGAAGACAAGTCGGCCGTCGCTTTAGCCGATATCGATCCAGACGGCCCCATACGCCGGGACACGGCGCAATATATCAACTATCTCTATAACATCGGAAGTGGCGGCATATTGACCGGCGGGACATCGTCGGAGATAAGTCACCGCGAGTTTTCGGCACTTCTTGAATGTCTTTTCACGGCCTCACGCCACGGCTACGACTTCTTTGTGGCCAACAGTCTCGGGGCTATGGCCGGCCTCATCATCGGACTGGACGATGGGGAGGCCTTTCTTGAGGAAAACACCCGAGCCCTCCGGATGTTCCTGCCCGATAGCGTCGCGACTGCCGATGTGCCCGAATGGATGGCCCGCCGCTCGCTCGAAATATTCCAAGACTACGGCGATGTCTATCAGACGGCGGGCGCACGGCGCACTCTCGCCTCCTGTTTTTTTGCGTCAGGAGACTATACCCGGGCTTTGTCCACACTTCAGACGGCTCTCGCCGACAGCATCATCGGGCAGGCCCCGGACCTTGTCGCCAGCATACGCGAACAGTTGAGTGTGGTCTATTCGGCCCTTGACGACAAGCCGGCGAGCGACTACAACCGCAACGTCTACATCGACCTGCAGGAGCAGACGCGCCAGGACAGATACCTCGAGTCGCGTGCCGACATGCTCGACATGGCCTCGTCGCAGCTCAATGTCATGATAGGCGCAGTGCTGATAGCCATTCTCATGCTCGTCGGCGTGCTCTTACTGTTCTTCCATCTCAATCGCCGTCGGCGTGCGGGAGCTGCAATGGACGACCTGCTCCGGCCTCTGCGGGAGTGGCAGGAGGCAGACCGGAGACATTCGGAAGCCGTCGCTGACCGCATGGAGACCATCAATGAGGCATACGCACTCAGCATGACGCGCATACGGCAGGGCGAGCGTCGCAGTATGGAGAACCGTGCGAAGGTTTCTTTGGCCTGCAGCGTTGTCCCCCTGATAGACCGTATCATCAACGAGGTGGCGATGCTCTCGTCGCGTCGGGAGGATGACACGAAACGTTCGGAGCGTTACGCCTATATCTCCGAACTGGCTTCAAAGATCAACGAATATAACGATATCCTCACCCGGTGGATACAGATGAGACAGGGACGGATAGACCTTCACATAGAGAGTTTTGCCTTGCAGCCGCTATTCGACATCGTCGCCAAGGGCAAGACGGGTTTCCGCATGAATGGCGTGGAGTTGGAAGTGCTGTCCACCGACGCCGCTGTCAAGGCCGACCGCGTGCTTACACTCTTCATGATAAACACGCTGGCAGACAACGCCCGCAAGTTTACGCCCTCCGGTGGCCATGTCACCGTGAGTGCGCGGCAGACAGACGACTATGTCGAAGTGTCGGTGGAGGACACCGGTCGCGGCCTCACCGACGACGAACTGGCCCGCATCTTCGAGCATAAGATATACGACGGCCACGGTTTCGGGCTCATGAACTGCCGCGGCATCATCGACCGTTATCACAAGTTGAGCCGCATCTTCTCCGTCTGTCTGTTGTCGGCGGAGAGCCGCAAGGGCATCGGCAGCCGTTTCTTCTTCCGCCTGCCGCGTGCCGCTATGCGCTCGTTGCTCATTTTCATGGCCGCTCTCGGAGCATCAAACGTGTCCTCAGCGGCCTCACGGGGGAGCGACTCAATGCCCGAAGGCAATCTCCCGCGAGCCAAGGCTTACGCCGACAGTGCCTATTTTTCCAATATCGCGGGCACATACGAGCGTACTCTTGTCTTCGCCGACTCCTGCCGGACGTATCTCAACCGTCATTATCTGACTCAGTGTCCCGGCGGAAAACTGCTGATGACGGCCGACGGGAGCACGTCTGCGACGCCGCCGGAAATCCATTGGTTGCGCGACAGTCTGCCGACACATTATAATATTATCCTCGATATGCGCAACGAGAGTGCCGTGGCGGCACTTGCGCTCCATCGCTGGCAACTCTACGCATACAACAATAAGGTATATACGCAGCTCTTCAAGGAACTTTCCGCCGACAATACGCTGGCCGAATATTGTCGTGTGATGCAGCAGTCGCAGACAGACAAGACCATCGCTATCATTCTCTTGGTGCTCCTCTTGATCATCATTCCGCCAGCCTACTATCTCCTCTACTATCGTCACCGGCTCTATTTCCGCTTCTGTGTCGAGCGCATACGTATGTTTGACGACATCCTCCTCAGCGACGACACTCCGTCGGAAAAGCTCCGCCGCATCGAACCGCTCACGCATGAGCAATATCCCGCCGACCTGCAAGCCGTCGTGGACAACATCCTTCAGGCTCTGCGTGAGGCCATCTTGACACACCGCCGCCAGTCCGTCAGCATCGAACTCGCTGCCGACGAGTGCCGCCGGGCGGAGTATGAGGAGGGCAATCTGCATGTCACCAACTCCGTCGTGGACAACTGTCTCTCGACGTTGAAGCACGAGACGATGTATTATCCCAACCGCATCGTCCAACTGGCGGATGGCGCCAATGCCGATTTGCAGGCCTTGGAAGAACTCGTCGCCTACTATCGTGACATCTACTCCATACTCACCGAGCAGGCCCTGCGCCAGACCGAGCGTGTCCGTCTACATATTGCGGCCATTCCGGTGGAAGAGCTTACGGGTGGCGCGGGGCAGGGACTCTATGTCGCCGGCGACCGCAATCTGCTCGAATATCTCTTTGAATTGCTCCGACGCGTCGCCGGCCGACCGCTTGACGGCATCACAGTCGAGGCGTCGTCCGACCGTTATCTGACGTTCACCGTGCCCATGCCGCGACATGACGCCATTCTGCCGGAAGTCCAAGACCCATTTATCCCCTCCGTCGACACCATCCCATACCAGCTCTGCCGACAGATTGTGCGCGACCATTCAGACGCTACCCACCGCTATGGTTGCGGCATACGTGCCGACGGAGGGAACATAAAGATAACGCTGCCCCGTGCCGCCGCATGTCATATATCACAATAGAGTGTGGGCGGGTAGGGACGAAATAAAACATAAAGACAATGGAAAAGTTTAAAGTAATAATTGTGGAAGACGTGCCGTTGGAACTGAAAGGCACGGAAGGCATCATACGCAGTGACATCCCTGAGGCCGAAATCATCGGCACGGCAAGCAATGAGGCTGCCTATTGGGCGCTGATGAAACAACAGCGGCCCGACCTCGTCTTGTTGGACCTCGGCCTCGGCGGATCGACAACTATCGGGGTGGAGATTTGCCGTCAGACCAAAGAGGTTCATCCGTCGGTGAGGGTTCTCATCTTTACGGGCGAGACATTGAACGAAAAACTCTGGGTTGATGTTCTCGATGCGGGGGCTGACGGCATCATTCTCAAAAGCGGCGAACTTCTCACGCGCGGTGATGTGCGCAGCGTGATGGAGGGCAAGCGCATGGTCTTCAACCAGCCGATACTCCAGAAGATAGTCGATCGCTTCCGCCAAAGCGTAGGCAGTCGCGTAGCGTCACAGGAGGCCTTTGTCAACTATGAGATTGATGACTATGACGAGCGCTTCCTCCGCCACCTTGCTCTCGGATATACAAAGGAGCAGATAACCAATCTGCGTGGTATGCCCTTCGGGGTCAAGAGCCTTGAGAAGCGGCAGAACGAGCTCATCCAAAAGCTTTTCCCGGATGGCAACGGAGGTATGGGTATCAATGCCACGCGGCTTGTCGTGCGTGCTCTCGAGCTTCGCATACTCGACATCGACAACCTTTGTCCCGACGACGAATGAACCATCTGATGATATGACAAAATCCCAGTATTGATGAAAACAAAACCCTTTGCCATCGCAGCCCTGTCGCTCGCCATCCTCGAATTGTGTCTCCTGCCGGCGTCGTGGATGCTTAGTGTCGTTTTTCCCGATAGCGGACTGCGCAGTCTCTTGGGCAGTGAGGGAGTGCGCTGGCTGCTTGGCCGTTATACGGACATGATAGCCGGACGTCCCTTAGCCTGTCTGCTGTTGCTTTCGGTGGCTTGGGGATGTGCCAGTTCCTGCGGCATATCGCGTGTCTTCCGCCGCCACGCCTTGTTGCAATATCGTGAGCGCATCGCTTTTGCATCTGTTGCCAGCCTGTCTGTTGTCTATATCGCTGTCTTGGCGTGGCTGACCCTCATGCCCCACGCCGTCCTGCTGAGTGTCACCGGCGATCTCTTTCCATCGCCGTTCAGCGCCTCCCTCATTCCCGTCCTTTCGTTTGGCGTGTGTCTCGTGTCGGTCGTCTACGGCATTGTCTCCGGTCGCTTCCGCACCGTAACCGACGTCTACCGCTCGCTCTTTTGCGGTATATCCATCGCCGCTCCAATCTTCTTTCTTTATATACTGTTAATCCAATTATATTATTCGTTCATGTTCGTGATTGGATAAAACCTCATTATTGGGTATTGTTCAGCTTGTCCTTTACCGCTATCTTTGCACTTGTCAATCAGGTGATACTGCATCAAGATAGGATAAAAAGCAAAAAGAAACTATCACGTAATTTTGCATTGTGATTACAAAGTGATTGTAAATCGTATGACACAATAACACACTGGGACAGCAAGGACATAAGAATATAACACAAACACAATTAGGTATTATGAACGGATTAGTAAAATTCCTCCTATCTGGAGATAACTGCTCCGTTCCGGCTCGGCGGACTGTCGTGGAGGGCGGCGGGCTGCGTTCCGTTCAAGTCGGCGGCAACATATACGGACAGCGCCGGTGAGCCGGTCGGCGGATTTGCCGTCACCAATGTTACTGTAGGAGTGAAGAAGGATGTGAAAGTGACCGAAGCGTTCTCCATGCCGCTGTTCGCTTCCTTGACGGCCAACCCTTGCAGCGGACAGATGTATATGACGTTCGGCCTGTCACTCTGACCGGACATTTATCACCCGGCGGTTTGATGATCCGTCCGGTGTATAGAGAACAACAACAAACACAAATGAGATATGAAAAAGATTGAGGCGATTATTCGCAAGACAAAGTTCGAGGAAGTGAAGGACGCGCTGCTCGACATCGAGTGGTTCTCCTATTATGACGTGCGCGGCGTCGGGAAAATGCGTCAGGCGCGCATCTACCGTGGAGTGAAGTATGACACGAGCTGTATCGAGCGTGTGCTGATCAGCGTCGTAGTGAGAAACCTGAATGTCGAAAAGACCATCGAGGCTATCGTTGCCGCCGCCCGTACGGGTGAGATAGGTGACGGCCGCATCTTCGTTATTCCCGTTGAGGACGCCATACGCATCCGTACCGGAGAGCGCGGGGACATCTCCCTTTACAACGCAGAACAGGAGAAATAATCATCAATAACACAAACGACAATCAATATGAAACATACTTATATATATAAGGTGGCGCTGGTGGCCCTTGCGCTGGCTATGCCTATGGCATCATTTGCTGCCGACACTACCGTCGAAACGCTTGCACGTGAGATCGAAATCTCCATCAACACCGTGTGGATGCTGCTCGCAGCCATGCTCGTCTTCTTCATGCAGCCCGGCTTTGCGCTCTGCGAGGTAGGTTTCTCCCGCACGAAGAACACGGCCAACATCCTGTTCAAGAATTTTGTTGACTTCACCCTCGGTTCCTTCTGCTTCTGGCTGATAGGCTTCGGAGTGATGTGGGAAGCCGGCGGTGCGGGCTTCATGGGCATGCCGGAGTGGGGCAGTCTCGACTTCCTGGCAGCTCCGGCCGGTCTCCCGATAGAGGGATTCCTAATGTTCCAGACCGTCTTCTGCGCCACGGCGGCCACCATCGTGTCCGGTGCGATGGCCGAGCGCACGAAGTTCTCGATGTATATTATCTATTCCCGGCCATAGCCTCACTTTCGCCGCCCTCGGCGTGTTCATCCTGTGGTTCGGATGGTTCGGATTTAATCCCGGTTCGCAGCTTGCCGCCTTCGGTGAAGACAACCGCGTGGCAATCTCTCACACCTTCGCGACGACCAATATGGCCGCCTGTACCGGCGGTCTGGCCACGCTCTTCTTCTCCTGGGTGCGCTACGGAAAGCCCTCGCTGTCACTCACGCTCAACGGAATCCTCGCCGGACTGGTCGGCATAACGGCCGGATGTGATCATGATATAACGAATAGAAAGGCCTTTGGATAAAGAGCCGTTCTGTTCCAAACCTTAAAACGAAATGTTCGTACAGGAAGTACGAACATTTCGTTTTAAGGTTTGGAACAGAAGCCTAAGGACAACTTGTGAATGGATCGCACAACACGTTCTGGTGCTTCAATGTGCTCTATGTTATCTTATTTTCAGCACCGGAGCAATCGTGTTGACCTTCTTCGGCAGTGTTACGGTGAGCTTGCTGCCGGACTGCGAGAATTTCACCTTGCCGTAGCCGAGCAGTTCTATTGACTTTATTTTCTCGCCGGCAAGGCTGCGGATGCTCACCGTCATGTCGTCGGGCCATGCGAGGGCCGTGGCGTAGATGACGTTATCCTTGGCGGTGAAGCGGATTTCGTCGGCTCCGGCTTTGGTGTATTGGCCGTCGTTGAAGCCCTGGGCCTTGATGGCGATGTCGCTGTCGGCGATGGGGCCTTCACCGAAGACGCGCCACGGCCGGGTGCCGACGATGCTTTCCTTGTTGACTTTCATCCACGCACCGAACTCACGGAGTATGGCTTCTTCCTTCTCGTCGAACGTTCCGTCGGCCCTGAGTGGCACGTTGAGCAACATGTTGCCGTTCTTGCTCACGATGTCGACAAGCAGTTTCACCACCGTTGCGGCCGACTTATAGCGGTTCCGTTCGTACGTCGAATTGTTGTAGTGCCAGTCGCCGAGACAGTTGCAGCACTGCCACGGCCGTTCCATACTCCTGTTGGGCGCTCCGCGTTCCACATCCCATACGAGGGCCTCCTTCTGTTCGTCGGTAAGAATCTTGCCGAACACCACTCCCGGGTCGGGCTTGCCACCGTTGCGGGGCCGTGTCGCGGTTTTTGTTTTCAGATGGCGGTTGTACATGTGGGCTGTAATCTTCATTCCCGCGTCGCTCACCGGATAGAATGGCAGGACGGTGACGTCAAAGTATATCAAGTCGGGCGAATAGCGGTTGATGGCATCGAGCGTGCGGTTGTAGAAGTTGGTGATATATTCCTCCGTCGGTATCACGGCACCGTTGCCCCATCCCCACTGACTGTGTATTCCTTTGTTGTCCCACATCTTGTCGCTCATGTCGTGGTCTTGGGCGTAGAGTTTCTGCGGGTCGAGACCTTTCCACCACTTCTCCGTGCCGTCGGCGTTGGGGCGGTAGCCGTCCTCCTTCGTCAGCCATCCGTCATATTTCACACCGCGTTTCTCTCCTTTCAGGTCGAAGCGCCGTGCCGGTTCATACCACATCCATGCGTGGTCGGCGTGGAACGATATGCCGAAAGGCAACCCCGCCTTCTTCGTTGCCGCAGCCCATTCGGCGAGGATGTCACGCCGCGGTCCGATGTTCATGGAGTTCCATTCCTGATAAGGGCTGTCCCAGAGGTCGAAGTTATCGTGATGGTTGCCGAGCACGAAAAAGTATTCGGCGCCAATCTCCTTGTAGAACCGCACGAGCTTTTCCGGTTCCCACTTCTCCGCCTTGAACAGCGGCAGCACATCTTTGAAGCCGAACTCCGACGGGTGGCCGTAGTGCTTGAGGTGGTAGTTATACTTGCCAGTACCTTCCATGTACATCTCGCGGGCCATCCAGTCGCCCGAGCCTTCGACACACTGCGGTCCCCAATGAGCCCAGATGCCGAACTTGGCGTTACGGAACCATTCCGGCGTCTCGTATTGGCGCAGCGACTCCCATGTCGGTTCATACACGCCATTCTCCATTGGCTCCTGCGCCTCGCTTACTTTCACTTGATACTCCTGTGCCTTGACGGCCGTTGAGGCAATCAATAAGGCTGTGGCAACTGTTACGTTGCGGATAGTCTTATACATTATATTATATAGATGTTGGTGATGTCATTCAAATATCAGTTCGACGGGCCCCATCAGTCCCGACGGGAGCAGCGGCGAGTCGGCGTTGAAGAACTTGAAGCAACCCACGGTCTTGCGGCCCTTCGACGGACGTGGTGTCCCGTCGCGCAGCCAGTCGGGAATAGACTTCATGAAGCATCCGGCAACGGGCGAGCCCGGCGCGTATGTATATTGGAACGGCTCCGACCATTCGATGTCGTCCGGTTCATGCTCGTCTCCTATCATGCGGTTGGGCCAAAGATTGGTCACGTCTATCTCTATCGTGTTGACGCCCTTTTGCAGAGCCGCCGTGACGTCGAGCAGGAACGGAGCCTTCCACATAACGGGGAATGTCTTTCCGTTGACACGCACGGCTGCCATGTTCTTGACGTCACCGAGATTGAGCACGGCGCGCCGTCCGTTCATCTGCTTCTTCTTCAGCGTCACGGTGCGGGTGTAGGTGGCCGTGCCGGAGAAATAGCGGAGTTCGTCCATCGCAGATGTCGTCCAGTCGCAGAGCGTATCGGTCGTGACGGTCGTCGGACCGTCAGTCGATGTCGGGAAGGAGAGAGTCCAGCCCTTGCTGAGATTTACGGATGTAGCGGGAGTGTCGCTGCGCCGGGTGAGCAGTGCGTTTTCTGACGGATTGGTTCCTGCTGCATACATATCGGCAGTCGGTGTCATGGGTTGCAGACCGCAGATGACGAGGAAGCGCGAACCGTTCGGTTCAATCGTGACGACGATGCTGTCTTTCTGCTGCTGTGCGGCCATCGTGACGGAGTACGGGTCCCACAATTCCACGCTGCGGTTCCCGATGAATTCGGCCAAGCGGAGCGTGTCGGCCACCGTACGGTCAGTCGGATTGCAGATGAAAATGATGTCGTTGGCGCCGTCCGTGCGGCGGTAGGTCTTGAAGCGGTCCGTCAGACGGAGCTGGTCCTTGGCCGGCACGCCGCGCTGCAACAGCGACTGGCACCGCGCCATATAGTCGAACAGCGCGCGTGCGCCGCCAGCCTTCCACCAGGTCTGCCCGGGCACAAACTGCGTTCCCCACTTGCCGAACGACATTCCCGGTTCAATGTCCGGCCAAGGATTGGCCGCGCCGGCGTGGAGCATCATCCGGTTGACGCCGGTGCAGAAAGCACGGTCGCACACAGGCTTTAGCGTCTGCGGGTCGTCCTGCCATGCGTGGAGCGGCCAGCATGTGAATGCTTCGGCCACAAGCATGGGGCGCTGCGTGTTGCGCATCACCTTCTCATGTCCGGCCATGTCCTTCCATCCCCAGTTGGGCTCAACCCAGAATTCGGTGGCGACGATGGCGTTGGGCGACTCTTTCAGAATCTTGTAGATGTCGAGCACGCGGAACGGCTTCTGTCCGCCCGTGCCGTAAGGCTCTATCATCAGCTTCATGCCCGGCGTGCGTTCGGCCAGCTCGGCCATGTAGCCGTAGTAGTTTTCGGCAAAGAGCGACGTCAGCACGTCGGTGAAATCCTTTTTGAATCGCGCGTCTTCTTCCTTGCTGCCGATTATGGCGCGTCCGACGATAGAGGGCAGATAGGGCGTGAGGCTGTAGCCCTTGCGCGAACGGAACTCGTCGGGCAGAACGACGCTCCAGTCCTGTCCGCCGGCCTCGTAACTGTCAATCTCGATGCGGTTGAACGTCTTGCCGGCCATGTCACCGGCCAAGTCAATCAGCATCTGCGGATAGCCGTCCCAAAAGTGTTTCACGGCTTCACGGCGCATCTTGTCACATTCCAGTCCCTGACCCGATACCGGCGACTGCGCCTCGTTGGTCTTTCCATTGGTCGTGTGGCCGAAACGCAGCACCGCGGGGCGGCTCTTCAGCGTCTCCGCCATCTGTCGCGTAACGGTCAGGGTCCCGTCTTCCGCCATATATTGCGTCAGGTCGACGATGTCGTCCTTGCCGACGGTCGAATCGGCGGGCATGGCCAGCACGGCGATGTCCTCATAATAATCATATTTCGGGTCGACGTCGGGACGGGAGAGCCGGATCGTTTTCCTTTTCTTTATGTTCAGAATATCCTCAGCCGTCAGCCGCGTCTCGGAGAATACGAGCTTCTGCATCGAATATTCCGGCGTGACATTGCCGTATGCGCTCGACGACCATCCAGGACAGTTGTGGGTGCCGAAGCTCAGTCCTAATCGCCGGCACTCCTCCATCGCCCAGCGCATCATCGTCTTCCACTTTTCGCTGCCGATGGCGCATGTCGGGTCACCGACAAGGCTCTGCATGTCACCGCCAATCTGGAAGTTCTGAACTCCGGCCAGCCCAGCTGCCTTGAACGCCTCAAGGTCTTTGGTGATGCCCTCCTTCGTGACGAGTCCGTCCATCCACTGCCAGATGATGAGCGGGCGGTTTTCGTCTGTGGGTTTGAGAAAACCATTCTTATATGGCGTCTGCGCGCCGGCAGTGATGGGCAGACCGGCGATGAGCACGGCCGCCATTGACAGATATTTCCTTATTATGCTCATATTATCGTTTTATTTATTATCGTTTATTTCAAACGCAAAGACGCTATGACGCGAAGTTTTTTATTAGAACACAGAGACACGGAGACACAGAGATTTTATGTTTTAAATGCAAAGACGTATTTTCAACGCAAAGGCCGCAAAGACGCTATGACGCGAAGTTTTTTTATTAGAACACAGAGACACGGAGACACAGAGATTTTATGTTTTAAATGCAAAGACGTATTTTCAACGCAAAGGCCGCAAAGAAGCTATGACGCGAAGTTTTTTTATTAGAACACAGAGACACGGAGACACAGAGATTTTATGTTTTAAATGCAAAGACGTATTTTCAACGCAAAGGCCGCAAAGACGCAAAGTTTTTTATTCTCTGTGTCTCCGTGTCTCTGTGTTCTGATATAAAAATCTTTGCGTCATGGCGTCTTTGCGTTTAAACCATAAAAGCGTCTTACTTATTCCCCTTTGACCTCCACGGTTATTGTCTGCCCGGCTGTCGTCTCGACGTCATATTCATAGACCTCGCTGAGCGGCTGGGTGGTGATGCGTGCCTGTTCGCTGATCATGGGGCGCAGTGTCGGCTGCTGGCCGTAGAACGGATTGGGGTTGTCACCTTTTGCCTTGGTAGGAAGATTGAGCGGAGTGTATGAGCGTAGGCGTAGCCGGCCGCCGATGGTGCTGCGGATGACGGCGGATACGAGTCGGCCGTCACGCCAGACCATACGGTCGACGACAAATCCGCCACGCGCGCAGAGTCCGCCGACCTCACCGTCGCGCCACGCTGAGGGCAGGGCGGGCAGGAGGTGGAGCGCACCGTCATGGCTCTGGATGAGCATCTCGGCGATGCCGGTGGTGCAACCGAAGTTGCCGTCAATCTGGAACGGCGGATGAGCGTCGAAGAGATTGGGATAGGTGCCGCCGCCCTGGCCCTTTTGGTTCTCGGGACTGACATAAGTCAGCTGGTTTTTTATCAGCCGATAGGCATGATCGCCGTCGAGCATGCGAGCCCAGAAGCAGACTTTCCATCCCATCGACCATCCCGTGGACGGGTCGCCGCGCTGGATGAGCGTGTTGCGGGCGGCCTCGAATAGCACCGGTGTGCGGTAGGGCGAAATCTGCTGGCCGGGATAGAGTCCCCAGAGATGGGAGATGTGGCGGTGGTGGTCGGTGGGTGTGTCCCAGTCCTCAAACCACTCCTGCAGCTGACCGTAGCGTCCCACCTGCATCGGCGGCAGACGGCGGCGCAGGTGGGCCAGCGTGTCGGCGAAAGCGCTGTCGCGGGAAAGCGTGCGTGCAGCCTCGATGACATTGGAGAATAGGTCGGTGACGAGTTGGTTGTCCATCGTTATGCCGGCGTATAGGTTGGCCTTCGGCATACCCTTGACGGCGCGCGGACGGTTTTCGGGCGAGTTTGACGGCGTGACGACGAGATAGCCCGTGCGCGGGTCCTCAACGAGGAAGTCGACGAAAAACTCGGCCGCGCCGCGCATGACGGGATATGCCTGCTCGAGGAACCTCCGGTCGCCGGTGTAGAGATAGTGCATCCACAGATGCTGACAGAGCCACGCACCGCCCGAGGGCCAGATGCCGCAGTAGGCGTAGTCGAGGGCGCCGGTGATGCGCCACAGGTCACTGTTGTGATGGCACACCCATCCGCGGCAGCCATACATCCGCGATGCGGTCTCGGCGCCGCTCTCGCTCATCTCGCTGACCATCCGCAGCAACGGTTCGTGAAGCTCGCTGAGATTGGTCACCTCGGCCGGCCAGTAGTTCATCTCGGTGTTGATGTTGGTCGTATAGTTGCACGACCATGCCGGCGATGTCTTGTCGTTCCACTTGCCCTGAAGATTGGCAGCCTGACATCCCGGCTGCGAGCAGGAGATCAGCAGATAGCGGCCGAACTGGAAATAGAGTGCTTCGAGATGAGGGTCGTTGCCCTCTGCATATTCGCGGATGCGTCGGTCGATGGGCTTCTGTGCCTGAGCGTTCTCACCGAGGTTGAGGCTCACGCGGTCGTATTGGCTCCGGTAGCGGTCGATGTGGCTGTTGCGGGCCTTGTCATAGCGCGTCGAAGCGGCTTTCAGCGTGGCTGCATTGCGGCTGTAAGGGTCGGCGGTCAGTTCCTTGTAGTTGGTGAAATTGGTCGCCATAGCGATATAGACGGTCACTTCCGATGCTCCCGTGACTGCGACGGCCGTGTCGGCCGGGGCGACGCTTCCGCCACGCTGGGCTACCTTCATGTCGGCACAGTAGCGGACGCGCCCCTCGACATTCGGTTTGCCTTCGGTCGTACCTTCGAGGCGCAGCATGTCGCGGCCGATGGTCCTGACCTCGGGCGACGGCATGGGTGTCGAGTAGGTCAGCCGGCAGCTGATGGAGCGCGGCTTTGACGACGTGATGCGTATGCGGATGAGGCCGTCGGTCAGCGAAGCGAAGGCTTCCTCACGATATTCCACACCGCCGACCTTATAGCTTGTCGTGGCGATGGCACGGTCGATGTCCAGTTCGCGGCGATAGTCGGTGATGCTGCCGCTGCGGCCGGAGTATGTGATGTTGAGACTGCCCACGGTCTGATAAGGCATCTCACGGCCGACGGGAGAGATGATGCACTCATTGCCGATGCGCTCGGCCTCGTCGCTCCGTCCCTCGAAAATCAGGCGGCGCATCTCGGGCAGGGCCTTCAGTCCCTTCGGATTGTAGTTGGAATACGGCTGTCCGGCCGAGACGGTCTCTTCGTTGAGCTGATAGCGCGAACTGTCCGTGCCTCCGAATATCATGGCCGCCACACGTCCGTTGCCGATGGGCAGGGCTTCTTCCCAATAGTCGGCGGGGCGGTCGAACCACAAGAGATAGGGGCTGCGGCTGTCGGATGCAGGCTTGCTGACGGCAGTGAATTTGTTTACTGATGCCGAGGACATAGTCATCGGCGTACGGGCCACGGAGGCGATACCGGAGAGCATCAGTGTGGCTGCGATTAGTAGATTTCTCATATTTTAATTAAGTAGAATTGTTCGGGATAGGTTTCGGAATGAATTTTTCAAAATTCCGATTGGTGTTTGCAAAGTTACGGTTTTTATGGCAGAAACCATTCTTTTGTGACCGTGATTTACGACATTCTCCTTTAGTTTCTGTTATACGACTTTATGCATCACCCACAAGTAGGGTCGCGACCGCCTCCTTGTCTCGTGGGTTAACTCACCGGTTGACTTATATATATATGATTGGTTGTGCGGTTGGTTGTGTGGTTGACAACGAGGCGGTCGCGACGGGTCGCGACCCTACTTGGGGATGTTACTCCAGATGTCGGATGGACTACATTAATCTTTACAAAACGGCATCATCCGAAATATCCGTTTTTGCTCATTTTCGGACCGTTTGAAAAGCCGTAAGGCCCTTACGGCCACCGCCAGCCATGCGTCAAATCGCCGGTTTTTGCCCCGCCATGACGCCGTAAGGCCCTTGCGGCTTTTCAGGAACGCAAATTTTCATCATTTTCAGACGCCTGTTTTTGTCCCGAAAAACTGCTGTTTCCCGACCGTAAGGCCCTCCCGGGGTCGCAACGGGGCTGTTGTTGCGATGCAACGGCGGCCCCGTTGTAATGCCGTAAGGCCCTCGTTGCAACCCCGTAAGGCCCTTACGGCACGCCTGTCGCGGCTCTACGGCAAGACGATGGAATGGCCTCTGTTTATAAATCACTGGAAATAAAGGCGTTACGAAATCTGTAAAAATAACCTCACGGCGACCCCTAAAATTTGATACGCTCATGCTTGCGATATTTGAGCCCGCCTCCGATTTTTTTTGAAAAGTCCCCATTCTCGTCGGCCTTAAATTCGGAATTTTAATTACAAACGTTTCAACGTCTTGCCACTGAAACGGCCGTATTTTTCAGATAAAAGGAAAAAATCCATTCCGTGGATGTGGTATAGTCATGATTTATATTTATCTTTGCAGAAGATAGGCTGCACTCGGCAATATGCAAGTGAACTTGCATTGCGCTCGCTTGCACTATCTTTGCGGCAAGATTATGACCGGTGTGCCCGATAAGTTTCCGGGTGGCGGACTGCGGCCTGTGATGCCGGCGGGAAGAATAAAAAAGAAAATAACATGGAGGATAAGAAACCAATAAGCAATATATGTATAGTGGCGGGCGCACGCCCCAACTTCATCAAGGTCGCACCCATCGTGCGGGCTGTCGCCAAGGCTCGCGAAGCCGGGGCGCAGATGAGTTGTAGTCTTGTCTATACAGGTCGTGCCGACGACCCGACGCTCGAGCAGTCGCTATTTGATGACCTGCAGATAGGTCGTCCGGACGTCTGTCTCGGTGTCGACTGCGTCAATCTCAACGAACTGACGGGGCGTGTGATGGGAGAGTTTGAAGTCTACCTTGACACCCATGCCACGGATGTCGTTATCGTCGTCGACGATCTGGCCTCCACAATGGCCGTGGCCATCGTCACCAAGAAGCGCGGCGTCAGGCTGGCCCACCTCGTTGCCGGTACACGTTCGTTTGACATCACCATGCCGAAAGAGATCAACCGCCTCGTCATCGACGGCCTGAGCGACCTGCTCTTCACCGCCGGCTCGGGCGCGTGCACGGTCGTTTCGCGTGAGGGAGCCGACCTCTCTCAGGTCTATATGGTCGGCAATATCCTGATGGACACGCTCCGTTTCAATCACGATCGTCTGCGCCGACCGGCTATTGTCGACGAACTCGGGTTGAAGGAAGGCCGCTATATCGTCTTCACGCTCAATCGTCGCGCCCTGATGGCCGACAGGGAAAATCTGCGTCGGATGCTCACCGCCTTGCTCAGGGCTGCCGGCGATGTTCCTGTTGTCGCTCCGTTGAGAGGTGAGGCCCGTAGCGTGGTCGAACAGCTGATGGCGGAGGAATCCGGTGGTCTCCATCTGCTCTCCTCACTGCCTTATCTCGAGTTTGGCTGGTTGGCCGCCCATGCCTGCGGCGTGGTCACGGACTCGGGCAATGTAGCGGAAGAGGCGACTTTCAACGGTGTGCCCTGCATCACGCTCAACAGCTATACGGAACATGCCGAGACAGTCACCGTAGGTTCCAATGTGCTTGTCGGCGAAGATGCCACCAGACTCTCCGAGGCAGTGGCCGACATGGTTGGCGGACGATGGAAAAAGTGCGCCTTGCCTGACAGATGGGACGGACGGACGGCTGACAGAATAATAAAAATCTTGTCATTATGACGCTTTTTAAATAAAAAACATTACCTTTGCACCTGCAAATATGGTTCACCGTTGAGTGATTAAAAGGGAACGGGGTGAAAATCCCCGACAGGCCCGCTGCTGTGAACCGCCCTTTTCGGGCAGAATAATGCGTCACTGGTCATTTGACCGGGAAGACATTCTGTCCGGGCGGAAAGTCAGAAGACCTGCCATTGCATGTTCTTCGCCGCAATCTCGTGGAGCAGATTGAGAAGGACCTACATACGGATGTTTTTTGAAAAAACCGATTTATGAGAAAAGATTTACTATCTTTGACTGTCGCATTGACTATGTCGGCGGCAGGTTACGGTCAGCAGATGACCGACGGAGAGTCTCACAGCAAGTATATCCTTGCTGTGGATGAGTATGTTCCCGCTCCGGGACAGTTTGTCAACGTCCTTCCGAAATATGAGGAAGGCGACGATGCTGCCGCAATGGTGGCCAAGTGTACCGCCGCTTTGGCCGGTGGCAAGGGCAGCATGATCACCCTCGGGGCTTACGGAGGATACGTTACGTTCCATTTTGATCATAGCATTGCCAACGTGCCGGGAGCCCGTGACTTCAGCATCTCGGGCAATGCCGCCAAGGGCGGTGCTGAACCGGGCGTGGTGATGGTGTCCAAGGATATCAACGGCAACGGTCTGCCGGACGACCCGTGGTATGAACTCTCGGGCAGCGTTGACGTCGACAGCGTCGGAAAGGTCGTCTACGATTATTCCATAACGTACACTTCCGACCCGATGAACAACATTCCGTGGACGGACAGCCGCGGCCAGAGCGGCACGGTCGACCGCAACTCATTCCATGCTCAGGAATATTTTCCGCAGTGGATGGACAGTCCGCTGACGTTCGACGGTACGCTCCTGCCTTCAAACTGCCACAATACGGGAACGGAAGAGCGGCCCAACTGGGTGCTCAACAGTTTCGCTTACGGTTATGTGGACAACGTTCCCAACTCCGACACGGAAGGATGCAGTTTTGACATCAGCTGGGCCGTGGACGGCGAGCGCAATCCCGTTGCTCTCGACTTCATTGATTTCGTCCGCGTCTACAATGGTATGAACCAGAAGTGCGGTTGGCTCGGAGAGACATCGACGGAGGTTTCCGGAGCCGAAGACCTCCATCTCGAAGAGTCCCTCGCAGCCATCTTGGCTTCAGAGACACGTCCCGCCACATTTGAGGAAATGGCCCTCGGCGAGGAAAGCTACTGGAACGGCTCCGACATGAAGGGCACGGAGATTGACGGCGGCTATGGCTCGACGGCCTATCAGAACACATTCGTGAGCGGTTCGTTCCGCTTCAGCAACACATACAACGCCACGTGGGCTTCCTGGTCAGGTTTTGCCGTTTCCAACCAGACATCCGTTGTCTTCACGACATACGACGACCAGTATCACAGTGCGGTCGGTCACGGTCACGGCGCGTCGGCCAACTTTGGCGTGGTGTTCACGTATGGTGAGAAGGTCGAGGTGATGAACAAACCCGAGGGCGATGTGCTCAGCGGAATGTATGTGACCAACGCCGCAGCCAATGTCAACGCCTATCTGAACGGCGACGGCATGACGGGCAAGTTTGAGACAGGCGACTGGTGCAAATTGACCGTCACCGGTCACCATGCCGACGGCACCACATCCGCCGTGGATGTATATCTCGCCGACTACCGTGCTGCCGACGAGGCTTCTCACTACTATTTAGACTACTGGCAGTGGGTGGACCTTTCCTCCCTCGGACAGGTGACAGCATTGTCTTTCGCCATGACGAGCAGCCACAACAACGACTGGGGAATGACCACGCCGGGCTACTTCTGCGTGGACAATATCAACGGAGAGAAGGATGAGACGGCCGGCATCATCAACCGCACGGCCGCCGCTTCTGTCGCTACTCCTTCTGCCCGATACACGTTGGACGGCCGTCAGATGATGTCTCCGCGCCGCGGTGTCAACATCGTCCGCATGTCTGACGGTACGGTGCGCAAGGTCTTTGTGAAATGATGCGCCACATTATATATATATACGCCGTCTGTCTGCTGTTCCTGTCTTGCGGGAACGGCAGACAGACGGTCTCGTTTGAGGAGGGCGATACCGTTGCGTTCCGATATGCGGGGTTGATAGAAGCCGTGCGATATGACCGATGCACGGTTGTGCGCATGGCTGATCCGTGGAACGCCGGACGCACGCTCCACACATACGTGCTCGTGCCGCGCAGTGCCGGAAAGGTCGAAGGACTACCCGAGGGCACCGTGATTCGCACGCCGTTGCATCGCGCCGTCTCTTTCTCGACCGTCCATGCCGCTCTCGCGATAAACCTCCGGCGACAGAAGTCCATCGTCGGAATGGCGGACATACAGTATGCCAAACTGCCATACGTACAGCAGGAGCGGCGTGCCGGGCGTATTGTGGACGTGGGTAGCTCGCTCAATCCGGACATCGAACGTCTGATAGACGCCCGTCCCGACGCTGTTTTGGTCTCGCCGTTTGAGAATAGTGGCGGTTACGGAAAATTGGAAGAGACGGGCATACCGATCATCGAGTGTCCCGACTATATGGAAGCCACAGCCCTCGGGCGTGCCGAATGGATGCGTTTCTTCGGTATGCTGTTTGGTGCGGAGGATGAGGCCGACTCGCTGTTTGCCGTTGTCGACAGCTGCTACCAGTCGCTTCGGTTTAAGGCTGCGCTCTCGTCGACGTGCCGCAGGGTCCTTGTAGACAAGATGACAGGGTCCGTATGGTATATGCCGGGCGGGCAGAGCACGTTCGGAACGATGCTGGCGGATGCCGGTTTCGCTTATGCTTTCTCTGACGATAGCCACAGCGGGAGCCTCGCCCTGCCTTTTGAGACCGTGCTCGACGAGTGTGGTGACGCTGACGTGTGGCTCTTCCGTCACAGTTACCGCCGTCCGGTCACCTACGCCGAACTCTTTTCCGAATATCACGGCTATGGGCGTCTGCGTCCGTTCCGCGAGCGACAGTGCTACGGATGCAATGTCGAGACGTCATTGTTTTTTGAGGAGACGCCTTTCCGCCCGGACTATCTGCTTGCCGATCTCATCCGTATCGCCCATCCGGAAATATCAATCCCGGGCGAAATGAGATATTTTCAGAAAGTGACAGAGTAGGGGAGGGACGTGAAAAAAATATTGCATACAAATGAATAAAGGTGTGATCTACTGCCTGTTGGCAGCCTTATTTGCGGTAGTCCTCTTTGCCATAAACCTTTGCGTAGGGGCTGTCCGGATACCTCTCCATGACGTTTTCGATGCCCTCTTCAGCACGGGAGAAGTTCGCGAGAGCTGGCGGTTCATCGTCGTCGGCTCACGTCTGCCCCAAGCCATCACCGCTTTGCTCTCCGGCGGAGCACTTGCCGTCAGCGGTCTGATGCTTCAGACAGTCTTCCGCAATCCGCTGGCCGATCCGTCGGTGTTCGGTATCAGCAGCGGAGCAGGGCTTGGTGTGGCCGTAGTCATACTCTTTCTTGGCGGCAGTGTCACGGCCGGAGTGCTCTCCTTAAGCGGTTTTGTGGCCATCTTTTTTGCCGCTTTTGCCGGTGCGATGGCCGTCATGGCCGTCATCTTTTTCTTCTCCACCGTCGTGCGCAGCAACACGATGTTGCTCATCATCGGCATCATGATTGGCTATCTGTCGTCGTCTGCCGTCTCTCTGCTCAACTTCTTCGCCACGGCCGAGGGTGTCAAGTCTTATCTCGTCTGGGGGCTCGGTCACTTCGGCGGCGTCTCCATGCATCAGATTCCGGCTTTCTCGGCCGTAGTCCTTTGCGGTCTCGTAGCGGCCCTGCTTTTGGTCAAACCGCTCAACGCCATGTTGCTGGGCGAGCGCTATGCCGAAAATCTCGGTGTCAACATACGTCGGGTGCGAAACATCCTGCTCGTCATCACCGGTCTGCTCACGGCCATCGTCACCGCCTTTTGCGGTCCCGTGGCTTTCATCGGACTCGCCGTTCCCCATGTCGCGCGTCTGATCACGAAGACTGACGACCACCGTATCCTCATGCCGGCCACAATTCTGACCGGCGCTGTCGTCGCCCTGCTGTGCAACGTGCTCTGCGTCCTGCCCGGTGATGGCGGCATCATCCCCCTCAACGCCGTGACACCGTTGCTCGGCGCACCGGTCATCATCTATGTGATTGTGAAAAGCAGGTAGGTTTATACTTTATTGTCGGTTGCGCAAAAGTGCAATAATAATTCTGATTATCGAATATAATTCACTATATTTGCACTATTAAATTGTATCAAAGAATGAAATAAAGGTTGTCTTATCTGAAAAAGTCATTTCTTAAACATGGTTGGCAAAGAAATTCGATAAGATTTTAGTATGTAAAAGCCTATGATTGTAATCGATTCTGCCTAATTTAGAAACCTTGCAATAGATTACAGAGATATTGTAGGTGGACTTAAAGGATTTGAAAACTGACAAAAGACAGGTAAAATGAAACAATTCTCGGAAGCGACACGGGTACAGATGCCTGCAATGGTTCATCTCACCCGAATAGGATATACATATTTTGGCAAGTTGAGTGAAGATAAAAATGGCACGGTCTATGACGGTGACACAAATATCCTTTTGCCGATTTTTGAGCAACAATTCAAAAAGCTGAACCCTGGTCATGAGTGTGAATGGATACAAGTACAGAAAGACATCCGCAAAGAATTGAATGATGATGACCTTGGACGTGGTTTTTACAACCGCCTTAAAGCCGTATCTCCTGTAAAACTGATAGACTTTGACAATATCGGAAACAATACCTTCCATTTTACAGCAGAGTTTACTTGCAAGAACGGTCAAGACGAGTTCCGACCAGACATTACCCTGTTTGTAAACGGTCTGCCTCTTTGCTTTGTAGAAGTAAAGAAACCAAATAATCATGGTGGTATGCTGGCAGAAAGCGCACGGATGAACAAAGAGCGTTTCCCGAATAAGAAGTTCCGTCGCTTCATCAATATAACCCAACTGATGATTTTCAGTAATAATATGGAATATGATGCGTTGGGTGGTATCGTACCCATACAAGGGGCTTTCTATTGTACAGGCGCACGCACTTATTCTCCATTCAATTGCTTCCGTGAGGAAAACCCAAGCGGCCAGAAAATTGCTCCATACCATCATGATTATCCATATAAGGAGATTGACAGGGTAGCGGAAAAGAAAATATTGTCTGATTACAACTGTCAGGTAATCCATACCAGTCCCGAATATCAAACGAACCTCGATTTCAATACGCCCACCAACCGTATATTGACTTCCATGTGTTCGCCAGAACGCTTATTGTATATCATTAGATATGGTATCGCTTACGTCCGCATGGAGCGAGAAGTGGACGGCAAAATTGAATCTACCGACCAAAAGCATATCATGCGTTACCAGCAGTTGTTTGCATCGTTGTCTATTCGTAAGAAACTTGCCGAGGGGGTAAAATCGGGCGTAGTTTGGCATACACAGGGTAGTGGCAAGACCGCTTTATCCTATTACTTGACTTATATTCTTAATGATTTCTATTCCAAACAGAATAAGGTTGCCAAATTCTATTTTATCGTTGACCGCCTTGATTTGTTGGAGCAAGCCACACAGGAATTTGAAGCCCGTGGGCTGGTGGTTTCAACTGCTAACACAAGAGCAGAACTGATGGAGCAGTTCCGTAGCAACCAAGCACAACAAGGAACAAGCGGTCAAGCTGAAATTACAGTCGTGAATATACAACGCTTTGCAGAGGATAAGGAAAAAGTACGCATCAATGATTATGCTACAAATCTGCAACGTATCTTCATTCTCGATGAAGCACACCGTGGCTATAAACCTGGTGGATGTTTTCTTGCCAACCTTTTTGATGCGGACACTGATGCAATAAAGATAGCCCTCACGGGTACTCCGTTGTTAAAAGAGGAACGTGCAAGTTGCAAGGTCTTCGGCACTTACCTGCATACCTATTATTATGACAAGTCCATTGCAGACGGTTATACGCTGAAAATCATTCGTGAGGATATAGAAACATCCTACAAAGAGCGACTTTCGGACGTGTACGACAAGCTGGACACATTGGTGCAAAAGAAAGACATCCGCAAATCGGAAATCATAGAGCACCCCAGCTATGTGAACGAGCTGGCTCACTATATCATGAAGGACTTGAAAGAGTTTCGTAAGATACAAGGAGACGATACATTAGGCGGTATGATCATCTGCGAAACAAGTGAACAAGCAAGACGGCTTTATGATGTATTCCAAGAGGAGTGGCAGAAATACCAACCAAAGCCTATCAAGATTAAGCTCCCTGACGGGACGTTTGTGGTAGGTGAACCCGAAGTGGATTACAAGTCAAAGTATAGA
Source organism: Prevotella sp. (assembly GCA_017483185.1). Taxonomy (GTDB): domain Bacteria; phylum Bacteroidota; class Bacteroidia; order Bacteroidales; family Bacteroidaceae; genus Prevotella. The sequence continues at coordinate 14,466 of JAFULM010000031.1, read as the reverse complement.
CCACTGAAAGCCGGAATCATTCTCCACGACACAGATGACAAGGAAACGAGAAAACAGACAGTCAAGGATTTCAAAAAGAATATGATCGTGGATATTCTTATTGTCTTCAACATGCTATTGACTGGTTTTGATGCACCTCGTTTGAAGCGTTTGTATTTCGGTCGTAAGCTGAAAGACCATAATCTACTTCAAGCCATTACCCGTGTAAATCGTCCATATCCCGGAATGCGTTACGGATTTGTCATTGACTTTGCCGACATTAAACGTAACTTCAAAGAAACAAACGAGGCTTATCTGCAAGAGTTGAATCGTTTTAACGATGTGGATGAGACTGGTGACGGCAATGCCACAGACACTTTCACTCAAGTGATTGAGGACAAGGACGAGATTGTGGCACAAATGAAAAAAGTACGCCAGACCCTCTTCGATTATTCCTACGATAATGCGGAAGAGTTTTCTTCGGAGATTTCCACGGAAGAAGACAAGGCTGTTCTGCTTGACCTAAAACAGGCTTTGGAATCTGCGAAAAATATGGCAAACCTCGTGCGTACTTTCGGCGATGAGGACATGAAGGAACAATTCGCTAAACTTGAAATCACGAAGTTGCCTCAGTTGCTTTCCGAAGTACAAAGGCGTATTGGCATCATCAACCAAAAGGAAGCTTTTAGCATCGGTGATGAAACAAAGACACTAATCAATGAGGCAATGATGGATATAGAGTTCACCTTCTCTAAAATTGGACAGGAAGAAATGCGCCTTATTTCGGGTGGAGCGGAGCTGAAAGAGAAATGGCAACGCACCATTGCTTCGTTTACCCAGAACTTCGACCAAGACGATCCTGAATTTATGTCGCTGCGTGATGCTTTTATGGAACGCTTCAGGGAGCATGGCTTTGTGATTGACAGCATAGCCAAGTTCAACGAAGAGACTCAGGCTTTGGATGAAATCATAACCCGTTTGCAGGACTTGCAAAAACGAAATAATGCTTTGGTAAAGAAATATAAAGGGGATGAGAAGTTTGCCCGAGTACACAAGCGTATCCGTGAGGTCAACAAACAAAGAGAAAAGAAAGGGCAGAAGCCGATGTTCTCATTCCTTGATGATGAGATTGTAGCCATTCTCAATATTATTAAAGAGGATGTGGATGCCAAAGTATATGACCGTAACGATATTTTGAAAAAAGATGCATACTTCGGGCGCACGGTAATGGCTCTTATCAATGGGTGCTTGTATCATTTTCCACAAATAAAACCGGAAATGGACGATTATAAGTTCATCCAGCAACGAATTTCACAACAATATATCAACCAATACAATGCCACATACGGCATGGCTTAAAAAGAAAGAATTATGTCAGATATAAAAGAAAAAACATTAAAGCTTATTGACGGACTGAAAGCGACATGCCAGTCTTACGGTATGGGCAACGATGGCAACGAATATAAGATAATCACTCAGGTGTTTCTCTATAAATTCTTGAACGACAAGTTTGGCTATGAGTTGAAAAACGCCAAAAGCGATATTGCCAAGAAACTGATAGGGGATGTGAAATGGGAAACGGCATACGAGAACCTTTCGGATGATGAGCGTATGCTTATCCAAAGTGTCATTTCGCCCGATGTTCCTATGCTTGAGCCTTATCACCTGATAGCTAACCTTTGGAACCAGCAAAGTAAAGGGGATTTCGATACAATCTTTGATTCCACGATGACAGACATTGCGGAGCAAAATGCGGATATTTTCTCTACGCAAACAACTGCCAACACAAAGATTCCTTTGTTTGAGGCTTTAACACCGTTTGTGACTGACACGGCACAACGTGCGCCATTCGCTCGTGCTTTGGTGGACAAGCTTGTGAACTTCTCTTTTGAAGAGGCATTTGCCCAAAACTACGATTTCTTCTCCAGTATATTTGAGTACCTGATAAAGGACTACAATACAGCCGGAGGTGGTAAGTACGCGGAATACTATACTCCTCATGCTATTGCCACGATTATGGCCCGCCTTTTGGTGGGTGACAATGCTGACCTTCATAGTATGGAATGTTATGACCCCTCAGCAGGAACAGGTACTCTTCTTATGGCACTTAGTCACCAGATTGGTGAAGACCGTTGTACCATCTTCTCGCAGGATATTTCTCAACGCAGTAATAAGATGTTGAAACTTAATCTGTTACTCAACGGGCTTGTCTCTTCGCTTGACAATGCCATTCAAGGCGACACTCTTGTCAATCCTTATCATAAGAGCGATGATGGACAGCAACTGCGCCAATTCGACTTTGTTGTCAGCAATCCACCCTTCAAGATGGATTTCTCGGATACAAGAGAAAAGATAGCTGCCATGCCAGCACGTTTCTGGGCAGGAGTGCCTAATGTGCCTGCTAAGAAAAAAGAATCAATGGCAATCTATACTTGCTTTATCCAGCATGTTATCAACTCGCTGAAAAAGACAGGCAAGGGTGCGATTGTTATCCCAACCGGATTTATCACAGCTAAAAGTGGTATTGAGAACAAGATACTTCATAAAATAGTAGATGACAAGATTGTATATGGCTGTGTTTCCATGCCAAGCAATGTATTTGCCAATACGGGTACGAATGTAAGTGTGTTATTCTTCGACAAGTCGGCAACCACAGATAAGGTAATTCTGATTGATGCCAGCAAATTGGGTGAGGAATACAAGGATGCCAACGGATTGAAGAAAGTACGTCTAAACGATGAGGAGATAGAAAAGATTGTCGGCACATTCCAACGCAAGGAGGCCGTAGATGATTTTTCTGTAGCCGTTACCTACGATGAGATTAAGGAAAAAGGATATTCGCTCTCAGCCGGACAATATTTCGACATCAAGATTGATTATGTAGATATTACCGAGGAGGAGTTTAACCAACGTATGGCTAACTATAAGCAAACCCTTTCCGAACAATTTGCAGAAAGCCATCGGTTGGAAGAAGAAATCATGAAACAGTTGAATGCTTTGCAATTCAACGTAAATGTAGGCGACAATGAGTAAAGGATTGACCATCATAGACAAGGACTATACCCAGTGGGTAGAAAATCTTAGTGTGCGTTATCGGCAAAGTCAAATCAAAGCCGCCGTAAGAGTAAACCGAGAATTGCTCAAGTATTATTGGGAACTTGGTCGAGACATAGAAGAAATGCACGTTGAAGAGCGTTGGGGACAGAGTGTCATTAAGAATCTCTCTGTGGATTTACAACTCAAGAATCCGAATTCGACGGGGCTTTCTCGTACCAACATCTATTATGCAAAAAAATTCTATTTGCTTTATTCTCAACACCTAAAGGTTGTCCCACAAGCTGTGGGACAATTAGAGGATGAAAATGCGTCACAATCTGCGGAAGACTCTTCTGGAGTTGTCCCACAGCCTGTGGGACAATTGAAAGAGATGCTTTTTTCAATACCTTGGGGACACCATCGTTATTTGATTGACAGATATGGAACTGAACCAGAAAAGGCTTTCTTTTATGTAAAAAAGACAATGAAAGAGGGGTGGAGTCGTGATGTGCTTCTCAACTTTATGGACTCAGGACTATATGAACGAGAGGGCAAGACCCTGACAAACTTCACACGTACATTGCCAGACGAGGCAAGCGACCTCGCACAAGAACTGACGAAAGACCCTTACAATTTTGCCTTTACAGGAATAACGAAACCCTACAATGAGCAAATTCTCAAAGATGCATTGCTCGCCAACATATCCCAATTCCTGCTGGAACTCGGTACGGGATTTGCATACGTTGGCAAAGAATACCGACTTCAGATAGGACAAAAGGAAAAATTTATTGACTTGCTTTTCTACAACATAAATTTATCATGCTATGTGGTAATTGAGGTTAAGATTGGCGAGTTTGATTTTCAAGACTTGGGGCAGTTAAGTGGTTATGTGGTTGCATGCAATCATATCCTCAAGAAAGAGGGAAGAGATAATCCTACAATCGGTTTGCTCATCTGTCGTCAAAAGGATTCATTACTTGCGCAATACGCATTGGAGGGAAGTAATCTTCCATTGGGCATCTCTGAATACGAATTGTCAAAACTTTATCCTGAAAAGGTGGATGGAACAATACCAACGATTGAAGAGATAGAAGCAAAATTGGGCAATAAAGATAAAAGTTGAAAGAAAAATATGATAGATTATGATAAAATAACCGAATATATGACCACTATGGGATTGAATGCGAATGGTGGTTTTCAGTTGTCTACATTTGCGATAAATGAAATGTTAGGCAATCATTACTCTATATCAGAAAAAGACTTGCACGATGGTGTCGAATGGCTAAAAGCTAAGATGAAAAAAGAAGTTGAAGAAAATCCATATTGGACTACAGAGCATAAAGAAGATGTAAAAAATGGACAAGAATACTTTTTGAATTGCTTTGAACATGAAGCCAAATCATATCTAAAAAATCAAAATAGATTATTATGATTTTGACGAAATATAAATTGGGAGAAATCCTTGATGTTACAAGAGGAGCAAGTCTCAGTGGCGAGTTTTATGCCACTAAGGGCAAGTATATTCGTCTGACTTGTGGAAACTTTGACTATCAGAACAACTGCTTTAAGGAGAACAAGTCCAAAGACAATCTTTATTATGTCGGAGACTTCAAGCCTGAGTTTTTAATGGAAGAGGGAGATATTATTACCCCTTTGACTGAACAGGCAATAGGCTTGCTCGGTTCGACTGCCATTATTCCTGAAAGCGGCAAATACATACAAAGCCAAGATGTAGCAAAGATTATCTGCAATGAAGACTTATTAGATAAGGATTTCGCATTTTATCTCATATCTTCTGCCCTCGTTAAGCAACAGCTAAGTGTTGCTGCCCAACAGACTAAAATTCGTCACACTTCACCTGATAAAATCAAGGATTGCACAGTGTGGATTCCCGAATTGGCGGAGCAAAAACGTATCGGCAAGTTATTGCGTTCCATTGACCGCAAAATAGAACTTAACCGAGCGATAAATCAGAATTTAGAGGCGATGGCGAAACAGCTCTATGATTATTGGTTTGTGCAGTTTGATTTTCCCAATGAAGAGGGCAAGCCGTATAAATCAAGTGGTGGCGAAATGGTTTGGGATGATAAATTAAAGTGTGAAATTCCGAAAGGATGGTGCGGCATGACTATTGGCGACGTAGAAAATAATATCATAACTGGCAAAACTCCGTCATGTGTCGATGAAAATAATTTTGGTGGAGATATTCCTTTTATAACCATAGATGATATAAGAGGCAATTTATTCATATTCAACTCGAAACGTACCCTTTCCACAAAAGGTGCAGAAAGTCAAACAAAAAAATACCTACCGATTGGTTCACTTTTAGTTTCTTGCATTGGTACAATAGGGGTTATGGGATTCGTCGCAAAATTATCGCAAACAAACCAACAGATTAATTCTGTAGTTTTTGAGAATGAATACAATAGAGAATTTGTATACTTTGCTTTAAAATTATATTTTGAGAATGCAAAAGCCAAAACTGGCAATGTATTTGCCAATATGAGTAAAGATGAATTTGCTTCAATAAAAGTGGTTTATCCGCCAAAGCGAATTTTACATGCATTCCATGATAAGGTTGATGCCATATTTGATAGTATAAAGAATAACATTGATGAAATCAATGCTCTCACTAAGCAACGTAACGAACTTTTGCCTCTCCTGATGAATGGCCAAGTATCGGTAAATTCTGATTTATCCGACGATTGAGTTCAATTTTCTTGTCTATTGCGGAGAATATTTCGCCAATTCTCTTTTGTCCACTTAATGGAATGATAGGAATTGGGAATGAATTGAGTGCTTCAACGGATAACGCATAGCGTTGCCCGCTTCCAGAAGCATTACAAGCGAAATATTTCTTTGCATATTCAGTATGCAGAAGGGCGTTTAGGTAACGTCCGTCTAAAATATCTTTGTTTGGAGTAATTAGGGCACAATGGTACCCCAAGATAACATCATTAAAATCATCGGCAATATAAGTGGGAATACCAATGTCATCACGGGTCTCACTATCCTTGGTTAAAGCTACTTGACCTTTCTTTAATTGGAATTTGGAAATCTCATTGGGACGGGCAGTCGCAAACATAAAGCCATCATGCTGAGCTGTAGTTATAGCCCAGTTATAATAGACATCAACAAAGTTGCAAAGCCGGATTTCTTGTTCGCCGTCTTTTGTTTTCTTGTCAACCCCACTAATTTCTACAGTGGCAATATCTCCCAGTTTCTGTTTATCCATTTGCATCCTGTTTTAGATGCAAAGTTACACATTTTCAAGCAGAATCAAGCACAATTACTTATCCCAAGTATTTCTTATGAGCTAACTTTACATTGTTTTGGTTCACAATAGCATAGTGCAGAGTTGTGTCTATGCGGACATGACCGAGCAGGCGTTGCACCTGTTCAATGGGCATACCTTTGTCGATTGCCATTGTTGCAAGAGTGCGACGGAACTTATGAGGGTGAACCTTTGGCATAGAAAGGGATTTCCCCAATTCCCGGATTCTAACTTCCACACCGCTAATTGTTAAGCGTGTATTAGGTAAATGGAGGGAAACGAATAAAGCAGGATTGTCATCTGTGCGTTCATCAAGGTATTGCTGCAAATGTAGTTTAGTTCGGGCATTGAAGTAAACTACACGTTCTTTGTTACCCTTGCCAAAGACCACGCATTGGCGTTCATGGAAGTCAATATCTTCACGATTCAACTTAACCAATTCACCCACACGGATGCCTGTGGAAGAAAGGATGTCTATAAGAGCAAGGTCTCGTTTGTTGGTACAACTATCTCGAAGTTGCTCCAATTGTTCATCGGACAAAACCTCTTTTACAAGCGAATCCGTCTTAACCTTGTGGATGCGCCTAACAGGACTTTTGGCAATATAATCTTCATCTTCCAGCCATGCAAAGAAACTGGAAAAGATGCGTCTCATATTGTCTATAGTCACTTTACTGGATTGGTGCTCTTCTTGATAATCGGATAGATAGGCTCGAATATCTGATGTTGTTATATGACAAATCGCTACTGAAAGCGTAAGTAATAATCGTTCAATAGTATTACGGTAATATGCCAATGTCTTCTCTGAGCACCCCTCTATCTTCTTTGCCGAAATAAACGAGCTTAGAAGATGCTCATTCTCTTGCGCTTGTTGTTTGGAACAATCTTCTTTTTCGACTATTTCTACATTATGTAACTCTGATGCAAGCACAGCTTTAAGCCGTGCCATTTGTCGGCAGTCCAAGTCACGCTGCATCTCCGCAACTATTGCCTGAATGATGTTTTCTTTCATAATTCTGATGTTTATGTTCTTATATATAATATAAAGGACAGCTAAATCAGAATTTAGAGAAGATGGCAAAGCAGCTCTACGACTACTGGTTTGTGCAGTTTGACTTTCCAAATGAAGAAGGCAAGCCCTATAAATCAAGCGGTGAGGTAATGGTATATAATGAACGGTTTGGAAGAGAAATCCCGCAAGGGTGGTCAACAATGCCGATATCTGAAATTTTAGATAAGTATCCTACAACAAAACGGTATGAAACAAAGGAATATCTTTCTTGTGGGAAATATCCAATTATAGACCAGGGTGATTCGTATATTGTTGGCTTTACAAATGAAATTGACCATCTTTTAACACGACATCCTGCGGTTTTGTTTGGCGACCACTCCACAAAGGTCAAATTCTTAGACTTTGATTTTGCACGAGGAGCTGATGGTACCCAAATTTTATATTCCTCAAACGAGGCTGTATCTCAATACTATTTGTATTTGGCAGTAAGTGCATTGCAAATTCCCAATCTAGGGTATTCTCGCCATTTCAAATATCTCAAAGAATTGCCAATTATTATTCCAGATTTGAAAATTGCAAACACATTTAAAAATATTGTCAAGCCATTATTTGAAGAATGGACTAAGAATATATTCTGTAACATAGAACTCACAAAACAGCGTAACGAACTTTTGCCTCTCCTGATGAATGGCCAAGTATCGGTAAATTCTGATTTATTACACCATTTAATCTTGTCCTATTATAGTCTCATTCCACGTTTGCGTTTTTTTCCTACGGAGAATTTCTGCCATTTCCTGATTGGCTTTCGGGTCGACAACATTGCAGGATGGACTGCTGTCGTTCAGCAATCCCAGTGAGCCAATGAAAAGCTAACTTTGTGCAATACAGGATGGGGTGCTTGGTGTGGCGACTTCATGTACTTTGGCTGTCTTCCCCATAAGTTCCTCATGTTTGTTACGCTGTAATTCTGTATGACAAGGAACTACCGTTCTTTTGGATCAGGCACTCGTTATTATATTTGAGTTCTGAATTAGTGCGGCCTATTTCTGCACAGTTTGTTCAGTCACGAATCGGAAAATGCCTAAGATGTTTTGTTCTTAAACAAAAAACTAATTTCCATCCGCCGGTCAAATAAACAGCATTATTTGGCGTCAATGACGAAATAATGTATTACGCATTACGAGCGTATAATAATCAAGCGGATAATAAAAGGAAGCCATGAGCAATACGCTCGACAACGTTCTGATACCTTATATATTATATAGCCTAACTTGAAAAGATGTTTGCTAATGTTGATGAAGATTGAGTTATGGGAAAAAGTATTATAGCAGACAATCAAAATATGAACGACCTGTTCCTGAAAGTTTCAGATCTTATCACACAAGCCCGGAAACGTGTTGTGACAGCAGTAAACGTGGCTGAGGTATATACGAAGTTTCATATCGGACAGTATATCGTGGAGTATGAACAAAAGGGAGAAACGAGAGCCGAATACGGAAAGGCGATGCTGAAAGAACTTTTCAAATGTCTGACGGACAGGTTTGGCGAAGGCTGGTCGTATTCAAACTTGCGACAAGTTCGGCAATTTTTTTAGTATATTCCAATTTGACAAACAGAGTCTGTCAAATTAAAGAGAACAAATCCGCAGCATTGTCACGGATTTCTGACCTTGATGAAAATGACAAACAGTGTCTGTTAAATTCAGCACCCACATTCACCCTTTCATGGTCTCATTATCTTATACTCATGCGTATTGAGAATCCTGAAGCTCATAGTTTTTATGAAATAGAATGTACTGAACAGCAATGGAGTGTGCGACAGCTCAGCCGTCAGGTTGGGAGTTGCCTTTATGAAAGACTGGCATTGAGCCGTAACAAAGACGAAGTGATGAGGTTGGCAAGGGAGGGACAAACAATCGAGAAGCCATCGGACGTCATAAAGAATCCTATCACACTGGAATTTCTTGGACTGAAGCATCTATGCTTCGGCTTACCAACTTTATCTGCCGGATAAGACTTTGCTGCAAGCAAAAGTAAAGGAATGGATCGAGGAGTTTAATGAGAACGAACAATCGGACAAATAAACAAACCGCAATCTGCAAAAAAAACGAATGAGAGTGTCGCAGAATGCACACAGTAGGGACAAATTCTTGTATCTGTCCGCCAAACAATCACTGATTTTCAATGCGTTGTAGGAGGATAGATACAAGAATTTGTCCCTACTGTGTGATTCAGAAACACCTTCATCCTTTAATATATAGGACAATGAATGCAAACATTTGGTGTCAAAGCCAAAATAAAGTGTTAACTTTGCGGCCGTATAGTAATCAACGAAGAATAACAATGAGCAATACATTCGACAACATCTCTACACCTATATATATAATAGAGGAGCGTCTGCTGCGGCGTAACCTCAGTCTGATAGCCGATGTGGCCCGTCGTGCCGACATCGAGATAATACTCGCTTTCAAGGCGTTCGCACTGTGGAAGACATTCCCGATATTCCGTGAATATATCAGTTCGACTACGGCCAGTTCGCTGAGTGAAGCGCGTTTGGCTGCGGAAGAGTTTGGTGCTCCGGCGCATACATATTCGCCAGCCTATACCGACGGTGACATCGACACGATAGCGCGTTGCTCAAGTCACATCACGTTCAATTCGCTGGCGCAGTATGAACGTTTCGGCCGTCGTGTGCGGGAAATAAATCCGGCGGTGTCGTGCGGCTTGAGGGTCAATCCGGAATATTCGGAGGTGGAGACGATGCTCTACAACCCGTGCGCTCCCGGCACACGTTTCGGCATCACGGCCGACCGTATGCCGGAGACGCTGCCTGAGGGCATCGAGGGTTTTCACTGTCACTGCCACTGTGAGAGCGGTTCCGATGTGCTGGAACGGACGCTCGTGCATATAGAGGAGAAGTTCGGACGCTGGCTGCCGAAGTTGCGTTGGCTCAATCTTGGCGGCGGTCATCTGATGACTCGGCACGGGTATGACGTGGAGCTGCTCGTCCGTCTGATGGACGGTCTGCATCGCCGCTATCCCAATCTGCGCATAATACTCGAACCGGGCAGCGCTTTCGCTTGGCAGACGGGGCCACTCGTAGCTTCGGTTGTAGATGTCGTGGAGGATCATTCCGTCAAGACGGCCATTCTCGATGTGAGTTTCACATGCCACATGCCCGACTGCCTGGAGATGCCATATCACCCGGCTGTGCGCGGTGCGGAATTGCGTCCGCTCGAAGCGGCTACGGAAGAAAATACATATCGACTCGGTGGAAACAGTTGTCTTTCGGGTGACTTTATGGGCTCGTGGTGTTTCGACGGACCGCTGAAACCGGGCGATAAGGTCGTTTTTGAGGATATGATACATTACACAACTGTAAAAACATGTACGTTTAACGGCATCACTCATCCCGCAATCGGTATGCTTCATGAAGACGGAAAACTGGAAATTTTGCGCCGTTTTGGCTACGAAGACTATAAAAATCGCATGGATTAGAAGATTTTTCGCAAAAAAGTCATCGAAAGTTTTGGCAGTTACGAAAAAAGCAGTACCTTTGCAACCGCAATCGAGAGAGATGCTTCTGGTAACAGAATGAACGCGGAAATAGCTCAGTTGGTAGAGCACAACCTTGCCAAGGTTGGGGTCGCGGGTTCGAGTCCCGTTTTCCGCTCACATATTGAACAAAAAAGGGCGCTGAGAGTTGGTTTCAGTGAAAAATGCCCAAGTGGCGGAATTGGTAGACGCGCACGTTTCAGGTGCGTGTGCCGCGAGGCGTGCAGGTTCGAGTCCTGTTTTGGGCACTCTTTTTTATTCAACATGGTTAATGTGTTGGAGAGGTGGCGGAATTGGTAGACGCGCTACTTTGAGGGGGTAGTGTCAATTGCGACGTGGGAGTTCGAGTCTCCTCCTCTTCACTCATTATTTTTTTTGTTGCGGAAATAGCTCAGTTGGTAGAGCACAACCTTGCCAAGGTTGGGGTCGCGGGTTCGAGTCCCGTTTTCCGCTCGTTTTTTACCGATATTTTGGAAAACAAAAACTTCTGATGAATTTATATTTAAGGTATTTCGATAGAGAGACATTGGTGCATAATGTCGATGAGGCTGTCGCATTCTTATACGACATCGACGAGATAGGGATGAATCCCATGCTTGAGGCAGACGTAAGGGAATATGCGGCAAGCGAGGTTTATTATCCCAAGCGTTATAAAATACGTCCGCGGGTTTATTTTATCATAATCAAGACGGAGGCTGCGACCATGCTTGACTTTAAGGAAAAGCGTGCCGTCCATACGCCGGTTGTGGCTGATGACCGTCGAAATATGACGTCGGCGGTTTTGACACGATTGAATGAGGATCAGTTCGGATGGTATGAAGGCACGATAGATTTCAAGCGTGTTTTGCAAGTGCCGGGTACGGGTAAGTTTCAATATCGTGACACTCACTTCGTCGCATGCTGCAAGGCTGAATCGGGTATAGACTGCTACAATCGGATCGTTGACCATCTGCGCCAACGTGTAGACTCACGAAGTCAGTTTCCGTCGGCTAAAGGGAAGAACTTCAGATTCCGTTTTCTCGGTCTGTGCAAATAAAGGACTGATGAACTAACAGACTTTCCGCGATGAACAAGGTGATGTTGATAGGCAATGTAGGCAAGGAACCTGAAGTCAGGTATGTTGACCGCAATGTAGCTGTGGCACGATTTCCGTTAGCAACGACAGAGCGTGGATATACTTTGCCGAATGGCACACAGGTGCCCGACCGCACTGATTGGCATAATGTCGTCCTTTGGCGGCGTTTGGCGGAAGTTGTGGAGAAGTATGTTCACAAAGGAGACAAACTGTACATAGAGGGACGCTTGCGTTACACTGCTTATGACGATAAGCGTGGAATAAGGCACAATGTAACGGAAGTATGGGCTGAAAACATGGAGATGCTAACCCCGAAAGCGGTTTCTAACGCTGTCCCACAGCAAGGACAGACGGTAGAATCGTCACGGACAGACTCTATTGGTTCAGACTCAAATACCGGAGGGCAAACGGGAAACGGCGGATTGCCATTTTAAAATCGTAGAAAGAATTGTTACCGATAGAGATAGAACAGATTTTGGGAGAAATCCATTTCATGACTCCCACCATCGGAGTGATTATTTCCGGAATGTTGGCGGCTCTGCTGTTGATTGCATCAGGTTTCGCTTCGGGTTCCGAGATAGCCATATTTTCACTTTCGCCCGGTGATTTGGACGAACTTGCGGAGGAAAAGACCGATGGTGACAAGTGTATAATGGATTTGCGCAGGGATTCCGAACGCACGTTGGCCACAATCCTTATCACAAACAACTTGATTAATGTGACCATCATCATGCTCTGCAACTACTTCTTTGGCCATATCATCGATTTCGGAACGGCCTATTGGTTGCAGTTTGTTTGCATCACAATCATCCTTACTTTTGTTCTTCTGCTCTTTGGAGAGATATTGCCAAAGGTTTATAGTGGACAAAATCCGTTGCGCTTCTGCCGCATGGCAGTCGGCGCATTGCTCTTCTGTCGTAGGGTTTTCTATCCATTGGCCACCGTGCTCATTCGTTCCGGTGTTCTGGCAGGTAAGGTCATGCAGAAGGAGAGCCATACGCTAAGTGTCGACGATCTGGAACAGGCGTTGGAACTGACGGATACGGAAGACATCAAGGAGGAAAAAAATCTGCTTGAGGGAATCGTGCGTTTCGGTGACGAGACGGCACGAGAAATAATGACGAGCCGTCAGGATGTGGTGGATATAGACTTCAAATCGCAGTTTTCGGATGTGCTTCGTTGTATCATTGATAACAATTATTCGCGCATCCCGGTCTATCAGGACAGTATCGATAACATTCGCGGTATTCTCTATATCAAGGACTTGCTTCCGCATTTGGGTAAACCGGCGACGTTTCGTTGGCAGTCTTTGATACGTCCGCCTTATTTTGTTCCGGAAACGAAAAAGATAGATGACCTGTTGCGTGAATTCCAAGAGAATAAGGTTCACATAGCAGTGGTGGTCGATGAGTTTGGGGGAACGAGCGGCATTGTCACCCTTGAGGATATCTTGGAAGAGATAGTAGGGGAGATCAATGATGAGTATGATGAGGAAGAGAAAAACTATGTTCGTGTCAACAACAATACGTTTATCTTTGAAGGAAAAACGCAGCAGACCGATTTTTTCCGTGTGATGAAGATTGACGAAGATGTCTTTGCGGATGTTGAAGGTGATGCCGAGACCGTAGCAGGTCTGCTATTGGATATAAAAGGAGAGTTTCCTCAGCTGCACGAAAAGATTGTATATCGCAACTTCACGTTTGAAGTGATGGAAATGGATGAGCGGCGTATATCCAAGATAAAGGTTGTTGTGAAAGATCCGGATTCCGCACAGACAGAATAGCGATACGGTATTGGGCTTGCAGTGGTGCTAAAACGCTACCTTCGCAGTAATTTTTTTTGAATTTATTCTTTGGTATAGAGAATAATTGTTACCTTTGTGAAGATTAGAAAAACAACTGTAAGCCACCAATAAATAACTCTATATGAAATTAAAACTGACAACCATTTCGGCTCTGTTGATACTTCTGTCGACAGCACTGATGACCGTTTCGTGTTCCAAAGATGTTTATAGTGAAGACGAAGAGGAACTGGGCTCAACTAATGTTGATGCACCCAAACCGGCAGAGGCCAATTGTACATTGCAGGTTCGCACACGAGCAGAATCAGTCGGAGATTCCAAGATAAGCTATCCTGTGCATGTTTATGTATTCGGTTCAAATGGAGTATGCGTAGAAGAATCAGTCATAGGGTCGTCTGAAACCCAGCTTGTTGTTAAACTTGCAGCAGGAACTTATGATGTTTATGCAGTCGCCGGAGCTGAAAGCAACGATTATGACATTCCTTCAAAAGAAAATGTTTCGCCGACATCGGTCGTCAGATTGAAAGATGGTAAGAAACATAGTGATCTGATGTATGCTCATAGTGCAGTGACTTTGGCTGCAAAGGAGAAAAACGGCACAGTTGCATAAGTCCGTGGCAATATAATCATGTTATCCAAAGATTATGGACGCTCTGAACATAAAGAAAGGTAAATCCTGCACACCGCGTAGTTGTGCTCTAAAGCCTTTCAACTTAGAGTTAAGAGATTCAGCAT
>JAFULM010000030.1 GCA_017483185.1 Prevotella sp. | reverse complement strand
AGGAGGGGTTAGGGGTGGTTAGACAATAATGTATTTGAAATACAGCAAATTGAATAGCATCGAATGACTAACCACCCCTAACCCCTCCTTCGAAAGGAGGGGACTGCAATATGCCCACATAAAGGCTTCCAGATGAGCTTACTATGGTAATATAAGCAGAGATGTCCTTATCTCCCTCTATCTCCTTTTATCTCCCTCTATCTCCTTTTATCTCCCTCTATCTCCTTTTATCTCCTTTTACCTCCCTTTATCTCCTTTTATCTCCTTAACAATCTCCCTTCTTTACCGTCATGATGAACTCCAGGCCGCCGCCGTCGCGGTTGGCCACGCTGATAGTTCCGCCGTGGAAGACGACGGCATTCTTGACTATGGACAGTCCGAGGCCCGTTCCGCCGAGTTTGCGTGAGCGGCCTTTGTCTACCCGATAGAAACGTTCAAAGAGGTGAGGCAGATGTTGTTCCTCGACGCCGACACCGTTGTCGGCTACGCGCAATGTGAGCGTGTCCGCCGTTTCGGTCATCAGTCCGATCTCCAACCGGTTGCCGCCCGAATATGCCACGGCGTTGTCTATCAGATTGCGGAACACAGAGGTCATCAAGTCGCTGTTGCCGTCGATATGCAAGCCTTCAGGCAATGTGCAGACGATTTCCATTTCGCACTCCGGCGTGTTGCCGATGGCCGTGCGGACGATGTCCGTGATGTCTATCTGCGTGCGCGATATCAGCTGGCGGCCGTCCTCCATGCGTGTGATGGTCGCCACGTCGTTGAGCAGACTGCCAAGGCGTTCGCAGTTGGAGTGGCACATCCGGATGAACTCCGTGCGCCGTTCTTCCGTCAGTTCGGGATGGGAGAGCAGCGTCTCGAGACATGCGAGCATTGCCGCCACGGGCGTTTTGAGTTCGTGATTGATGTTGTTCGTCAGCTGTTTCTTTATTCTGATTTTCTCTTGCTCCTCGTGGAGAGCCAGCCGATGCTGACGGTCTCGTTCGGCCACGGCGTTCTGGAGGCGGGAGTAGAGTCGGACGATGTGGTTGGAGATCTCCCCTAATTCGTCGTCGGGGAAAGCGTCGTCGGCGTAGATGCGCTCTCCGCGTTCGGCCCTCTCTGCGAAACTGTTCAGCCGCGAGATGTTGTGTCCCAGCCGCCGTGTGGCGAAGTAGGCGAGCACGCCGAGCAACAGTGCCGCCGTCGTCATGAACCAGATGAAGTCACGGTCGGCCGCGAGCAGGTCGGCCAGTGACAGCGAACTGTAAGGTACGGCCGAGCGGACTATCGTTCCGCTGCTGTCGGCCATTGCCGAATAGAAGTAAGTCTCATCTTTGTATTGCGAGTGGCGGCGCACCGTGAACGATGTCCCGTGACGCATGGCTCCGGCTATCTCCTCCCGGCTCAGGTGGTTGGCCGTGGGCAGTGTGTCGAGCGTGTTGTCAAAGGCCACACGTCCCAGCGTGTCGATGATGGAGATGCGCAGGTCGGGCAGCGGCAACGGCGTGTGCCGGAGAAACTCTTCGGGCGCGATGCCGTCCTCGAGTGCGTCGGTGAGCTTCATGTTGAAGAGTTGCAGCCGCGCGTTGAGCTGTTCCTCCTTGTAGTGGGTCTCGCGGCGGTGCTGGAAGACGAGGCTGCAAGCCACCAGCGCTCCGGAGAAAATCATCAGCAGGATGAACAACTTGTGATGGTAGGCCAGTGCCTTATGCCTTGAATCCGTAGCCATATCCCGGTCTTGTTATGATATGTTTGCCGTATTCGCCGAGTTTCCGGCGCAGGCGTGTGATGTTGACGTCTACGGTCCTGTCGAGCACGACGACCTCGTCGGGCCATACCCGTGTCAGGATTTCCCCGCGGGAGAAGATGCGCCCCGGATTGGCGATGAGCAGACGGAGTATTTCCAGCTCCTTCTTCGGCAGCGGGACCTCTGTGCCGTCGACGGTGAGCCGCTTCTGCGCCGTGTCGATTACCAGTCCGAGACAGGCGATGCGTTCGTCCGTCGCGTCCGGGCCTGATTCCTTACGCCCTGTGCGGCGCAGGACCGTCTGTACGCGGGCCAGCACGTTGCGGATGGAGTAGGGCTTGGTGATGTAGTCGTCGGCGCCGAGGCGCAGTCCCGCGACCATCTCGTCCTCCGTGTCCTTTGCCGTGCAGAAGATGATCGGCACGTCGGCCGTCGCGGGATTGTCACGCATCATGCGGGCCATGCGGAAACCGCTGATTTCGCCCATCATGACGTCCAGCAGCACGAGGCCGTAGCTGTTGAGCGGTAAGCGCAGAGCTTCCTCGGCGCTGTAAGCGACGTCGACGTCATATCCCTCAATCTCGAGATTGAACTTCAGTACGTCGCAGAGAGTTTCTTCATCGTCCACGACGAGTATTTTCGTTCGTTCCATAATCCGGTGTTGTTTTTGTCTGATGCAAAGATATGAATAATCCCGAATAAGTATGCCGGTACGGGTGAGATTTCATAAAAATGTAATATGCACGACGGCCCCACCTTCCACTATGCTACTCCCAGCAAACATCAGTGTCTCGTCTGACATTTGGAGTGAAAGGTAGGGTCGCGACCCGTCGCGACCGCCTCGTTGTCAACTGTTATTAATCGTTCGGGAGGGTTGTACTTGTGTGGTTATGTATAAACAACGTGGCGGTCGCGACGGGTCGCGACCCTACTTTTTACGAATAATCTTTACTTTAACATAGGTTAATTTGCATCCGGACCTCGAAATCTGCGCTACGACGCAAAATAGCGCATTTTTCTGAAAGTTTTATAAATCATTGATGTCCAGTCGTTTGCGCGAAATAACATTCCCGCGACATAATGGATGCCGAGCCGTAAGGCCCTCCCGGTGTTGCAACGGGGCCCCCGTTGCAACGCAACAAGCACGCCGTTGGAAGACAACGGGCACGTTGTTGCGACCCCGGGAGGCCCTTACGGCTCGGCGCGGATTGGCGAACGGTGAGAAAACGGCATGAAATTAACACTATTTTAACAATTTATTGCGACTTCAAAAAGATGCTTTTTAAGGTAGTTTTTCTTACAAAACGCCACCACTCTGCCGTTCTTGTCCACTCGCTTTCGCATCCCGTCAGCAAGTTGGAAAACGATGTCTTGGGATACCTCCGAACGGTCGTAATCCCCAAATTCCTACCGAAATTGGGGATTGTAATCACTAAATTAAGTGGGAATTTGGCGATTTGGCGACAAATAACTACCTTCGCAGCATACATATAAACATGGTAATATACCTATGAACTGGCAACAACTCATCACCAACAAGCGGCTCGGGCAGGAAGAGCGGCACAGCGAGCGGCATGACGACCGCACGGAATTCAAGCGCGACTACGACCGGCTGATATTCTCGGCACCTTTCCGCCGGCTGCAGAACAAGACACAGGTGTTTCCCCTGCCGGGAAGCATTTTCGTTCACAACCGTCTGACCCATAGTCTCGAGGTGGCCAGTGTCGGCATGTCGCTCGGTGCGGACGTGGCGGCGCGGCTCATGGAGCGTCGTCCGGAACTGCGGCAGACGATGATAGGCGAGATAGGCCAGATAGTCGCCACGGCCTGTCTGGCCCACGACCTCGGCAACCCGCCGTTCGGCCATTCCGGCGAGAAAGCCATACAGACGTTTTTCACCGAAGGCCCCGGGCTGGCTTTGCGCGACAGGTTGAGCGACGGGATGTGGAACGACATAACGCGCTTTGAGGGCAACGCCAACGCCTTCCGCATACTCACCCACCGCTTCTGCGGACGCCGTCAGGGCGGATTTGTCATGACATACTCCACGCTGGCCTCCATCGTCAAATATCCCCATGAATCCGCCGCGGCCGGAAGTCACGGCAAGTTCGGCTTCTTCGGCAGCGAGCGGGATACCTACGTGCGCATCGCCGAGGAGATGGGCATCCGCCGTCTCTCCGCTCAGGGGGAGCCGTTGCGTTACGCCCGTCATCCGCTGGTCTATCTCGTTGAGGCGGCCGACGACATCTGCTATGAGATCATGGACATCGAGGACGCCCACAAACTGAAGATTTTGTCATACGGGGAGACGGCCGACCTGCTGTTGGGGTTCTTCGACGGCGCGACGCGGGAACGCATCCTCCGGCGCATCGACGACGAACAGCTGACTGACGACAACGAGAAGGTGGTCTACATGCGCTCCTGTGTCATCGGCTGTCTGGAGCATGAATGTGTCGAAGCCTTTGTCCGCCACGAACCGGAAATCCTCGACGGCAGCTTTGCCGGCTGTCTGCTTGACCATATCTCAGACGTCCCGCGTGAGGCATACCGCCGTTGCACGAGCGTGTCGAAGTCGCGGATATATTGCAGCAAACCCGTTCTCGACGTCGAACTGTCGGGTTATAAGATCATGGAAACGCTCATGGAGCAGATGACCGAGGCCGCCGTCCATCCCGGACGCTTCTACTCCAAACAGCTCATCGGCCGCGTCAGCAGCCAGTATGACATCGGGTCGGAGGACCTCGAGACGCGCATCATGGCCGTCATCGACTACATCAGCGGCATGACCGACGTCTATGCGCTCGACGTCTACCAGAAGATAAACGGTATCAGCCTGCCGATTGTTTAGCAGGAGCACCCGAAGACGCTCTTACTGAAGGAGGATGGTGTTTCCCTGGAAGTAGTCAAAATGGAGCGACGGACACCCTTAGGACACCCTTGACCACCCTTGACTCCTTGACTCTTTCTAAAAAAACTCCCATCTTCTTGCTCATTTCCGAAAAAATGACTACCTTTGCAGCGTTCAGTGGAATGAGGGGCTTCTCGAAAGCTCCTCATTTTCATTTTTAATAACCCAAATGTATATGATAGACAAGAACGTAGTTGAGACGATTGTGGAGGAGTGGTTGCAGACGGGCGACTATTTTCTCGTGGACATCAACGTGTCGCCGGACCACCGCATCGTGGTGGAGATAGACCATGCCGACGGCGTGTGGATAGAGGACTGTGCCGAACTGAGCCGCTTTGTGCAGGACAGACTTGGCGAAGAACTGGATGACTACGAACTGGAAGTGGGGTCGGCAGGACTCGGACAACCGTTTAAGGTGGCGCGGCAGTATGTCAACCACATAGGAAAGGATGTCGAAGTGCTCACGGCAGAGGGCCGGAAGGTGCAGGGCGTCCTCAAGGCCGTCGACGGAACGACATTTACCGTCACCGTCCGCGAAAAGCAGAAGGTCGAGGGTAAGAAGCGCCCCGTGATGGCTGACGTGGACTATGACTATGATATGAACAATGTGAAATATACAAAATACCTATTAAGTTTCAAATAAACAGGCTATGGCAGCAAAGAAAGAAACGAAGGGCCCCAGCATGATAGAGACCTTTCAGGAGTTTAAGGAGACCAAGAATATCGACCGTACCACGCTGGTGAGTGTGTTGGAGGAGAGCTTCCGCAACGTGATAGCAAAGATGTTCGGCAGCGACGAGAACTTCGACGTGATTGTCAACCCCGACAAGGGAGACTTTGAGATACACCGTAACCGTGTGGTTGTGGCTGACGGAGAAGTACAGGACGAGAACAAGGAAATCTCCCTCTCCGCCGCACAAAAGATAGAACCGGACTATGAAGTGGGAGAGGAAGTGAGCGAGGAAGTGCATTTCAACGACTTCGGCCGCCGCGCAATCCTTAACCTGCGACAGACTCTGGCGTCGAAAATCCTCGAACTGGAGCATGACTCCTTATATAATAAGTATAAGGACAAGGTCGGCCAGATCGTCAGCGGCGAGGTTTACCAGATGTGGAAGCGCGAAGTGCTGCTCATCGACGACGAAGGCAACGAACTTCACCTGCCCAAGAGCGAGCAGATTCCGTCGGACACTTACCATAAGGGTGAGACCGTGAGAGCCATCGTGCTGCGCGTAGACAACGAGAACAACAACCCGCGCATCATTCTCAGCCGCACCAGCACTCAGTTCTTGGAGCGTCTGTTGGAGGCCGAAGTGCCCGAAATTAACGACGGACTCATCACCATTCGCCGCGTGGCGCGTATGCCCGGTGAGCGTGCCAAGGTGGCTGTCGAGAGCTATGACGAGCGCATCGACCCCGTCGGAGCCTGTGTCGGCGTCAAGGGAAGCCGTGTCCACGGTATTGTCCGCGAACTTTGCAACGAGAATATTGACGTCATCAACTACTCAAGCAACACCCAACTCTTCATTCAGCGCGCTCTGAGCCCCGCTGTCGTTTCCAGCATTACGCTCGACATGGAGAACCACAAGGCGGAGGTTTATCTCCAGCCGGATCAGGTGTCGTTGGCTATCGGCCGCGGAGGTATGAATATCAAGTTGGCTTCGATGCTCACGGAATTCACAATCGACGTGTTCCGCGTGGTCAGCGAGAATGAAGCCGATGAGGATATCTATCTCGACGAGTTCTCCGATGAAATCGACCAGTGGATCATCGACGCCATCAAAGCCATCGGACTGGATACGGCTAAGGCCGTAATCAACGCTCCCCGCGAAATGCTCATAGAGAAGGCGGACCTCGAGGAAGAGACCGTCGACCATCTGTTGAGCGTGCTCAAGGCCGAGTTTGAATAACCAAATGCATAATTCATAATTCGTAATGCATAATTATGGATGAGCATTGACAAACGGGAAGAGTTAAGAAACAGGACATTAATTGTGCATTGTGCATTATGCATTACGAATTTAAAAGTAAGATATGGCCATCAGATTAAATAAAGTATTAACGGAACTGAACATCGGACTGCAGACGGCGGTCGACTTCCTGAAAGCCAAGAAGGACCTTGGTGAGATACGGGAAGACGCCAACCTGAGCACGAAGATATCCGATGAGCAGTACAGCGCACTTGTGCGTGAGTTCAAGGGCGATAAGGATATAAAGAGTGAGGCAGAGAAAATCTTTGCCAAGAAAGCCAAGGAAAAGAAACCGGAACGCAAGGTCACCAAGGCTGAGGACCTGCTCGAGCAGCGCCCTCTGTTCAAGCCGTTGGGCAAGATAGATCTTGACAGCATTGACCGCAAACCCTCACAGCAGGGCAAGGAGGCCGCAACGGAAAAGCCACGGAAGGTCGCATCAACAGCGGAGGCAAAGCCGGCTACGGCAACCACGGCGGCAGAGAAGGTTGAAGCCACACCCGCCGAAACCGGACAGCCCGCCGAAAAGAAGCCCGTTGCGGACGTACAGGCTCCGAAACAGGAGCAGCCGAAAGTGACGGCAAAGCCCGAAAGTGGAGCGGCAGCAGAGTCTGAACCGGTCAAGGAAAAAACAACCGAGGTTTCGGAGAAGTCCGCCAAGTCTGTCGCATCGGCTTCGGAGTCGGACGTCAAGACTCCGGCAGAGACACCGGTGGACGCTAAGACTGCCGTCGCAGAAACGGTTAAGGAAAAACCGGCCGCCACCGCGGCAGAGTCGGGAAATGCCACCGGAGAGCCCAAGATATTCACTTTAAGGAGTGAGGCTAAGCTCGCTCCGAAGGTGAACGTGCTCGGAAAGATAGACCTTTCCGCCCTCAACCAGAGCACACGGCCAAAGAAGAAGTCAAAGGAAGAGCGTCGCAAGGAGCGTGAGGACAAGGCCGGACAGCAGCATGGAGGCGAACGCAAGAAACGAGTGCGCATCGGCAAGGAGCGCGTCGACATTGAGGCCGCAGCCAAACAGGCCGGTGGTGCCGCCGGCAACGGCAAAAAGAACAAGGCCAAGGGCGCATCGGGTGTCGCAGGTCAGGGTGCCGCCGGCGGTATGGGAGGCGGAAAGAACGCTGCCGACCGTGGCGCACAGGGCGGAAAGAACCGCAATAAGAACAAGAACCGCCAGCCGGCGAAGCCGTTGGAGGTCAACGAAGAGGATGTGGCACGTCAGGTAAAGGAGACGTTGGCACGTCTCACGAGCAAAGGCAACCAGAACAAGAAGGGTGCTAAGTATCGTCGCGAGAAGCGCGAGGCTGTTCAGGAGCGTCTCAACGAGGAGCGCCGTGAGGAGCAGGCAGAGAGCAAGACGCTCAAACTGACCGAGTATGTCACGGTCAGCGAGCTGGCGACGATGATGAATGTGCCTGTGGTCAAGGTCATCGGAACATGTATGAGCCTTGGTATCATGGTGTCCATAAACCAGCGTCTGGATGCCGAGACAGTGAACATCGTGGCCGACGAGTTCGGATTTACTACCGAATACGTCAGCGCCGAAGTCAGCGAAGCCATCAACGAGGAGGAGGATGACGAGAGCGATCTGCTGCCCCGTGCACCGATTGTGACGGTCATGGGTCACGTAGACCACGGTAAGACTTCACTCTTGGACCACATCCGCAACACCAATGTCATCGCCGGTGAGGCCGGAGGTATCACCCAGCATATCGGAGCATACAACGTTACGCTCAGCGACGGCCGCCGCATAACGTTCCTTGACACGCCGGGTCACGAGGCATTTACGGCCATGCGTGCCCGTGGTGCACAGGTTACAGATATCGCCATCATCATCATCGCGGCCGACGACAGTGTCATGCCGACGACCAAGGAGGCCATTGCGCACGCTCAGGCAGCCAATGTACCGATGGTGTTTGCTATCAACAAGATAGACAAGCCGGGTGCTAATCCCGACAAGATACGCGAGGACCTGTCGCAGATGAACCTTCTCGTCGAGGAGTGGGGCGGCAAGTATCAGTGTCAGGAGATATCGGCCAAGAAGGGAGTCGGTGTCGACGACCTCTTGGAGAAGGTGCTTCTGGAGGCAGAGATGCTCGACCTGAAGGCCAACCCGAACCGCCGCGCGACCGGTTCCATCATCG
The DNA here is from genome assembly GCA_017483185.1 of Prevotella sp. GTDB lineage: Bacteria > Bacteroidota > Bacteroidia > Bacteroidales > Bacteroidaceae > Prevotella. The sequence continues at coordinate 3,758 of JAFULM010000030.1, read as the reverse complement.
AGTCGTCGCTGGACAAGGGCCGCGGATATGTCTCGACGGTGCTTGTGAGCAACGGTACGCTTAAAGTCGGTGACCATGTTGTAGCCGGAACAAGCTACGGCCGTATCAAGGCCATGTTTAACGAACGTAACCAGCGCATCCAGGAGGCGGCTCCGGCAGAACCGGCCATCATCCTCGGACTCAACGGTGCGCCTACGGCCGGTGACTCATTCCACGTGATGGAGACCGAGCAGGAGGCCAAGGAGATAGCCGGCAAGCGCGAGCGTCTGCAACGTGAGCAGGGTCTGCGCACACAGACACGTCTGACTCTGGCCGACATCAGCCACCGCATCGCCCTCGGTTCGTTCAAGGAGTTGAACCTCATCGTCAAGGGAGACACCGACGGTTCGGTCGAGGCTCTGAGCGATTCGTTCATCAAGCTCTCTACGGAGAAGATAAAGGTGAACGTCATCCACAAGGCCGTGGGTCAGATTTCGGAAAACGATGTCCAGTTGGCCGACGCCTCCGACGCCATCATAGTGGGCTTCCAGGTGCGTCCGTCTTCGGGTGCCCGCAAGTTGGCAGACAACGAAGGCGTGGAGATCAATACCTATTCGATCATCTATGATGCCATCGAGGACATCAAGTCGGCTATGGAAGGCATGCTCGACAAGGTGAAGAAGGAAATTGTCACGGGTCAGGTCGAAGTGCGTCAGGTATTCAAAATCTCCAAGGTCGGCACCGTTGCGGGAGCCATTGTCACCGAAGGCAAGGTGCACCGTTCGGACCGTGCCCGTGTCGTTCGCGACGGAATTGTGGTCCACACGGCCGATATCAGTGCGCTCAAACGCTATAAGGACGATGTCAAGGAGGTTCCGACAGGATTTGAGTGTGGTATCAGTCTTGTCAACTTCAACGACATACTCGAGGGCGACATTATCGAGACGTTCACCGAGATTGAGGTGGAGCAGAAACTGTAACATCCTAACACAATCATGACAACGTTCCGGTGGCATACACCGGAGAACGATAAGGCAAGACGCCGGAGCTGCAGAGACAGTCTCCGGCGTCTTTCGTATGTATTGTATGAGGCTTATATATATAATGTATATGCCTGTCTTATCAATCCATTCATACCGCAGACGTTCTGAAAAAAGCGCGGTATGTCTTTGTTATTCGTGGCTAAAGCCGTATCTTTGCACGTGATGAGATACGCAGACGTAATCCTACCGCTGCCCCTTGAAGGGCTGTTCACCTACTCCGTGTCGCCGTCATTGGAAGGCGTGGTGCGCTTTGGCATGCGCGTGGTTGTGCCCTTCGGTCGTAGCAAGACATACATCGGAGTCGTCGTGCGAGTACATGACAAGGCCCCGGAAGGCTATGAGGTCAAACCCGTGACGCGGGTACCGGACGCAGAGGAGTGCATTACGGACGGACAATATCGTCTTTGGCAGTGGATTGCCGATTACTATATGTCGCCCATCGGCGAGGTAATGAAAGCCGCGTTGCCTTCCGGACTGAAGGACGAAGACGGCTGGCGGCCGCGCACGGAACTGTATGTCCGCCTCACGCCGCCATATCGCACGGAGCGCGCTCTGCATATAGCGATGGACATGCTCCGTCGGGCTGACCGTCAGATGGCGGTTCTCACGTCCTATCTCGCGCTATCCCATTGGGACACGCTGCGCGGAGACAATCCTCTGACGACGCCGGTGGAGATAACGCGGGAAGAGCTTATGAACGTCTCCCATGCCAATCTGGCTTCCGTCACGGCCCTCGTCAAACGTGGCGTCTTAGAGACATACACCCGCGAGGTCGGCCGTCTCAACGCCGGAGGAGCCCCTTGTCCCGATAATATACGTCAGTTGAGCCAACCGCAACAGGACGCCTACAACTCCATATTGTTTTCTTTCTTAAGCAAGAACGTCACGCTGCTCCACGGAGTTACGTCGAGCGGCAAGACCGAAATATATATCCACCTCATCCAGCGCGAACTCGATGCCGGCCGGCAGGTGCTCTATCTGCTGCCCGAGATAGCCCTGACGGTGCAGATGATGGACCGTCTGCGGCGTGTGTTCGGCCGCCGTCTGGGCATTTACCACTCGAAATATTCCGATGCCGAGCGCGTCGAGATATGGCGCAAGCAGCTCTCCGACTCTCCCTACGACATCATTCTCGGTGCCCGTTCGGCCGTCCTGCTGCCCTTCCGGCGTCTCGGACTGGTCATCGTCGACGAGGAGCACGAGTCCAGTTACAAGCAGCAGGACCCCGCTCCGCGCTATCACGCCCGCTCCGCTGCTGTCATGCTGGCCTCAATGACGGGTGCAAAGACGTTGCTCGGCACGGCCACGCCGTCGATGGAGACTTACCACAACGCAGTGAAGGGAAAGTACGGGCTGGTCACTCTCACGACCCGCTATCAGGGAGTGGAGCTTCCCGAGATACAGATTGTCGACGTCGCCGACCTCCAGCGTCGCCGGATGATGCACGGGCCGTTCTCTCCGCTGCTTCTTGCCAGAGTGAGAGAGGCTTTGGAACGCGGCGAACAGGCCATACTGTTCCAAAACCGCCGCGGCTTCGCACCGATGATAGAGTGCCGCCAGTGCGGTTGGGTGCCGCGCTGCAACAGCTGCGACGTGAGCCTCACGCTCCATCGGAGCATGAACCAACTGACCTGCCACTACTGCGGCGCGACAACTCCCGTGCCGTCGGAATGTCCCGCCTGCGGCAGTCGCGAACTGCGGACGCGCGGTTTCGGCACGGAGAAGATAGAGGACATCATCCGCGACATCTTCCCCGAGGCACGTGTGGCGCGCATGGATCTCGACACGACGCGGACACGCAATGCCTACGAACGCATCATAGGTGACTTTTCCGAAGGCCGCACCGACATTCTCATCGGCACCCAGATGGTCAGCAAGGGACTGGATTTCGCCCGCGTCAGCGTCGTCGGCATACTCAGCGCCGACACGATGCTGAGCTATCCCGACTTTCGGGCATACGAGCAAGCATATATGATGATGGCTCAGGTGAGTGGCCGTGCGGGCCGCCGAGGCCGTCGCGGGCTTGTCGTCCTGCAGACAAAAAGTCCCGACCTGCCGGTCATACGGCAGGTGGTGGCCAACGACTACACTTCTCTTTACCGCGATATAGCCGAGGAAAGGCTTGCTTTCCGCTATCCGCCGTACACCCACCTTATATATATATACCTCAAGCACCGCCACGACGACACCGTCACGGCGGCCGCCCTGCAGCTTGCCGCCTGGCTCCGCCAGTGGTTCGGGGCGCGTGTTCTTGGCCCCGACAAACCGTCGGTGGCACGTGTGAAGACGCTGAGCATACGGAAGATTGTTCTCAAACTGGAGAACTCGATAGACTTGCCCCGTGTCCGCGAATATCTCCGCATGGCCCAACAAGGTCTCGCCAAGGACAAACGTTACACCTCGGTGATGATGTATTATGACGTGGATCCGGTTTAAAAACACCTAAGAACCCACCTAAGACCCACCTAAGACCCACCCCAACCCTCCCGAAGGGAGGGAGTTTGATATGCTTTTGAGGGGGTGAATATAAATACAGCAAGGGCGCAAAGAATATCTGTTGGTATTTCTTTGCGCCCTTGCTGTATTTATATTTTTATATTGCTGTCCGGTAAAAAAAATAACAGAACTCATATCTATCACAAATACATCATGTTACATCAGTTTTGCCAAAAAGGGGCTTACCTCCTACCATACATCTGAAAAGCCCAATCTGTTGTAGGGACATAGTCTTGTCTT
>JAFULM010000029.1 GCA_017483185.1 Prevotella sp. | reverse complement strand
CCTTAATGCCCCTCTCTGCCTCCCAAGCTCCCCCTTTGGGGGAGTCAGAGGGGGCTTTCCTTCTGAGCCATTCGGCCCTTATTGCTCATAAAAACGCAAATCTTCAAGCATTTTTACGAACACGGTTTTGTAAACATTTATCAGACATCCAACTACACATCCAACTACACCCCACTCCAACGAAGGTGTTGCAGAACTCGCATGAAAGCCTTTAAGTAGGGTAATCTTAGTCCCCTCCTTCCGAAGGAGGGGTTAGGGGTGGTTAGTCATCCACCATTCTTTAAAAAAATGATTTACAGAAAGTTATTGTTTAACCACCCCTAACCCCTCCTTCGGAAGGAGGGGACTGCGATTACCCCACATAAAGACTTCCAAATGAGCATGCCATGTTAGTGTAAATCTGGGATGAAGATGTGTGCAGAGAGTAGCCTTCGGAAGGAGGGGCCTGCGCTCACTTCTTTTATGAAAGTTTGTGCGGCATTGGAACGGCAATATTGCACAAACCTTTAAATAAAAACATTTATGGAGAAAAAATCTTTTTGGAGCCTGTTCGCCATCATTATGGTGTCAGCGCTGTGCCTCGGTCTGGCGTCTTGCAGTGATGATGATGACGACAACGAGGGCGGAAACGTGAACATCGAAAACGTCGAACCCGGCGTGCTGACGGGCAAATGGCAGTGTGTCAGCATCGCCTGTGTGGAAGACGGGGAGAAGGACAACAGGGAGGTCAACGAATCTTATTATCTCATCATCAATGAGGACGGAACGGCCATCGTCAACCCCCGGCATCTTTTTGATGACCTCGGCGGTTCAAGTACCGACACGGCAACCTATTGGACTGCGGAAGGAAACAAGCTCACACTGAGACGCAACAGCAGTGGTGAATATATTGTCCTGACCATAAAGAAGCTGACCCGCAACGAACTTGTGACGGAAGCCTACGACGGTGACGATTATACGGAAACCCACACGTTCAAGAAAGTAACAGAATAAAAAAACAAAGATTCACACGTGATATAATTGGATACATTGTTATTGTATCATCCAACACGTGTGAATCTTTTTTTTGATATATATTATCCAAGCCCTACATGTCACCCACGCAGTCTCCTCCCCTTTGGGGAGGCCGGGTGGGGCTTCTACTTGTTCAGTCTCCAGGCCACGCCGTCCTTGGTGTCTTTGACCTCAAATCCGGCGTCCTTGAGCGCGTCGCGTATCTGGTCGCACGTAGCCCAGTCTTTGGCCGCACGGGCCTTGGCACGCAGGTCGAGCACCATGTCGACGACCTTTCCGTAGGCTTCCTCGCGTGCGCCGGACGACCCGCTCTTCTCCTCTTTCAGTCCGAGCAGGTCGAAAGCGAAGAGGCGCATCGTCTCGCCGAGTTCCTTCAGACAGTCGGCACAGATGGTGGCCTTGTGGTCGACGAGGCGGTTGACGACGCCGCAAGCCTCAAAGAGATGGCTGATGACCTGCGGAGTGGCAAAGTCGTCGTTCATGGCGTCGTAGCACTTCCGACGCAGTTCCTTCACGACTTTCTCCGTCTGCGGGTCACACTTGTCCGACACGGTGACGCGCTCCAGATCGCTTATGCCGTTCATCAGTCGCTCCAGACCCTTCTCGCTGGCCTTGAGGGCATCGTTGGAGAAGTCGACCGTGCCGCGATAGTGGGCCGAAAGGATAAAGAAGCGGATGGTCATCGGACTGTAAGCCTGGTCGAGCGACGGGTGGTTGCCGGTGAAAAACTGTTCCAGCGTGATGAAGTTACCGAGACTCTTTCCCATCTTCTGTCCGTTGATGGTTATCATGTTGTTGTGCATCCAGTAGCGCACCATCTGGTCGCCGCCGCTTGCCACGGCCTGCGCTATCTCACACTCGTGGTGCGGGAAGACGAGGTCCATTCCGCCTCCGTGGATGTCGAAGTGGTCGCCGAGATACTTGCGGCCCATCGCCGTACATTCGCAGTGCCATCCGGGAAAACCGTCGCTCCACGGACTGGGCCAGCGCATGATGTGCTCCGGCTGCGCCTTTTTCCACAGTGCGAAGTCGACCTGATTGCGCTTCTCCCCCACTCCGTCAAGCTCGCGGCTGGCGTTGATGACGTCGTCGAGATTGCGTCCGGAGAGTATGCCGTACTTATGGTCGCGGTTGTACTTCTCTATGTCAAAATAAATGGAACCGTTGCTCTCGTAGGCATAACCGTTGTCGAGTATCTGCTGTACGAGCTGCTGCTGCTCGATGATGTGTCCCGTGGCATGGGGTTCGATGCTCGGAGGCAACACACCGAGGGCATCCATCGCCGCGTGATAGCGGTTGGTGTAGTATTGGGCTATCTCCATCGGTTCGAGTTGCTCGAGACGGGCCTTCTTTGCGATCTTGTCGTCGCCGTCGTCAGCGTCGTGCTCGAGGTGGCCGACGTCGGTGATGTTGCGCACGTAGCGCACCTTGTAACCGAGATGGCGCAGGTAGCGGAAGACGAGATCGAAGGTGATGGCGGGACGGGCGTGTCCCAGATGGGGGTCGCCATAGACGGTCGGACCGCAAACATACATGCCCACATTGGGCGCATGGACGGGTTCAAAAGCCTCCTTGCGGCGGCTGAGCGTGTTATATATAAGCAATGTCTGTTCCATAAGTGCTTTATTATTATCTCTTTAACGGGTGCAAAGATAATGGAATTTTCCGATAGAGCGCACAAGAATCGGAAAAAAAGCTAAGAGCCCCACCCCGGTCCTCCCCAAGGGGAGGGTGCCTACGAGATGAAGGTGTTGCAGAACCACATTGTAGGGACAAATTTTTCCCTACAGTCGGCTTCAATCACCCTGTTCATTTACACCGGTCAGCTTCAATCATCCTGCCATGTTCACCATCTACCGTTCTTCCGCCACCTTCGGCCGGCAGCGGCTGATTTCTATCGGTATGGCGGCGAAGCAGAGGGAGTCGGACGCTATGGTCAGACGGGCGACGACGGCACGGCGGTTGAGCGGACGGTCGAGGTCGAAGATGAAATTGCCGAGGCTGTAGAAGATGGGGCGGCCGCGGTAGACTTCAACGTCCTGGGCCGTGTGGGAGTGGTGGCCGATGATGGCGTCGGCACCGGCGTCAATGAGGCGGTGGGCGTCGGCGCGCTGGGGGAGCGTGGGGTGGAGCGTGTGCTCCGTGCCCCAATGGAGGCTGACGAGAATACAGGCCGTGGGACAGCGGCGGCGCAGGGCGGCGATTGTGTCGCACAGGATGCCGACGGACGACTCGCACACACCCGGCCGGGAGGCCATCGAGACATAGTTTTCGGACATGACGAGCAGCGACGAGAGCATGTAGACGGGGCGCGGCGACGACGCTATCAACTGCGGACGGGCGGCCGCGGCCGCGTTTTCGCCATATCCGAGGGGCGTCATTCCGGCGTAGATGATGTTGCGGTAGGTGTCGGTCAGGCCGCGGCGGCCCTGATCGATGCTGTGGTTGTTGGCCAGATTGAGGTGGGTCACGCCGTGGCGCCGCAGGACGGGCAGCACGTCGGGACGGGCGCGGAAGACGAAACGCTTGTTCAAGGGACTCTCGATGTCGGTCGCGGGACACTCCAGATTGGCCACCACGGCATCAGCCGTGGCGAAGAGGGAGTCTATCGAGGGTGTGAACAGGGCGTCGGCGCCGCTGTGTCTTATCACCCTGTCCACGTCGCGGCCGAGCATGACGTCGCCCGTGAAGAGGATGTCGAGGGTGTCACCGTCGGCGGGAAGCACCGCCGACGCACACGACGGAAGAAGCGACATTATTATAAAGATGAGCTTCGTCTTCATCACGTATCGGAATAACATCTGACACCTAACATCTAACATTACTTTATAATAAGTTTTTTGAACACAGAGACACGGAGACACAGAGGACAAATATAACTCTGTGTCTCCGTGTCTCTGTGTTCAAAATATAAACTAATTGCTGCAACATACCTAACATCCCGAACTATAAAATATCAGTTCGTTGTCCGCCGGCACGGAATCGGGCAGCGTTATCTCCTCCATCCACTCCGGAACGCCGTAGCGTGGGGCTTCGTCGAGCATCTTCTGCCACTGCTCATCGGTCAGGCGGTTGCCCGGCGGCAGACGGAACTCGCGGTAGGAGAAGACGGCGCCGCGCGTCAGGTGGAGCAGACCGTTGATTTCGACGACCACGAAGATGTCGTCGACCGTGCCCACAGCCTCGTGGAGTATGCCGCGGTCGGGATTGTTGGAGGCGTTGGCCGTATAGACATCGGCCACCACGGCCACTCGCTTGTCCGGTCCTTGAACGTCCTCCCACACCATGCCGCTCTCCGACGCCTTCTCCTTGAGAATGTCGAGCGTCAGCCATTCGTACGTGCTGCCCAGCTTCTCGATGCTCCGGAACTCCTCTGCGGTCAGCTTCCGGCCGTCCAGCTCCTTCTCCGAAATGTCGAGAAGGAAGGCCGTCTGTTCCTCCACCTGCTCCGTCAGTGTGGCCAGACGCGGCGTCATCATGTTGTGGCGGCGCAGGACCGTCTCCACAAGCCGCACCAGCGAGAGCGCACGGCGCCAGTAGCCGACGTTCGGTTCGACATAGCCCACGACGACAGGATCGGGGATGACGCCTCCGCACTCGGCCGCCATCGGCTGCTTGGCATAGAGCATGACATCGTGTTTCAGCTCCGCCCATGATGCTAACGACGTGTTGAGATTCTTCTTCGCCCACTGCGGCGTGGTCATGAAGTAAGGTTGGCGCGGGTCGCTCCACTGCTGCATGGCCGTCAGGGCGTCCATCCAGCGGTTATAAACCGTCGTGTCGCGGCTCAGCAGCGGCATCAGCGCCGTGACGGAGTCCAGTCGTGCGGTATATCGTGGCCACCGATCCTGCTCGCGGTAGTCGTCTAAAAGAATCCTCCGGGCGGTCTGCGAACCGAACGCCGCCATGACGTCGAGGCCCTTGGGACAGCCGCGCAGGGTCTCCGGCCGCGTCACGACGTCGACCAGTTCCTGAAGCACCTCGCTGTCGTAGAGATAGCGCTGGGGCATGAGACATATCTTCTCGCGGCACGACAGTTCCTCCTTCGGCCGTATGCGCACCCGCCGCAGGCTCTCCGTGTCGAGACGGCGGGCCAGCCGGGCGAGAAGGCGGTTGTCCTTCATGAGCCGCATCACGTCGTAGCCGTCCTCCCGGAGCACCTCCGCCACATCGAGCAGCGACAGGCCGTCGGGCTGGCCCACGAGCAGCGACAGAACGCCGGTGACGCTGCCGAGCAGCCGGCGCACACCGCTGTCCGCGTTGAGGGCGTCGGCCATGAGCACAAGACTGCGCAGACGGTCGCGGTCGGACGTACAGAACGGCGCATGCTGAATCCACATCAGCGTCCGGAAATACTGTTGCATGGCCTGTGTGCGGCTGTAGTTGCCGCGCGGCTTGAACAGGCTGTACATGAAATAGACGTCCGTGTAGCCGAGGAAGGGAGAGAAGTCGTCGCTGCCAGCCATCACCCGTTCCACCTCTTCGGCAACCTCGCGGCTATATGCCTCGGGCACGCTAAGCTTGTCGTTGCCCGACAGCCGGCCGGCAATGGCGAGCCACGCCATTGCGTAGTCGGCGGCTTTCTGGGCCGTCTCGTCGGCCGTGGTGACGATAGTGGAGGCAATCTCATCGTGGAGTCCGTTGACGATGACGTCGATCTTGCGTTTCAGTTGCCGCTTCTCCAGCTCCTGAAGGACGGCGGAAAAATAGATATGAACCATCTGCAGATGGAGGTCGGTGGTGATGAAGTTGGGGAAATCGTGGTAGTCGTTATTCTCGTAGCAGTGGAAGAGCTGTGCGTCCTGCCGCGGGACGATGGCGAAACCGTCGCGCGAGAGTCGCCGGTAGAGCGAGGGCGAGAGTTCTTCGAGCTGGAACGTGTTGACGATGTTGTCGGTGTTGACCCGTCCGCCATCGGTGGCGGTGAAGTTGCGGGCGCGCAGTTCGGCCTCGCGCTTCCTGATGCGCTCGATGAAGGCGGTCTCGCCGGGGGTATATTTCAACGGTTGGTCGTAGAGCGGACCGTCCATGCGTACCCACAACAGACTGTCATACCATGTCGTATGGCTGAATATCGCGCGCATGGCGTAGTCCTCAAAGCAGTAGCCCTGACGGGCGGCAAAGGCGTTGCGGAGTATGCGGAGGTCGGAAAGGCTGAGGCGGGAGATGTCCATCGAGGTATCAATCTCGCGATTGAGGCTCTCCACGTCGATGGCGCTGCCCACGGGGATGAACGGCGCCGGGGTCTTCGGATTGTTCTGAGAATGGGCGGACAGCGCGATGAGGGCTGCCGCGATGAGGGTCTTGATTCTTGAGGTCAGCATGGTTTGGGGGATTATGTTGATGGTTGTGATAGCTATTATAGCTACTTTAGCTATATGGCTATCATAGCTACCTTAGCTGTTTTACTTTTGAGAGTCCCCGGCGTCTGTCCCGAAGACCTTGCGGCGCGCTGCGTCCTCCGTCATCTCGCGGCCGAGGTAGCTGACGAACTCCATTCCGAAGGAGCACCAGCGGTAGTCGGCGACAAGGAAAAGGCCGCTGCGCTCGTGCTCCATGACGCGCAGGATGCCGCCGGAGGGCAGGAAGCGGAAGTCGGCGACGGGCTGGCCGAGGCGCGAACCGAGCCAGAGCGGGCGGACGTGGCCGCGGTAGTTCTTGAAGATGAAGACGCGGCGGCGCAGTTCCGGGTCATAGCGCGTGGTCTTTGTGACGCCGACGATGGCATCTGTCGAGCCGTCGCCGTCGACATCGGCCGTCTGAAAACGATATACGGGAAAGGGCAATGTCCAGCCGTCATGGCCCAACCGGACGACAAAGAGGCTGTCGGACTTGCGCTCAAGGGTGAATTCTTCCTGCGCGGCAACGGTCGTGAGGCCGAACATACAGCACAACAAGAGCACCGTTCTCATCGCCTGTCCTCCCAAGCCGACCGCGGCATGAACACAGCGACGGTCTTCAGGCGGACGTAATCGCCGGAGACATACATCAGTCCGCCGTATGGATTGTCCGTTCCCCACGAGTTTTTCATTATGAACCACAGACGCCCGGCTTTGTCGCGGGCCAGTCCGACAACGGCCATGCAGTGGTCGTCGGTGGTCTCATGACGCTCGAAAGCCAGCTGACGGGCCGCTTGGGAGACATCCGTGCCATCAGGCAGACGGGCCGTACCGAGGTCGAAGGAAAATCCCGCTTCGCTCGTGTCACCCTCCCAGCACACTCCGCGACCGCGACGCACGGCCCGTTCCATACGCGACATGAGCGTGTCGACGGGCACGTTGAGCATCTCGGACTGCGCCCAATTGTCGGGAACCTCCAGCGGAAATGTTTCATAGAAAGGATGGTGGGTGAAACTGGTAAGGGCGATATACTCTCCCGGCGCACAGACGCTGCGGGCAAACTCCTCGGGCGTATATCGGGCGCCGAGCATGAAGACGTGGCGCGGACGGGCGCCAAGAGTCTCGTCGATGACAGCGGACGCCAGCTTTTCGGCACGACGGAGCGGCAGACGGGTGTTGACAGCCTTGCGGGCCGTGCGGCGCAGCTTCTCCATCAGCACTCCGTAGTCGGCAGCGTCGGCATCACGGTAGGCGTCGTATGCCACCAATCCGTGACGGGCGATGACGTCAAGCAGGGTCTGGGCCGTGGCACGCATCGTGTGAGGACCGCGACCGCAGGTGAAGTAAGCCCGACGGAAATTTTCTTCCGCCAATGCCCGGGCAGCATATTTGACCGACAAGTGGACAGAGTCGCCGCGCATAATGTGCTCCGTCTCGATGGCTGAGAGCATGGCATAGGCCCAGCAAAGAGGCGCACGGCCCTGATTCTTGACAGGGGTATAGGCGTTGATCGTTTCGATGTCAAACTGCTCCGGCCCACTGTCGCCGCCGTCCGCCGTCACACCCTTGCCTTCATTGCGGCATCCGACGAAACCTAATGCGACGACAATCATGACAGCGCACCTACACATATTATATATAATACATGTCTTCTCCATGCAAGAGACGTTCTATCGTTTTCATTCTTATACAGTCGTTGCACTACACCGTGAGAAATATGTCCTCGTTTGTAGCACATCTTCATATAGCTGCAAAGATATAAAGTTTTTTCCACAAAAGCCAACCCTCACCGCCTTTTTGTGGAGGTTCGGAATTTTATATCCGGAAATATTGCACGGACAGGAAAATATTCGTAGATTTGCAGTCTATGAACGAATTTGCAGCAAATATCATCGGCTCCATCGCAGCCTTCTGTATGGTCTGCGGCTATCTGCCACAGGCCTATCACACCATCCGCACGCAGGATACCGAGGGCATAGCCATGCCGACATTTCTCGCTCTCGGTGCTGGAAGTATGTTCTTTGTCATCCAAGGACTGATTCTCAAAAACATACCATTGGTTGTCACAAACACCATCACAACCGTCGCCAGCATCATCATTACGGTAATCAAAATCCGGAACGACCGACGGAAGAAAAACAGACGGAAATAGACAACGGACGGACTGCGGTCTCAATTCGGTAGAACACCGCAATCAAATACTCGGGCAGACGGAGACCAAAGTTACGAAACCGCCACAGACGTATTTTTTTCCCGTTTATTTTGCCATACACTCAAAATAAGTTAACTTTGCAGCGCATTATATAATATCAAGGATGAAAAAACTGTTTATCGAGACCTACGGATGTCAGATGAATGTGGCTGACTCGGAGGTCGTGGCCTCGGTGATGAAGATGGCCGGCTATGACCTCTGCGAGGACGAAGCCGACGCTGACGCCGTGCTGCTGAACACATGTTCGGTGCGCGACAACGCCGAGCAGAAGATCATCCACCGCCTCGAATCACTCAACGCCGAACGACGCAAGGGCCGTCGGCTCATCGTCGGCGTGCTCGGATGTATGGCCGAGCGCGTGCGCGAAGAGCTGATAGACCGTCACGGCGCCGACCTCGTGGCCGGACCGGACGCCTATATGTCCCTGCCGGACCTGATAGCACAGGTCGAGACGGGCCACAAGGCAATCAATATCGAACTCTCCACGACAGAGACCTATCGCGACGTCGTCCCGCAAAGGTTGCACGGAGCAAGGACAGGAGGATTTGTGAGCATCATGAGAGGATGCAACAACTTTTGTCATTATTGCATTGTACCGTACACACGCGGGCGCGAACGCAGCCGTGACGTGGAGAGCATACTCCGCGAGGTGCGCGATCTGCGCGACCGCGGATATAAAGAGGTGACACTGCTGGGGCAGAATGTCAATTCGTATAAGGCCCCCTCCGGCTCCCCCAAGGGGGAGAGACCTGCGGTTTCAGACGTGGCGCTAAATAATATAGAAGCAAATCAGAACAATATATCAGTAGCGGACGTCAGCGCATCTGCGAATGACGTTAGCGCATCTGCGAATAATGTAAGCGCATCTGCGAATGGCGCCAGCTCTTCCCCCCTTGGGGGGACTGAGGGGGGCCGTGAGACTGAGGGGGGCCTCGGCTTCGCCTCCCTGCTGCGCCTCGTCGCCCGCGCCGTCCCCGAAATGCGCGTGCGCTTCACCACGAGCCACCCCAAGGACATGAGCGACGAGACACTGCGCGTCATCGCCGAAGAACCCAACGTGTGCCGGCACATACACCTGCCGGTGCAGAGCGGAAGCGACAGAATACTGAAGCTGATGAACCGCAAGTACACACGCGAGTGGTATCTCGACCGCGTGGCCGCCATCAGACGGATTGTTCCCGACTGTGCCATCACGACGGACATATTCGTCGGCTACCACAGTGAGACGGAAGAAGACCACCGGATGTCACTCTCGCTGATGAGAGAGGTGGGATATGACTCGGCTTTCATGTTCAAATATAGCGAGCGGCCGGGCACGTATGCGTCGAAACATCTGCCCGACGATGTCCCCGAGGACGTGAAGATAAGACGCCTGAACGAGATGATACACCTCCAGACCGAACTCTCCGCCGCAGCCAACAGGCGCGACGTAGGACGTGAGTTTGACGTGCTCGTCGAAGGATTCAGCAAGCGTTCGCGGGAACAGATGTGCGGACGGACCGAACAGAACAAGATGGTCGTCTTCGACAGAGGCGGCTGTCATGTGGGACAGACCGTGCGCGTGAGAATAACCGACAGCACCAGCGCAACGCTGTTCGGGGAAGTAATAAAGAGTGAAGAGTGAAGAGTGAAGAATGGAGACGTGTTGATGAGCAGCGTAGCGAGTAATGGGCTGGCGCCGTCTTCATTTTTTTTAATTAAAAAATAAAAGAAATAGCAAGAAGGCTCTGAAGGAGCGACAAACTCCTGACAAAAAACGATGGTCAAAGAATTCTTAAAGATAATGTGGCGCTTTCTGCCGCCATACAAGAAGTTCCTCGTTGCATCAATAGCATGCAACATCCTTTCAGCCGCAATGAACATATTCTCGTTCGCCGCGCTGATTCCAATCCTCCAGATTCTCTTCAAGATAGACGAGAACCGGGTCACAAGCCCAATGGCATGGGGCGACGGCAACTTCAAGGACTGGGCGTTCAACAACCTCAACTACTACGTCTGCCAGATGATAGACCAGTGGGGAGCCGTCACGGCACTCTTCGCCATCGGACTGTTCCTCTGCCTGACCACGATGATCAAGACCGGACTCTACTTCGGAGCCTCAGCTTTCGTTGTACCGATACGCACCGGTATCGTGCGCGACATCCGCAACATGATCTACTTTAAGATCACATCGCTGCCATTAGGCTTCTTCACCGAAGAGCGCAAGGGAGACATCATCGCCCGTATCACCGGTGACGTCAACGAAATCGAAGGCTCCATCATGTCGTCACTTGACATGCTCTTCAAGAACCCCATCCTCATCGTCAGCTACGTCGTCACGCTCTTCTTCATCAGCTGGGAGCTCACACTCTTCACCCTCATCGTCGTACCCTTCATGGGATGGCTCATGGGAATCATCAGCCGAAAGCTCAAAGCCCAGTCACTCAACGTCCAGGCGCTCTGGAGCGACACCATCAGCCAGGTCGAGGAGACCCTCGGCGGACTGCGCATCATCAAGGCCTTCTGCGCCGAAGAGAAGATGAACAAACGCTTCGACCACATCAACAACCTCCACCGCAACACGCTCAAGAACATGACCATCCGCATACAACTGGCCCACCCCATGAGCGAGTTCCTCGGAACGGTGCTCATCGTCATCGTCCTCTGGTTCGGCGGAATACTCGTGCTCAACAAGTCGACCATCTCCGGACCGACATTCATCTACTACCTCGTCATACTCTACAGCATCATCAACCCGCTCAAAGAGTTCGTCAAGGCCAGCTACAACATCCCCCGCGGACTCGCCTCAATGGACCGAGTCAACAAGATCCTCAAAGCCGAGAACCCGATAAAGGCACCCAAGAACCCCGTTCCGCTGCCGGAATTCAAGCACAAGATAGAGTTCCGCAACGTCTCCTTCGCCTACAACTACCATCCCGAAGACCCGTCACGCACACGCTGGGTGCTCCGCAACATCAACCTGACCATCGAAAAAGGCAAGACCGTGGCTCTCGTGGGACAGAGCGGCGGCGGAAAATCGACAATGGTGGACCTCATCCCGCGCTATTATGACGTGCAGGAGGGCGAAGTGCTCATCGACGGCATCAACGTCAAGGACCTCGGCATACACGACCTGCGACAGCTCATCGGCAACGTCAACCAGGAGGCCATCCTCTTCAACGACACCTTCCGCAACAACATCGCCTTCGGCGTCGACAACGCCACACAGGAACAGATTGAGGAAGCCGCCAGAATAGCCAACGCCTACGACTTCATCATGGAGTCCGAATATAAGTTTGACACCGGCATCGGAGACCGCGGCGGACGTCTCTCGGGAGGACAACGTCAGCGCGTCAGCATAGCCCGCGCCATACTGAAGAACCCGCCCATCCTCATCCTCGACGAGGCGACGTCGGCCCTCGACACCGAAAGCGAGCGTCTGGTGCAGGAAGCCCTCGAACGACTGATGAAGACCCGCACCACCGTCGCTATCGCACACCGACTCTCCACCATCCACAGTGCCGACGAAATCTGCGTCATCCACGAAGGCCAGATCGTTGAACGAGGAACCCACGACGAGTTGATAGCGATGGACGGCTACTACAAGAAGCTGACGGAAATGCAGAGGACATAGGCTGCCGGCGATGCTAAACGTATAAAGCAAATGAGACAAAGGACGCTGTTCGTCATAAAAGCCTATCTCGTGACGGTGATGATATTCATCATTGCCAAGTTGTTCTTTATGGCATACAACAGCGGGACCTATCCTTTCACCGTCTCCGATTTCGCCACCGTGGCGTGGCACGGGCTCTCGCTCGACGCTTCCACGGCCATCTATCTGCTGCTCCCGCCCTTCCTCATGATCATGGTGTCGCTGTGGTGGAACCGGTGGAAACCGATGCGCACCGCGCTGAAGGTCTACTACGGCATCATCGCCGCCGCGCTGGCTGCCACGTTCGTAAGCGACACAAGCCTCTATGAGTTCTGGGGATTCAAGCTCAACAACACCGTCCTGCCGTATCTCGAAACCCCGCGGGGCATCACATCAAGCGTCTCAACATGGTATTTGGCCGTAAGAATAACGCTTACAGCCGTCACCGCCTACCTTATATATAAGGTGTTCACGTCCGTTACGCCGAAAGAAATGCCGCCTACAGGATGCCTCGGCAGCAAAATCGCAGGGACAGCCGTGTGTATCGCGGCCATTCCCGTTCTCGTAATAGGCATCCGCGGCGGCGTGACAGACGCTACGACGAACATCGGGCAGGTCTATTTCTCACAAAAACAATATCTCAACCACGCAGCCGTCAACCCGTTCTTTTGCTTCCTCTCGTCGTTTGAGCATGGGGCAAAAGACTACGATATATACAATTACTACGACGAACAGACGTGCCGTGAGCTCATCGCCGGCGTCTACAACACGGAAAGCCGCGGCGGCGACACGCTGCTGCTGAGCAACCGCAGACCCAACGTCGTGGTCATATTGCTGGAAGGCTGCGGAGGCGTATTCACGGAAATAGGAGGCCGCAAGGACGTAATGCCCAATCTGAACAGGCTCGCCCACGAAAGCATCTACTTCACCCGATGCTACGGAAACTCATGGCGGACAGACCGGGGGACGGTCTGCGCGCTGAGCGGCTATCCCTCGTTCCCCAACACATCGGTGATGAAGATGCCCGACAAGAGCCGCACCATGCCGTCGATAGCGGCCAGCCTGAAACGCGAGGGCTACGCAACGGAATATCTCTACGGCGGCGACATCAACTTCACCAACATGCGGAGCTATCTCATCAGCACCGGATTTGAGCGCCTGACCAGCATGGACGATTTCACGAAAGAAGAGCAGAGGTCGGCCAAATGGGGCGTCCGCGACGACATAACGTTCGACCGGCTCTACGACATGATCACCTCCCGGAAGGACGGCAGCCGTTTTCTCATCGGCTACTCTACGCTGAGCAGTCATGAGCCTTGGGACGTCCCGACGCATGACATGGACGACGAAGTGCTCAATTCGTTCCACTATCTCGACCGCTGCATCGGACAGTTCATCAGCCGTCTGCGCGCCACACCGGCGTGGGACAATCTCCTTGTCATCATGCTCCCCGACCACAGCATAAGATACGGCGGTATTGACAACACGCAGCTGCTCTACAACCACATCCCCATTATATGGACCGGAGGAGCCGTCAGACAGCCCAGAGAAATCAGCCTGATATGCAATCAGACCGACCTTGCTGCCACGCTGCTCGGCCGGATGGGCATCAGCCATGACGAGTTTGCCTTCAGCCGCGACGTTCTCAGCGACACCTACCGCTATCCGACGGCCATGAACACATACAACAACGGCTTCATGCTCACCGACAGTACAGGATATATCGTCTACGATCTGGATGCCGGAGGCATGGCAGCGAACCACAGTGACGACGCCGGAAGGCTGGAGCGGATGGGCAAGGCCATTCTCCAAGTCACATCCAATGACCTTAAGAACAGATGAACAGGAAGGAAAACATAACATACATGATACTGCACGCCGTCTTCTACGCCGTGTCGCTGCTGCCTCTGCGCGTGCTTTATATGCTGTCGGATATCGGATTCATCTTCGTCTATTACGTCGTCAGATACCGCAGGAAGATTGTCCGCAAGAACCTCACGACATCGTTTTCCGACAAGAGCCTGAAGGAAATAAAGCACATCGAGCGCCGTTTCTACCACTTCCTCTGCGACTATTTCAACGAAACCGTAAAGCTACTGTCCATCAGTCCCGACCGTCTGCTGAAACACATTGAGTTCCGCAACGTCGAGCAGATAGAGCAATGTTTCGACCGCGGCCAGACCTGCGCCGCCATACTCGGCCACTACTGCAACTGGGAGTGGCTCTCCGCCACCGGCATTGCCTTCGACCGCCACAACGACGCCGTCATGGGCCTCATCTACCACCCGCTCTACAACAAAGCCTTCGACCGTCTCTTCATCGACATCCGTCAGAGCATGGGCGGCGTGTGCATACCCAAGAAGGACATCCTGCGCCGTCTGGTGGAATACAGGCGGGAGAACCGCATGTCGCTCTTCGGCTATATCGCCGACCAAACGCCGAAGTGGGAGAACATCCATCTGTGGCTCGACTTCCTCAATCACGACACTCCCGTCTTCACGGGAGCCGAGCGGATAATGCGCAAGATGAACAACGCCGTCTTCTACGTGGACATGCAACGTCCGCGGCGCGGCCATTACGTCTGCACCTTCCGTCTGCTGACAGACCGTCCGCAGGAGCTCGAAGAATTTGAAATCACCCGCCGCTTCTTCGCCATGCTGGAAAAATCCATAAGCACCGCGCCACACACGTATCTCTGGACACACAACCGCTGGAAGCGCAAGCGCCAATGACCACAGGCATCCAACCGCTCCGCCAGCACCATGAACTCTTTATGTACCCCTTTAAAACAGACCGAAATGAGAAGATTATGTTATATATCGCGCAACTATCGCGGAACAGCCAGTTCTGGCAACAAAGCCCGGACAGACAACGAAGACATCATTTCCCGGATGGGAGGAATCAACCTCAGCCTGCCGCGCTCATTCAGCCGCAACAAAATAGTTACGTTCCTGTACAATCTCATCGGTATCCTGATCTACACGCTAAGGGTCCGGTCGGGTGACATAGTGTTCCTTCAATATCCCATCAAGAAGTATTTTGCCTTCATCTGCAACGTTGCCAGACTGCGCGGAGCAAAAACCGTAACCCTAATCCACGACCTCGGAGTCTTCAGACGAAAGAAGTTGACGAAAAAGAAGGAATTTGGCCGCCTCATGCACTCAGATTATATCATAGCTTCCAACGAGACAATGGAACAGTGGCTGAAGACCCAGGGTCTGACCACGGCAACCGGAGCGCTGGGCGTCTTCGACTATCAGTCTGAAGCCAAATGCCGCGAGACATCATCATATATACAGGGACAGGCCCGCGTCGTATATGCAGGAGCTTTAGCCAAGCGCAAAAACGCCTTCATCATAAACATACCAGACATCATAAGTGGCTACAAGCTCCACATCTACGGCAACCGTGACGGACTGCCGTCACTGCGCGAATGTGACGACATCATATTCCATGATTTCACCCCCGCAGACGTTTTCATAAGCGACGTTGAAGGAGATTTCGGTCTCGTATGGGACGGAGATTCGCTTGACGGATGCACCGGCAATTTCGGAGAATACCTCACATTCAACACACCCCACAAGGTTTCGTTCTACATCCGTGCCGGACTGCCCATCATAATATGGAGCGGCGCCGCCCTTGCCTCTTTCGTCCGCAAGGAGCAGATAGGCATCTGCATCGACAGCATAGCCGACCTCACCAAGGCTCTTGACGGCATCACGTCCGACGACTATGCCGCCATGCGCAAAAACATCATGCGCGTCAGCAACAGTTTCATTGAAGGCCACTACCTCAAACGTGCCATCAAAGAAGCCTGTGAGACACTTGACAAATAAAAAAGACATCAGAATGACCACCATACAGACCAATCCGAAGTACAGCCATCTGAGCGGCTTCATCGAGAGCATACCCCATGTCTTTTCCACCAGTGGGGACACCATCCACGAAGGGCGCAACACCATCAAGGTGTTCACGCTCCCCGACGGCACCATGCTCAACGTCAAGCGCTATCACCGCCCCTCCGGACCGAATCTTCTGATATATTCCTCCGGTATACGCAAGCCGAAGGGACTGCGAGCCTACAACTATCCGCAGATACTCCTTTCGCGCGGCATCAGCACACCCGAAGCCGTGGCGTACATCGAGGAGCGACGCTTCAGACTGCTCGGTTTCAGCTATTTCGTCAGCATTCAGTGTCCATACGAACACACCCTGTACGACATCGGCAACGCCGAGGAAGGCACATACGAGACACTGGCAGCGGCGTTCGCACGCTTTACGGCGACCATCCACGAGAAACAGCTCATGCACCTCGACTACTCTCCCGGCAACATCCTCTACACCCTTACGCCCTCCGACGGCTACCGGTTCTCGCTCGTCGACATCAACCGCATGTATTTCGGTTCCGTCACGATGCAGAAAGGTCTGTCCAACTTCAAGCGTCTCTGGGGACCGAAACGGTTCTTCACGCTCATGATACGCGAGTATGCCACCGCAAGAGGGTTCGATGAAGAAGAGGCGCTGGCCTACGCCATGGAAGAAAGGCGCAAGTTCTGGACCCGCTATCAGAAGAAGCATGAAGTGGATTTCCGGCTGGAGTTGTAAAATCCGCACATACAATCGTTTCCTATCGCTATTTTTGACCTTTACGACCATAAAGCAAACCGGGAAGTCTGAGCCTTTCCGCTCCGGCTTCCCGGTTTCCTATTATTCCATCATGTCCTCATGTTCACGGTATGAACGGTCAAGATCCACAAAATGGAACTTATGCTGATGACGGTCGTTGGCCTTAGGTATGGTCATATAATCACCATATTTCTTGCTCAGATAGGCGTCATACCGCTCAACCCCCATCAGTTCGTGTCCGTCAAACATATATGGCGACGGCTTTCCGATGATGTTCTTATCCGTTATGCCGCGCATGCCGTCGTCATAGTCGGCCACCAGTCCTGACGCGCCATAACCATATTTCATCATGATTTTCCTTATGCTTCTCTGCACTCCGTCCTTTGTGAACAGCCATCTTGACAGCAACGGAATCCAGCAGCTGGGGCCGTGGCCATGCTTGTAAGGGTCACGATAGATATAATAGAGCACCTTTTTGTAGAACTGATACCGGGCGAAATGGCACCGCTGCGCCAGTTTTCCGGCCGGCACGCCGTCCAGCGGAAAGACGTCTATATAGATTCCGCCGAGATATTTCAGGTGCATGCGTTCGATGATGGTGGTGCTTGCGTCCTGTATCTTGGCGAAGGGCAACGGATAGTCGCCGTCGTTTTCGGCACAGATGAACTCAAACGGCACCGGCATCCACTCCGGATGACTTATCAGTTTCTCATAGTCCTCACGCGGCATGGCTATGTCCGCATCGTCATCCCACGGGATGAAGCCCTTGTGGCGCACGGCCCCGAGCATGGTTCCGGCCCACAGATAGTATGTCAGTCCGTGTTCCCTGCACACGCCGTCCACCGCATTCAATATGCGTATGATGCGGCTCTGCACATCCTTTATGTCATATTCCACCATATTGCTTCTTTCTTTTTTCGTCCTTCCGGCTGTCAGAACAGCTCTTCCGGTATCCTATCCCTGGCCTGTTCAAAATCCTCCACCGTGTCAAGCTCCATCGAGAAGAGGTCGGTCACGTCTGTCACGCGGAACCTGTGACCGCACGGGATGAGCCTCTCGAAGGCCCGTTCATAGAAAATGCCGGTCAGTCCTTCGTCACATATCATGGTCTCCAGCTCTTCAAACAGGGCCTTGGAATAGTCGGCGTTCATCTTCTCTATGCCCACGGACTCGCCTATACTCCGCTCGATGGAGCACGTCTTGCTGATTTCCGTCACGAAGCCGTCGGCATCGGTGATTATCTTTATCTCCTCCTCGCCCAGCTCGTGGCGGTTGAGGGCGAGGTTTGTCTCCGTGACGGAGAGCACCCGCGCCACCGTCTGCGGGTCGAAGAGTATGTCACTGTCCAGCAGGATGAAGTCACAGCCGGCCACATGCTCACGCGTGAGCCACAGCGAATAGATGTTGTTCGTCGTGCTGTAGTCGGCGTTGTCGACGAAGCGGACGGCCAGATGCGGATAGTTTTCGGTGAGAAAACGGCATATCATGTCTCCGCGGTAGCCCGTCACGACGACCAGCTCCGTGATGTCTCCGGCCGCAAGCAGTGCGTCGACGGTGCGCTGCAGCAGCGTGCGGCTGCCGACCTTGAGCAGACATTTCGGCCTGTCGTCCGTCAGCGGACGCAGACGCGAGGCCATTCCGGCCGCAAGGATAACCGCTATCATAGTCCTGCCTGTTTTGCTATCCTCAATATGACGTCGGCCACGGTCCTATTCTGCTCGCGGCGTCCGAGGGTGATGCGCATGTGGGTGTTCAGGTCCGGCTCGTCCATGAATTTCACCTTATAGTCCTCGCCGGCAAATTCCGCCTGCAGGGCCGGCTTCAGCTCTATCGGGTATTTGATGAGGATGAAGTTGGCCACGGACCGGTAGACCTTAAATCCTCTGAGCGCGCCTATTTCTTCCGTGTACATCCGGCGTGCCTCGTCCATCACTCCGGCTATCTTCCTGTAGTGGTCCTCCGACTCCAGTGCGGCGATGCCCATCTCTTCTGACAGTCGGTCGTAGCCGAGATACTTGTTGGCGTAGCGGCTGAAGCGCTCCATGAGTTCGCTCTGGCCCGTAAATCCGAAGCCGAGCCGCAGTCCGGGCAGACCGTAGAACTTCGAGAATGTCCGGCAGACGATCATGTTCGGATGCTTCTCCACCAGCTCCTTGATATAGCCGGTGTCGCTGCCGGTGAACGACGCGTAGGCCTCGTCGACGACGACGATGGTCTTCTCCGGCACGTTCTCCATGATGCGGGCCATCTCCCGGGCGGTCAGCCCGTTGCCCGTGGGATTGTTGGGAGACGCGATGAGCAGTATGCGCGGATTGACGTCGGCTATCATGGCCAGCAGCTCGTCCATGTCATATCTGAAGGTGTCTTCCGTCTCATAGACCGGATACTGGATTGTCTCGCCTCCCACCTCGCTGGCTATCGACTTGTAGTACCACCAGGAAAACTTCGGGATGAGCATCGTCTTGTTGTCGCCGTCCGTCAGGAAGAAGTGGATGGCCATCTTCAGTAGGTCCTCAGCACCGTAGCCCAGCAGAACCTGCTTCTCGTCGATGCCGTAGAGTCCGGAGAGATACTCCGAGAGTATGCTCTTCTTGCCACGGTCGTATATGCGCGTATAGAAACAGAAGTTGCTTATATCGAAATTTCTGAAGGCTTCTTTGACCCGTTCGGACGGTTCAAAGTTAAACTCGTTTCTATCAAGATAGTTCATGACTTGTTATTTTTGAATGTTATTGTTTTAGCCGCAAAGTTACGAAACTTTACTGAAAGTACCGCCCAGCGGCCTCTCTTTTCTTATGCAATATGCCGTTTATCACATTTTATTTGTGGTTCATCTGTCATTTGGAGTGACATATCGCAGAAAGGCATGTCACTCCAGATGCCGGATGAGCCTTTAAATATAAGACCTTTGCGGCCCAGCGTTTTTGCGTTGAAATCTGACTGTTAAAAACTCAGAATTAAGCGGACAAATGCCTCGAAATCCTTGAAGAATTCAGAAATGAAAATCTTTTGGCCGCAAATTCGCGAGTTTTGCGCGTGCATCTTTTATCGCCTGAACGTCAGGATTTTACAGCAGAATCAGCTGAAGTGTGCAACTTTTTGTCGTCTTTTATTCTGCCGTAAGGGCCTTACGGCCTTGCAACGGGGCCCTCGTTGCATGACGACGGGGCCGCTTTCGTCATGCAACGGCATGCTTATTGCGACCCCGGGAGGGCCTTATTGGTCAGCCGCGGACAAAAAACGGAAGGACAACGGCGGCGAAATATCAATATTTCTGCTTCACCGCGCTCCAGAATCAGAATTTTCAAGTGTTAAATTCCGTGATAATTTTTTTAATTCAGAGGGCAGAGTTATGAGTGAAGAGGTATGATTACCTTGCACGGCTAAAATTCACACAACAACCTAAAAAACCACCTAAAAACCACCTAAGACCCACCCCAACCCTCCCGAAGGGAGGGAGCCGGATATGTCTTACACACCCCATCGTAGGGTCGCGACCTGTCGCGACCGCTTCCGTGTCACATAACCAATGGCAAAATACCCATACACACAAATTCTCCGTGCAAGTCAAACCATGAGGCACGGAGGCGGTCGCGACGGGTCGCTACCCTACGATGGGATGTGTCATTAAGTCCGTTCTGTAGCTCAAAGAGTAATCCAGCTCCCTCCCTTCTGGAGGGTTGGGGTGGGTCTTAGGTGGGTTGTCGGGCCGTTGTTGATGTGTTTTTTTTATTTTTGTGGGTTACTTACGCCATTTCTTTGTACTTTTGCAGAATGAGACAACTTCTTCGCAACAAGACCTTTTGGATGCTCACGCTGATATGCGTGGCCACCCTGCTGCCGTTCATCGGACTTTTTGACTATCACACCAAGGGCGAACCCCGTGAGTCCATCGTGGCCATGACCATGTTGACGGACGACAACTGGATTCTGCCGCGCAACAGCTACGGCGAGATAGCCTATAAGCCGCCGTTCTTCCATTGGTGCATAGCCGCCGTCTCGGCCCTGTGGGGAGAGGTTACGGAGGTCACCTCGCGGCTGCCGTCGGCCGTGGCGCTTATACTGATGACACTGGGCGGCTTCGCGTTCTACACCCGGCGGAAGGGCAACACGACGGCTCTTGTAGCCGCCTTGGTGGCCTACACCAGCTTCGAGCTCCACCGTGCCGGAGCAAACTGCCGCGTGGACATGGTTCTGACGGCCTGTATCGTCGGCGCTACCTACGGGCTTTACGGATGGTACGAACGCGGCATGCGCGGCATACCCTGGACGGCCATATTGCTCATGGGGCTCGGCACGCTGACCAAAGGCCCCATAGGCTCGGTCCTGCCCTGTCTGACGACGGGTGTGTTCCTGCTGCTGAGAGGCGTCTCCTTCTGGCGTGCGTTCCTCAGCCTGGCCGCTTTCGGACTGCTCTCCCTGTCGCTGTATGCGGCGTGGTTCTGCGCCGCATGGCAGAATGGCGGGCAGGAGCTGATCGACCTGATATATGAGGAGAACATCGGCCGCATGACCGGAACGATGACATACAAGGCCCACGCCTTCCCGTGGACGTTCAATGTGGTCACGCTTGTGGCCGGTTATGTTCCATGGACGCTGCTCCTCGTCATAGCCCTTTTCTTCGCCAACTACCGCGGGACATGGCGCCGGATGACGTCGTGGGCATCAGCCGATGACGCTGCCACGGGACGGATATGCAGGATGTGGCAACAACTGTCCACGGCTGTCCGCGGCATGGACAGCGTGGACCTCTTCGCATGGGTCAACGTCATCGTCATCTTCGTCTTCTACTGCATACCGGAAAGCAAGCGCTCGGTCTATCTCATGCCCATGTATCCCTTCATCGGCTATCTCGCAGCCCGGTGGATTCTGACCGCGGCCGACCGCCGGCCGCAGATTCTGCGCATCTTCGGCGGCACGCTGGCCGTGTTGACGTCGCTGCTCTTCGCCGCCTTCGTCGCCGTGCAGCTTCACCTCATTCCCGAAAGTGTCTTCGGAACGGGCCGCCACGCGGGTCAGAACATCGCCATGCTCCACGCCCTGGAGGACATCGGCGGGCTGATGAGCTGGCTGATGGTACTCGTGCCCACTGTGACCGGCATCTGCTGGTGGCGGTGGCAGAAAGCCACGGGAGCGCTGCTTGCCGGACGACTGATCATATTGATAATGGCACTATACATAGCTCTCGACGGTGTCTATACGCCGACGGTGCTCAACAGCAAGTCCGTCAAGGACATTGCGGCCGAGATTGACCGCCGCGCGCCGGCCTCCGAGGGACGGCTCTACGAGTTCATGGAGCTGAGCCTGAAGGTCAAGGGCGACCCGCTCCACTTCTTCGAACTGAACTTCTATCTCTGCGACCGAATCGGCAGTTTCTATTATGAGCGCCCCGCGGATGGCTTCCTGCTCATTCCCCACGATGACGCCGCCTACCGGCTGCCGATGTTTGAGGAGGAGGGATATGTCTTCGAACTGTGCTATCAGGCTCCGAAACGGGGCATAGAGATGTACCGTTTCAGCAGGAAACAGACGGAAAAGAACAAAACTGATGGGGATGAAAATAGGATTTGACGCCAAACGGGCGGCACAGAACCGCACCGGACTGGGCAACTACAGCCGGTTCACGCTGCGCATTCTCTCGCAGCTTGAACCGGACAACGAATACCATCTCTACACGCCCAACCCGCGGCGCACGCCGTTCTTCCACGAGATTCCAACGCTCGACCGGCTTCACGTCCACTTCCCGCTGACGTGGATGTGGCGGAAACTGAGGTCGCTGTGGCGCGTATGGGGCGTGACGTCGGACGTAAGCCGCGACGGGATGGACATCTTCCACGGCCTGAGCAACGAGCTGCCACTGAACATCCGGCGCGCCGGATGCCGCAGCGTGGTGACCATCCACGACCTGATTTTCCTCCACTGTCCGAAGTACTACCACCTGATTGACCGGATGATTTACAACTATAAGTTCCGACGAGCCTGCCGGATGGCCGACCGGGTGATTGCCGTGAGCGAATATACCAAGCGCGAGATAATGCGCTACTACGGGACGCCGGCCGACAAGATTGACGTCGTCTATCAGGGATGCGACCCGGTTTTCGGCCGTGAGATAGCTGAAGAGACTCTCGGCCGGGTCCGTAAGGAATATGCTCTTCCGCAGCGTTTCCTGCTCTACGTGGGCAGCATTGAGGAGCGGAAGAACCTCATGCTCATGGCCAAGGCGCTTGACGTGATGAAAGAACGCTACTCGCTGGAACGGCTGGACGTCCATGTCGTTGCCGTGGGACGACGGACGGGCTACACCAAACGGATTGAGGAATATCTCGACAGCACCGGTCTGGCCTCACGTTTCCACTTCTTCCACGGTGTTCCATACGCCGACCTGCCCTCTTTCTACCGTCTCGCCACAGCATTCGTCTATCCCTCGCGCATCGAGGGTTTCGGCATACCGATGCTCGAAGCCATCACCGCCGGCATACCGGCCATCGGTTGCACCGGCTCATGTCTGGAGGAAGCGGGAGGCCCTGACTCCATCTACGTCTCGCCGAATGACTCGCGGGAGCTTGCCGCGGCCGTTGAACGGCTGTGGACTGACGACGGACTGCGCCGCCGGATGGCCGAACGCGGACGCGAATACGCCCGCCGCTTCTCCGACGAAAGGCTGTGCCGCGACCTCATGGAGGTATACAGAAAAATCAAATAGACGGTCTGCGATAGACAAATTCGGCTGTCTGTATCATGGAAAACACATAGCGGCGCAACGGTTCAAAGCGCTCCCTGTCCGGACTCTCCGTCAGACGGCCGTCGGAAGAGGAGTCATAACACTTCTCATGACCCGTTGCAGGGCAATAGATGTAACACCCCGTTGAGTCGCGCGCAGCAATCTGATCGTCGGCCGAATAGAACACCTTGTCCCTGCGGCCGGCCAGCAGATCCACTCCGAAACCATCATAATCATAGCTCATGCCCAGCACCGAGAGCAGCGTGGGCATGAGGTCGACCTGCATGGCAAGGCCGTCATTGCGGCCGGGGGCTATCCCGGGACCGAACATCAGCATCGGAATGTGATTGTAGGACTGGGGAAGCTCAGCATCAGGCTGCCCCACCAGCTTTCCGTGGTCGGCCAAAAGGACAAAGACGGTGTTGGCGTACCACGAACGACGGGACGCTTCGGAGAGGAAACGGCCGATAGCGTCGTCGGCATATTCGACGATGCGCTGTTCGTCGTCAGACGCCGTTGCGGGGAAATCAGACGGCAGAACGTAAGGCGGATGGTTGCTCACGGTGAGCAACGTGGCCATGAACGGTGTCTTCCTTGCGGCGGCACGGTCGATGGCGCCAAGGGCGTAGCTGAACAGATAGCGGTCGGGAACGCCGAAGGAGTTGACCACTTCCGACGACGGATAGTCCTCCTGGGCATAAACCTCGTCGTAGCCGTTGGTGCGGAGGAAGGCATTCATATTGTCATACTGCGCCTCGTGGGTCATGAAGAACATGTTCCGGTAGCCATTCTCGTGCAAGACGGTGGGGATACCGCTGCGGCGCGGGGTTACAGTTCCCTTCATTAGATTGCGCTTCATCAGCGCGGGGAAGGAATAGAGCGAGGCCGTTATGCCGTGGTTGGTATGTATTCCGGCCGAATAGCAGCGGGTGAACATGAGCGACGTGCGGCTGAGACTGTCAAGCACGGACGTGAGTGAGGGCTGATGGCCGAAGGTCCCCATGAGCGATGCGGACATTGACTCCATGAGAATGATGACCACATTGCGGCGCACGGGTTCCCGTCCTGCCTCGACACGGCGGCGCAGGACATGGGCGGAATCGGCCGTACCGGTGACATTGAGGCTCCGGCGGGCTTCCGTTACGGCCTCGGCCACGGGCATGAGACGGAGCTCGGCGTTTTCCTTGCGCATGTCGTCAAGGGCACTGGTGAGGAGATTGAAAGCCGGAGCGATGCCGAGCTGATTGAGGAAAGGGTCGGTGCAATAGTATGCCTGGCTGACTTTGATGGGATTGTAGCCTAATCGTCCGCGTATGCCGAACACGCAAAGGCCGGCCAGCAACAGCGAGATAAGAATCTTAAGAGTCACCGGACGCCAGCCGCGGGCGTCATGAGGCAATGTTTTCATCACACGGTCCTGACGGCGACACATCCGCATGACAAGCAGCCAAAAGCCTGTGGTGAACAGAAAGAAAAGCAGTATGCAAGGCAGATAAGACTGTTCACCAACAACCATGCCGGCTGTTGTTCCAGCATAACCGAACCATTCGAAGATGCCTGAGTTGATGGGCTTGAAGAAATAGCGGAAATACGGGATATTGGCGGCCGATACAGCAAACGCCAACGCGTAGAATATACAAGCCCATATACCACCGCCTCTCCGCAGGAGGCGGTGGTAGCAGCCTGCGCAGGCTGCCGCAAAAATCACAACCAACGGGACGGCCGTGATATAACATGCCACGACGTTGTCAAACCAAAGGCCGCGGAGAAAGGCCGGAAAGACGCTGCTGCCGTCGCCAGAGGACATGTCACGCAGGGCGAAGAAATGGATGAGACGCAGAAGCGACAACGATAAAAGACCTGACAGATGGACTGCAAGAATGAAGACGGCCGTATGGTGGAAACGCGTTATATTTGTCATGATGAGAGTTTGAATATTTTGGTTTTGAACGGCAAAGGTAATATAAAAATCTACACAGACACCAACGGCTACGGCTTTATTATCATTTTCCATGTTTTTTCTTGTCCAATTATCAAAATATACTTATCTTTGTCATCATAATGAAACAATACGACTATCTGATAGTAGGCGCAGGACTTTTCGGCGCGACATTCGCCTATATGGCCCGTCGGGCAGGCAAGCGCTGTCTCGTCATCGACAAGAGACAGCACACGGGAGGCAACATATATTGTGAAAACATCGAGGGCATCAACGTCCACAAGTATGGAGCACACATCTTCCACACGTCCAACCGGCGGGTGTGGGACTTCGTCAACTCCATCGTGGAGTTCAACCGATACACCAACTCGCCCGTCGCACGATATAAGGGAGAGCTGTACAATCTGCCGTTCAACATGAACACCTTCAGCCGTATGTGGGGCGTCACGACACCCGCCGAGGCCAAGGCGCGCATCGAGGAGCAGCGGCGGGAGGCCGCAGAACGCATGAAAGTGGCTGGCATCAGCGAACCGCGCAATCTCGAGGAACAGGCTCTGACGCTCATCGGACGCGACATCTACGAACGGCTCATACGCGGATATACCGAGAAGCAGTGGGGACGGCCTTGCACGGAGCTGCCGGCGTTCATCATCAAGCGTCTGCCGGTGAGATTTGTCTACGACAACAACTACTTCAACGACCTCTATCAGGGCATCCCCATCGGCGGATACAACCGTCTGACGGACGGACTGCTCGACGGCATTGAGGTCATCACCGGCACCGACTACTTTGCCGACCGCGACCGCTGGGACGCCGTGGCGGAGAAGATTGTCTTCACCGGACGCATCGACGAGTTCTACGACTTCCGCTTCGGACATTTGGAGTATCGAACGGTCAGCTTTGAGGAGGAAATCGTCGACACGCCAAACTATCAGGGCAACGCCGTGGTCAACTACACGGAACGTGAAATACCCTACACACGAGTCATCGAGCACAAACATTTCGAGATGTTCGGCGACGAGGTCTACCGCTGTCCCAAGACGGTCATCTCACGCGAATACTCCACGGAATGGCGCGACGGCATGGAACCTTACTATCCCATCAACAACGACACCAACAACGCCATCTACGCCCGCTACAAGGCTCTGGCCGACCGGGAGGAACGTGTCATCTTCGGCGGACGTCTCGCGGAATACAAGTATTACGACATGGCGCCGATTGTGGAGAAGGTGCTCGGGATGTTTTGAAGACTGAACACCGGAACAAAAAAGAACTCTATATAAACCATATATGGACAAAACCATATCCATAATCATCCCTACATACAACATGGAGGCATATCTCGGTAAATGCCTCTCTTCGCTCGTCATGGACAAAGGGATGGAGCGCGTCGAAGCCATCGTCGTCAATGACGGCAGCAATGACGGCTCTCTTGCCATCGCAAAAGACTTCGCCGGCAAATATCCCTCCACGTTCCGCATCATAGACAAGCAGAATGGCAACTACGGTTCGTGCATCAACGCGGCCCTGAAGGTGGCCATCGGAAAATACGTCAAGATTCTCGATGCGGACGACAGCTTCGACAACGGCAGCTTCCGCGAGTTTGTCGACGTGCTGGACAGGACGGACGTTGACCTCGTGCTGAACGACAAGATAAACGTCGGACCGGACGGCGAGACCCTGAGCGCACTGAAATACACACAAAAGGAAGTTTTCGACTTCTTCGGAGAAAGTGACAGCAGATTGTTCATTTCCATCATGATGCACAACGTCACATACCGGAGAAGCATTTTCAACAGAATAGACTACAACCAATCTGAAGGCATTTTCTACACAGACAACGAATGGATATTCAGCCCTATGGCCTGTGTGAAAAAAGCCATATACTTTGACAGACCACTCTACAGATATACGATAGGACGAGAAGGACAGTCGGTCAGCAACGATGTCATTCTCTCACACATCCATGATGAGATTGCCATGTCGGCCAAACTGGTCAGCGACTACTGCAATATGGACTTTCCCTCAGACAAAGTCCACCAATTGATGTTCGACAAACTCTACCATCACGTGCGCTGGCTGTACAAGCTGGTCATCGTCAAGAGTCCCGATTTGGACAGCAAGATACTTCAGACATTAGACATCGCCATTGCCCGTAATATACCCGAACTCTACCGGATGTTGGACAATAAGATGCTGAGCACGCCTCTGTTCTGCATAAAGTACATCAGAAAATGGAGGCAGAATCCGGACAGCCAGCTGCTCCGGTTTGTCATAAAGTGGTATCTAAAGATTAAAGAATAACACCAACGGCTCTGATTTATGTATAAAAATCATAAGGTGATATGCTGCACGGCAGCAGGCAGACGGCGGTACATGCAATACCTGTTCCCGTATATTGTCAGTGAAGAACTCGTCGACAGATATGACATCTGGGTCAACACGACCGATAACTGCGACATAGAATTCTTCCAGATGATGGCCGCAAAATATCCGAAAGTCAATCTCGTGTGGCAACCGGACAACATCGTCAACGGCATTGCAAGCATCAACAAGTTCTACACGCTGTGTCAGGACGAGGACGCAATATACATAAAAATTGACGACGACGTCGTCTGGATGGAGCCAGACATATTCAAGAAGGTTCTTGCTTTCCGCGTTGACAATCCCGACGCGCTGCTCGTGTCACCGATGGTGGTCAACAACGCCATCTGCTCCTACCTCTGGCAGGTGACAGGAAAGATGGGATTCGGAAAGTACATGAACGCGCTGTCAAACCACCGCATACTGTGGAAGCGCGGCGAATTCTCCCTTGTCCTCCACCAGTGGTTCCTCGACAAGCTGAACAATGATTATGACTCGTGCCGTAAACTACACATCGGACGACGTCCGATAGCCTGCAACAGATTTTCCATAAACTTCATCCTGTGGTTCGGACG
Organism: Prevotella sp.; assembly: GCA_017483185.1. Taxonomy (GTDB): domain Bacteria; phylum Bacteroidota; class Bacteroidia; order Bacteroidales; family Bacteroidaceae; genus Prevotella. The sequence continues at coordinate 1,093 of JAFULM010000029.1, read as the reverse complement.
TGACTTCGCTACGTTCAAAGGCGAGGTTCTGGATGATGATGAAGAATTTCTTTCTGTCATCAAGCCCACCCAAATGGGCAGGATAAATCTCTTCGACGGCGACTCGCTCATCTCCCATTTTGCTTTCCGTTCACAGCGCGAAATCCTCGACGACGCCAATATTCTGGAACAATACGGCGATTTTCTCGCCATCGAATTTGCTAAAGATCCAGCCAAGGCTGGGATTTTCAGCTACGTCAAGACATGCCTTGATGACATTGAAAAGCACAAAACGGAAATCACCGCACTGCCATGTCCATACCCAATACTGCCACAAAAGAAAGGCAACATCGCAAAAACACTGTTCAAGAAGTATCAGAAACGCATACGCCGCTTCGTTGAAAGGAATACGGTATATACTATCAATGACTATACCAACGGCAGTATTACGAAGTGAAACATGCTATATTACTGAGCAATATAACATGTTTTACTTTCCAATATGAGTCATTTTACCGACCAATATGACTCGTTTTACTTTATACTATAACTTTATTGAGATAATTGAAGTTTCGGAAGTTTGGGACATGTACGCCCTGAAATGGCAGCGAGCGCACATGTCCCAAACTTCCGAAATTTTAATGAGATAAGACAAAGGACGGACAGCATTATCGTACTGAAACTATAACTCCCCACACCACGCACATATCTCTCACCACCTCACCCTCGCCTGCAACTCAAGGTCAACGGCAGATGAGGCATAGATGGTCTGCAGACTGCTGCCGATGGTCTTGCGGTCAAAATAGTCGGTCACGCCGATTTTGGCCATGAACATGAAGCGACGACCGAGATCGGCACGTGCGACGGCGGCATAACGGATGCCGTGGCCGCTGAAAGCAGGAAAGGAGAAAGTGTTGAGCAGACTGTGTTCGTAAGCATAGAGGCGGCTGTAGTAGCTATCGGTATCAAAATAACGTGAGTTCGGGATAAGAAAGTTCTTATAAAAGTTGGTAATCTCGCAAATATGTTGTATCTTTATAGTGCTAAAATACAAGATATTACAACAATATATTAAGCGATGATTACCGAAGACAAAGTTATAGATATTTTCTGT